>PKUD01000208.1 GCA_002869695.1 Desulfuromonas sp. | reverse complement strand
GCCTTATCTGGCTGGTCAGCGACAAGTTCTTCATCATCGGCGTCCTGATTGCCATCTGGGGTGTCATTAGCCTGTTGCTGCTGCCGGCAGGGCGCAGCCTGTCCCGTTTCCTGGGCAGTCCGGCGGCCCGCAACGGGCGTGCGCGGCTGGCCCTGTTGACCGGCGGCGGAGCGGTTCTGCTGCTGGTGGTTTTCGCATGGCCGATGCCTCTCTGGACGACTACTCAAGGGGTCGTCTGGTTGCCGCAGGATGCCGTAGTGCGTGCCGGAACCGACCTGGAAATCGTCGAGATCCTTGCCCCGGCGGAACAGGTGGTGAAAGCCGGCACGCCGCTGCTGCGCGGCGTTGACCCGTTTCTCGAAGCCCAGTTTGAGGTGATCCGGGCTCGCCTGGAAGAGCTTTACGCGACCTATAACGCCCTACCGCTGCACGAACGGGTCGAGCGGAAAATGCTGCTTGATGAGATCGAGTTGGTCCGGGAGCAGCTCCGGCAGGAGCAGGCCAAACAGGAAAAGCTGGTGGTCTGCAGCCCGTGTGCCGGACGTTTTATCCTGCCTGATGCGCGCAACCTGCTCGGCCATTTCGTCAAGCAGGGGGAGGTCCTCGGCTATATTCTCGACCCGCAAAAACCGACCATCCGCGCGGTCGTCAACCAGGCTGATATCGGTTTGGTGCGCGAGCATTTGAGTGACATAGAACTCCGCTTCGCCAAGCAGCCGGAACTGGCCTTGTCAACATCCAGGCAGCGGATTGTCCCCTCTGCCGATCTCAAGCTGCCCTCCGCGGCGCTGGGAACGACCGGGGGCGGAACCATCCCGGTTGACCCCAATGATCCGGACGGCTTGCGCGCCCTGGAAAGTCATTTTCAACTCGAGTTAGGCCTGCCGCAGCAGATCAGCAATCCGCAGATCGGCGACAGAGTCCATGTCCGGCTCGAACACGGAAGCATGCCGCTTGCGCTGCAATGGTATCGCAGCCTCAAGCAGCTTTTCCTGAGGAAGTTTTATGTTTAGTTCCGCGCTGACATCGACCGGGGCCATGCGTCCCGGGCTGCTTTCCGGTCGTTACCCCGAACGGGTTGACAGCGAAGACAACCGGATTGAGCGGACGGTGGACGCGTTGCAGGGCCGGCTGGCACGTCTGCAGATCGATCGGCGGAATGCTCTGACGAAAGTGTGTGCCGCGATCAACCGCTTCGGTGAGGAGTTGTCAGATCACGATCTGCCGCAACTTGATCAGCTGCGGATCAGGCTCTGTCATCAGCTGCGCAGCCAGGGGCTGTCCGGCGAACCGGCACAGCGGGCGTTTGCCCTGATCCGGGAAGTGGCGTTCCGCACTCTCAAGGTGCGACATTACGATTCCCAGTTGATGGGCGGCTGGGCCATGTTGAACGGCTCCCTGGCCGAAATGGAAACCGGTGAGGGGAAGACTCTGACCGCAACCCTGACTGCGGCGACCGCAGCCCTTGGCGGGATTCCGGTGCACGTGATTACCGTCAACGAATACCTGGTCGAACGTGACGCAAAAGCCATGGCGCCGCTCTACAAAGCTCTCGGACTGACCGTTGGTTATGTCACCGAGAAGATGGCCCCCGAGCATCGGCGTGCCGCCTATGCCTGCGATATCACGTATTGCACCAACAAGCAGATCGCTTTCGATTACCTGCGCGATCGTATGCAGCTCGGCAATCAGCGCAACCAGCTGCGCCTGCAGCTCGAATCGGCCTACGCCGCGCAGGGCCGGTTGGGCCAGTGCCTGCTGCGCGGACTCTGCTTTGCCATTATCGACGAAGCCGACAGCGTGCTGATTGACGAAGCGCGCACCCCGCTGATTCTGACTCGCAGCATAGACAGCAGCGCAGAGCATGCAGCCTACCAGGCGGCCCTGCAGCTTGCCCGGCAACTGCAGCAGGGGCAAGACTACTATCTCGACCGTGGCCGTCGGCAGGTTCAGCTCAGTCTGGACGGACAGCAGCGGCTGGCCGACTGCCCATTGCCCGAAGGGACCCTGTGGCAGAACGCCCGCCGTCGCGAGGGACTGGTACAGCAGGCACTGCACGCACTGCATCTTTTGCAGTGCGACCGCGATTATCTGGTCGATGACGGCAAGGTGGTGATCATCGACGCCAATACCGGCCGGACCATGCCAGACCGCTCGTGGGAGCGAGGATTGCATCAGCTGGTAGAAGCAAAGGAAAATTGTTCGCTCACCGATGCCCGGGAACAACTCGGCCGACTGACCTATCAGCGGTTTTTCCGCCGTTATCTACGCCTGGCCGGAATGACCGGTACCGCCCGTGAAGTCAGCGCCGAACTCTGGTCGGTTTATGGCCTGCGCATCCAGCGGATACCGCTGCACAGGCCGAGCTGTCGGCAGGAACTGCCCCGGCGAGTTTACGCCCGGGCCGAGCAGAAATGGGCCGCAGTGGTCGATGCCGTACGTGACGTGCGCGGGCAAGGTCGACCGGTACTGATCGGCACTGCGTCGGTGGCCGATTCCGAACTGGTGAGTGCCAGATTGACCGCGGCGGATATTCCACACCATGTGTTGAATGCGCGTCAGAATCAGCAGGAAGCGGAAATCGTTTCCAACGCCGGCCGCCGGGCACGGGTCACTGTGGCGACCAACATGGCCGGCCGCGGGACCGATATCCCCCTCGGCAAAGGGGTGGCCGAACTGGGTGGTCTACATGTCATCGCCACCAGTTGTAATGAAGCCAGGCGGATTGATCGCCAGTTGTTCGGCCGCTGCGCCCGTCAGGGGGACCCGGGCAGCCATCAGAGTCTCCTGTCGCTGGAAGATGAACACCTGTGTCAGCAACTGAGCCCGGCGGTACTGAAATGGATGCAGCGCAGAACCGACGGTAACCGTCCGTTACAGCAGAAACTCAGTCTTCTGTGTCTGAGAAAGGCACAGAAAAAGATCGAAAATCGTCATCGCACTGCGCGCAAGGCCCTGCTGCAGCAAGAACGGCAGACCGGACGCCTGCTCGCTTTCAGCGGACATCTGGAATAGGAGCGAAACATTCATGTCGACATTCAGAAAATCTTCTCTGGCCTGCCTGCTTCTGGTTGCATTTATGGCCCTGTCCGGTTCCACCGCCCTGGCTGAAACTGTCGAATTCGACGGCCTGATCGAACCTAATCGGGTGGTTGAGATCGGACCTCCAGCGGACGGCATTGTCGCCAGGGTCAAGGTCGATCGCAGCAGCACGGTCAAAAAAGGGCAGGTGCTGGTCGAGCTGGAATCCTCGGTGCAGCGTGCGGCGCTGAAAAAAGCCCGGGCGATGGCTTCCTTCAAGGGGGAGATCGGCCTGCAGGAAACCAAGCTTGACTATTCCAAACGGGTGCATAACCGGTTGAAAAATTTGCAGGCGATCTCCAGCCTCGACAAGGACCAGGCCGAAACCGAGATCGCGCTGACCCAGTACCGGCTTGAAAAAGCTCGCGAGGAACACATTCTCGCTCAACTGGAGATGAAGCGGGCCCAGGCGGTTCTGGGGCTGCGTACCGTGACCAGTCCCATCTCCGGTGTGGTTGTTCAGCGCTACGTGTCGCCCGGCGAATATGTCAATAACCAGCCGTTGCTGCAGCTGGCGCAGATCAACCCGCTGCGGGTCGAAGTGATTGTTCCCGCGCACCTGTTCGGCAAGATCGAGCCGGAGATGACCGCCACCATACTGCCGGAGTTGCCGGAATACGGCGCACAGGAAGCCACGGTCACCATCGTTGACAAGGTGATCGACTCCGCCAGTAACACCTTCGGCGTACGACTGGAGCTGCCGAATGAAGAGCTGCAGATGCCCAGCGGCCTGAAATGCCTGGTGCGTTTCGAGATCGATCTTGAGAAAACGGACTGATACATTCATTTGGAAAGAGTTTGAGCATGGCCAAAAAACTCGCGAAAATACAGCCTGAAATTCTCCGTTACGAAGAGCTGGAACAACGCATCCTGTTCTCTGCCGATGTTGCTCCGGGACTTCAGACTGACGACGCCGACGGACCGGCGCTGACCGAAGATGTCAGTACCGATGCGCCAACGGACAGCGAGAGTGTCAACGCCACCACCGTCGACGCGGCGCTTGAAACCCGTCGCGAGCTGGTCATCATCAACTCCAACGTCACCGATTACCACCAGCTGGTCGCCGATCTGCAGGGCGACGACGCGAACAACACCTACGACATCGTACTGCTTGACTCTGAGCGGGACGGCATCGAGCAACTCAGCGAAGTCCTCGACCAGTACAGCGATCTCAGCGCCGTGCATGTCATCAGCCACGGCGCCGACGCCCAGATCAACCTCGGCAGCAGCTGGCTCAACGCCGACACCCTGGAGCAGAACCGCAGCGCCATCGCCGCCTGGGGCGACGCCCTCAACGCCGATGGCGACATCCTCTTCTACGGCTGCAACATCGCCATCGACGGCGACGGCCAGACCCTGCTCAAACAGATCAGCGAACTCACCGGCGCCGACGTGGCCGCGTCCGACGATGACACCGGTCATATCGATCTCGGCGGAGACTGGGTGCTGGAATACACCTCAGGTTCCGTTGAAACCCGCGTCGCGATATCCAGCGCCGCCCAGGATGACTGGCAGCATCAGCTGGCCACGACCTACGAATCCTACGAGCCGGCTTTCTCGGAGTTAAGTGATAGCGGTTATGTAATCAAAGCCGGCAATCCCTGGGGCCAGACCTTCCAGCACAACAGCGGCAACGGCAGCTACGTTGCTGACGCCGTCGACCTGGTCCTGAGCAAGGACGCAGGGGCAGACAGCGGCCAGATCATCACCGTCAGCCTGCGCGACAGCTGGAACGGCACCATCCTCGGCAGCGCCGGTATTTCGAGCGATGACCTGACCACGGCAGAAGCCTGGTACCGTTTTGATATCGGTGATGTCACCCTGGCGGACAATACCAGCTACGTGATTCAAGTCGAAAATCCGAACAACGGTAAAATCTACCTCGGGGTCGATGATGGAAGTTCGACTTATGCCAACGGCGATTTTCTCGATGTAGGCGGGAACCCCATATCCGGCAAGGATGTCGCTTTTCGGGTTCTGGATGACAATGATGCCCCGGTTCTTTCGGGCGCGAATGACCTGACTCCGATCAATGAAGACGATGTCACTAACAGCGGTACGCTGGTCGCTGACCTGCTCACGGGTCAGATCAGTGATGTTGAT
>PKUD01000177.1 GCA_002869695.1 Desulfuromonas sp. | reverse complement strand
ATGACTCGGTCTGCGGGGGGGACTGCAAGGGGGGGAAGCGTGCGGCAGGGACCTGCACGCACAACTGAGATTTTATCGGGAACATCTTTTCATTTTCCAGAGATGCAATGAGCCACTGGCAGGGGCAGCTATCGTTCGTATGGGCGACGCTGCCCAGTTTTTTTTTGCGCGATTTATTTCGCTGCCGGGGTTCCCAGCGCCCCCTGACTGCAGATATCATGAAAGGGTATTCTGACCCAGGAGGTTGATTATGCCTCGCCTGACAATGTTATTGCTTCTGCTGTTTTTCCTGTCTCTACCGAGAACGACGTCCGCCAGTGAACACCGCTGCGTCAACCAGCCTGAAGTTCTCGTTTCCTCCGATAATCAGGAGACCATCGCTGAGGTTTGTCGCGCCTCGGAACGTGCGATCAGGTTTCTTGCTGAATACGGCCTCACCCCGAAGCGGGAGATCAAATTCAGCATTATTGAGGATCGGATCGACAGTCACGGCTATATCGCCTACGGTAGCTATGACAGCCGCAGCGACTCAATCCAGCTGATGTCCTATGCGTCCATTCTGGCAGGGTCGGAGAATCCGATGATGTATGGTGAGCCCTTCGACAGGGTGCATTACTCCGGGGCGATTGCCCATGAGGTGTCTCATGCGGTGGTTCAACACAACCTGCTCTTCAAGCCGTTGAGTACCGGGCCTCAGGAATACCTGGCCCATTCAACCCAGCTGGCGGTGATTCCCGAGCAAAGGAAGAATGCCATCATCCGGGACATGGACGTGGACCCCTGGCAGTCAGGCGATGCGATCAGTGATATTTATATGGCGATTGAGCCGGGTAAATTTGCCGTCAAATCCTACCGGCACCTGACGACAATGAACGATCCGCAAAGTTTCGTGAAAATGCTGCTCAATGCCAAATGGTTCTATGTCTATGTTCCCTGACCTGACGCCCGGATCGCTGCATTGTGGTCAGAAGGAGCAGCTCAGTCCGCTATTTTCCGTGCAGTCGCAGATGGGATGTTCCTCTTCAAATATTTTCAGTGCCCGTGAGCGCCAGGAGAGGACCGCTGTTTTGCTGTGCATCCGCTGAGCCAGCTGGGGAAATTCAGCGCGAATGACCTCGCCCGCAAAATTGGCGAGAAAGCGTGATTTTAGTTCGGCGCGGGCGCGATCCATGCCGATCTCCTCGTAGGGGACCGAAGCCAGCAACAGAAAACCATCGTCCGGAATCCGGCCGGCCTGCATGTTGGCTTCGATGATCCCGGCGGCTTTGCGGATCGGGTCCGCCAGGTCGGGGCTGTAAGGGCCGATAATCAGGGCCAGGTTCGGGGTGTGCAGAAAATCGAAGCCGCGACCGAGACAGATCATCCACTCACGATGCTCGATGTCCAGTGACCGCGAACTATTACGAACCTGCTCAATCCACTGCAGGTTGCCCTGCATCAGGCGCAGCAGGTCAACTCTCATCTGTTCGGGCATGTCGGCAAACAGTTCAGCAACCTGTCGCTCAAGGGTCTCCGTTTGATCGGCGGGGATGGCAGACAGGTCGAGTACCTCATCATTGCTGCCGTGCAGCAGCAGGGCGTCCTCGTCGGTTTCAAACCCGCAGATGATCGGATAGACGGTGGTATGGCTGGAGCCGAAGATCTTTTCAGCCTGGCGTTTGATGCACCTGGTGTGTTCCAGCGCCGCATCGGTGTCGTAGCCGAACCCGGCGCAACCACGCTGGAGACTGCCCCGGGAAAAGTGGTAGGTGATGAAAATCAGCACCTTCCGACCGCTGGAGACCATCCGTTGAATATGATTGGCCATGATTTCTCCGAGATGCGGCCAACCGAGGTCGAACATGCCGCCGAGGTTGCGGAACGGCTGGATGATTCCGGGAGGGGTGCCGGTGACGATCGGGATATTGATGCGCCCGTCCATGCACTTGAGGACGACGATCGCGGTGGGATGTTTCGCCAGGTAGTGTTCCCGGGCCAGGCAGGCTTCGGGGCTGCGGAATTCAGCGGTGTGGCGTTGTGCCAGCTCCAGTAACCAGTCGATGCGCTGCTCAATCGGTTCGTGATGAATGGACATACTCGCCTCTCTGCCTGGATTGAATTGTATTCTATATCGATCAGGGTCCCCGGGTTTTCAAGTCGTGGATTGGATATAAGCAACCCTGCCTGGAACTGCATAAAGCTTAGGCAGTTTTTTCAGTGTTTCCATCAATACCCCATTTTTAACGGCTTTGCAAACTTGGCACGGGCTATGCTTTTATAAGTCGGCAACAATCGAAGTTCACTCCGGGATTCGACGACGACTCCCTGCAGATATCGGCAATGAAGCCCCGTTGACCATAATCCGGTCTACGGGGCTTCTTCATTTTTTGACAAAAGCAAGGGTGCTTTGGGTTTTTAGACTCAAGGCACTTTTGTGTTTGAAAGGAGAGGAACCATGGCAACTGGATGCCCGATGATGAAAATGAAGAGCGAAACAGAACATCCCTGTTTCGGCGGTGACCACAGCAAGGCGGGGCGGATTCATCTGCCGGTCGCACCTGGCTGCAATATCAAGTGCGGCTTCTGCGAACGTAAGTTCGACTGTGCCAACGAAAGCCGTCCCGGGGT
>PKUD01000140.1 GCA_002869695.1 Desulfuromonas sp. | reverse complement strand
AGATCTCAGCCGGAGGCTACAGGATTTAACCACCAGCCGGACCGCTGCGCTACAGTATGCCGGTTATTTCAGACCCTTCAACAGAACACGAGACCGGGGAGTGAATAAAAAGATAAGAGGTTTCCCGGGAACATTCTGCCATTCCTGATCGGCCGCTGCACAACAGGGCCAGGCTGGGGGAAGTGGCGGTTGAAAATAACGCCGGTATAATTGTCCGGAAGAAAAGGGTGATATGATTACAGAAAGCTCTTGACCCTGGATGCCGTCTGGAAGGACGAATATTATGCTGCAGAACCCCTGGCATAGATTTCTTCTGGTGATGGCGCTGGTTCTGACGGCCAACAGTCTCTATTTTTACTTCTACCCGCAAACCGAACCGGAGCCGGTCGCCGAGATCGCCTACAGCCGTTTCAAAGACGAGCTGCGTCAGGGCCGTATTGCGGAGGTGACTATTCAGGGAAACATTCTGACCGGCCGCTTCTTCGAAGAGACATCTTTCTCCTCAGCAGAACTTGTCAATGCAAGGTTCGAAGGCTATCGTTTATATGAACTCTTCCGCACCATACTCCCGCCGATCGACGATCCGCAACTGTTCCAGCTTCTTGATAAACAGCAGGTTGTTGTCGAGGCAAGACAGAAACAGGAGCCGTCGACCCTGAGCAACCTGCTGGTTGCTCTGCTGCCGTGGATAATTATTGTCGGGGTCTGGGTCTATATCCTGCGTCGCATGCGCGAGGGGGGACCGGCAGGACGTCTGCTCGGCCAGTTCGGCAAGTCGGGTGCTCATCTGTACATACCCAAAACCTCACCGGTGACCTTCGAGGATGTCGCAGGGCTTGCCGAGGCCAAGCAGGAGCTGCAGGAAATTATCTCCTTCCTGCGATCACCGGCCAAGTTCACCCGCCTCGGCGGCAGGGTGCCGCGCGGCATCCTGCTGGTCGGTCCGCCCGGCACCGGAAAAACGCTGATGGCCCGAGCTGTGGCCGGTGAAGCGGGCGTTCCTTTCTACAACATCTCCGCCTCCCAGTTCATCGAAATGTTTGTCGGTGTCGGCGCCAGCCGGGTCCGCGATCTTTTCAATAACGCCAAGAAAAATGCCCCGAGCATCATTTTCGTCGACGAACTGGATGCTGTCGGCCGGGCGCGCGGCACAGGTTTGGGCGGCGGACATGATGAGCGTGAGCAAACCCTGAATCAACTGCTCTCCGAACTGGATGGTTTCGAACCGCATGACGAGGTGATCGTGATGGCGGCGACCAACCGTCCGGACGTGCTGGACAGCGCTCTGCTGAGGCCTGGTCGCTTTGATCGCCAGGTGGTCATCGAACGGCCCGATTGGCGCGACCGGGTCAAGATCCTGCAGGTGCACACCCGGAAGATACCACTGGCCCAAGATGTCGACCTGGAGCGGATCGCCAAGGGGACGCCGGGGATGGTCGGTGCCGATCTGCAGAGCCTGGTCAATGAAGCGGCGCTGATTGCAGCGCGCGAAGACGCGGAGTGTGTCAACAATCAGCATCTGGATCAAGCGAAAGACCGACAGCTGATGGGCATGGAACGTCAACTGTTCCTTTCCGACCGGGAGAAGCGGATCACCGCATACCATGAGGCCGGTCACACCCTGGTGGGCCGAGGCCTGCCCGGCACCGACCCGATCCACAAGGTGACCATCATACCCCGCGGACAGGCACTCGGAGTGACCCAGCAGTTGCCGGAGGATGATCGCTACCAGTACCAGCGCAGTTACCTGATGAGCCGGTTGGCCGTTGTCCTCGGGGGAAGGGCAGCGGAAAAGATGGTTTTCGGTGAATATTCGACCGGAGCACAGAACGATCTCAAGCTGGTGATGGAGCTTGCCGAAAAGATGGTTTGCCAGTGGGGGATGAGCGAGCGGCTGGGGCCGCTCAGTTTCTCCCGCGGCGAGGAGCACCCCTTCCTCGGCCTCAAACTCGCCACGGAGAAGGTCTTCAGCGAGAAGACCGCCTGGTTGATAGACCAGGAGATCGAAAAATTGATCGCGACCGCCGCAGAGTGCGCCGAACAGCTCCTGGAGATGAACCGGACACTACTGGAAGTCCTCGCCACCTGTCTGGTTGAAGAGGAGACCCTCGACGCGGAGCGGCTGGCGGAGATCTTCGGTGATGCCGAGCTGAAGATCTCTCCAGAACTGCTTGAAAAGCTGGGGGTGAAGGACGGATAGCGGTGCTATGTGCAGGTTTTGCAGGCCACTTCAGCTCAGCCCGCTGATGGTCCCATCACTGTTCAGTTGCCAGCGTTCGGCGGACGGATGCTTCGGCAGGCCCGGCATGCGCAGCACGTCGCCAGTCAGGACCACCAAAAAACCGGCCCCGGAGTTGATTTCGATGCCGCGCACGGTGATGTCGAAATGGCGTGGCCGGCCGAACAGGTTGGGATCGTCCGACAGGGAACTGGGGGCCTTGGCGATGCACACCGGCAATTGCTCGTAACCGAGTTTCCTGACCTGATCCAGATCGCTGGCCGCCTGCCTGGTGAAGGCGACATCGTCGGCGCCGTACATCTCCCGGCAGACGATGCGCACCTTCTCCTCAATTCGCAGGTCGAGGGGGTAGAGCGGGCGATAGGGTCGGCTCTGCTCCGCGGCCAGCATCACCTGTTTGGCCAGCGCGATGGCCCCTTCGCCTCCGGCGGCGTAGTGGTCGCAGCGGGCGAAGGGGATTTTCAACTCTTTGCAGCGGCCTTCGATCAGCGCCAGTTCCGCCTCGTCGTCACCGGCAAAGCGGTTGAGGGCGACCACCGGCTGCTTGTCGAACTTGTGTACGTTCTCGATATGCTTATCGAGGTTCGCCAGACCTTTGAGTAGCGCCGTCAGGTCCCTTTCGGTCAAGAGATCCTTGCGTTTGCCGCCGTGCAGCTTCAGTGCCCTGGTGGTGGTCACCAGCACCACCGCCTGCGGGTCGAACCCTCCCAACCGACATTTGATATCGAAGAATTTCTCCGCCCCCAGGTCGAAACCGAATCCGGCTTCGGTGATGGCCCAGTCGGCGTAGTGCTGGGCCATACGCGTCGCCAGCAGGCTGTTACAGCCGTGGGCGATGTTAGCGAACGGGCCGCCGTGGACCAGGGCCGGCACCCCTTCCAGGCTCTGCACCAGGTTGGGGTGGACGGCGTCGCGCAACAGGGCGAGCAGTGCGCCGGTGACCCGCAACTGTCCTGCGTAGACCGGTTCTCCTGCGTAGGTGAAGGCGATCAGGGTGTCGTCGAGGCGGCAGCGCAGGTCCTCCACGTCGGCAGCCAGGCAGAGCATCGCCATAACCTCGGAGGCGGCGGTGATGTCGAAGCCCCCTTCGCGCGGGATGCCCTGTGTCTTGCCGCCCAGGCCCAGCACGATGTGCCGCAGGCTGCGGTCGTTCATGTCGATCACCCGTCTCCAGAGCACCCGGCGCGGGTCGATGTTCAGACTATTCCCCTGATAGATATGGTTGTCGATCACGGCGGAGAGAAGGTTGTTGGCGCTGGTGACGGCGTGGAAATCGCCGGTGAAGTGCAGGTTGATCCGGTCGGACGGCACGATCTGGCTGTAGCCGCCGCCGGTCGCGCCCCCTTTCATCCCCAGGCAGGGGCCCAGGGACGGTTCGCGCAGTGCCAGGCAGACCGATTCCCCCAGCCGGGCCAGGGCCTGCCCAAGGCCGATCGTGGTGGTGGTTTTTCCTTCGCCGGCGGTCGTCGGGGTTGTCGCCGAGACCAGCACCAGGCGCCCCTGCTTGTCGCCCGGGCGCCGCAGGGCATCGATGTGGATCTTGGCGACCTCCCGGCCGTAAGGGAGCAGGTGCGCCCGGTCGATGCCGAGCCGGTCGGCGATGCGGCCGATCGGTCGAAGCTGAACCTGTTGGGTAATTTCGACGTCGCTCGGCAAGGGTAGCTCCTTTGTTGGAAAGAGATGTTGGAAGAGACAAACGAAGAAAATTTCTATCTTCAATTATAGCGAGAAAAGAGGAAAGCACAGGGCTGGAAGGGCCTCTCAGGTTCAGTCGATAATGATTCGAGACGAGAGGGGGGCTCTGTGACGTGTCAAAAAAGTTTTAAAGCTCACGCTTGATGATATGAAGGGACTCTGTTCAGGGAAACGTGGAATTTGAGATAATTCATCATTCAGGGAGGGTGGGGCCGTTTTCAAAACCAGGCTCCATTTGACTACCCCCCGTAGAGCTCCACAGCGATCGAGAACCGGCATGTCGTGCACATTCTTCTCGAACTGGCGGCTCAAAACGTTGCCGAGTTCCACTTCGGGGCTGGCGTAGGTGAAGTCCCCATCCATCAAATCTGCTGCGCAGCCGTCTCTTCTCTATCCGAATGCCAGCCAGATCCCCACGCCGAACATCAGCGTGCCAGCGATGCGGTTGAGCAGACGGAGGTTGTTGCGTCTCTGCAGCAGGCGGTTCAGCGTGTGTCCCCCTCCGGCGTAGAGGATCAGACAGAAGAATTCAATCAGCAGGATGAGGCCGAGCAGCAGGGCCAGCTGCGCCGCTAGTGGCTGCTGCCGGTCGATGAACGGCGGGAGCAGGGCGATGAAGAAGGCCCAGCCCTTGGGGTTGGCGATGGCGGTAACGAAGCCCTGCAGCGCCAGCGCACCCGGCGTGCTGGCGACCTGCATGCCTGAATCGGTGGCGAGCGCCAGCTTCCCCATGGAGAAACAGAGCTGCACCCCCAGGTAGCACAGGTACAGTCCACCGAGATACTTGAGCAACAGAAACAGCGCTGGATACTGCAGCATCACGGCAGCGACTCCGATCACCGAGGCTCCAGCGACTAAACCGACTCCCAGCAGTTCGCCGTACATCATCCAGAAGGTGCGGCGCACGCCGATGGTCATGCCTAAACTCATCGACAGGGTCATGCACATGCCAGGCGTCAGCGAGACAGCGATGAAGGTCGGGATGAAAACGGCCAGACCAGTTGTACTCATAGGTTATGACTCGTAATGTGCTGTGGGGCCAGTTCGGATAGGGCGCATGCCTGTTTCGTTTGCTCGCGGGTCAGGGACTGCAATTTTAGGCCTAGTATGAATGACGTGCCGAGCAAAAGGAGAATCAGCGACACTACACCGTTCCAGCCCCAGGCACCATAGAAAAATCCTCCTCCGGTGCCGGATATGCTCGAACCGAGGTAGTAGGCGAACAGGTAGAGGGAAGAGGCCTGAGCACGAGTCTGCCCGGCGAGCAGGCCGACCCAGGCGGAAGCGATTGCGTGGGCGCCGAAGAAACCGATAGTGAAAACGACAATGCCAACTGTGACCGCTGCAAGTTGAGACATCAGGGTCAGCAGCAGCCCAGCCGTCATTAGTGCAAGTGCGGCAAAGAGAGTTGAGCAGCGGCCAAAGCGCTCGGTCAGTCCGCCCATGATGGTGGACCCGCACGCGCCGAAGGCATAGGCGAGAAAGATCAATGCTACTGCTGACTGACTGAGGTTGAAGTCCGGTCCCAGCAGGCGAAAAGTAACATAATTGTAGAGGGTGACAAAACCACCCATGCAGGAAAAGGCGAGCAAAAACAGGCAGAGCAGTCCCGGATTGCGCAGATGGCCGAACAGCGACCTGCTCAACTGCCCCAGGTGCAAGGGGCGTCGCTGGAAGTTATGCGACGGGGGTAGCAGCAGCAGAAAGAGGAGTGCCAGCAGCAGGCTGAGCAGGCCGATGCCCATCACCGCCGCTCGCCAGGACAGCAGTTCGGTCAACCAGGCTGTGAGAATTCTCCCGGTCATGCCGCCAAACGCATTGCCGGCGATATAGAGCCCCATGGCACTGCCGATGGCGCGTGGGTTCATTTCTTCATTCAGGTAGGCCATGGCCACCGCAGGGACCCCGGCGAGGACAACACCCTGGACCAGGCGCACCATCAGCAGCGTTGACAGCGAACTGTCGCTCGCTGCCAGCAGGGCCAGTAGCGAACCGATGATCACCGCGAGTCCCATAATTCCTCGCCGCCCCCAGGCGTCGGAGAGTGAACCGGAGATCGGCAGGGCCAATGCCAGGGCAAAGGTGGTAAATGAAAGAGACAGGCTGGCGATAGCCGGAGAAACTGCGAACTCCTCCACCAGGTTGGGGAACAGTGGTTGAAAGGTGTAGATGGTGGAGAAGGTGACGAAGCCGGCAAAGAACAGCGCCAGGTTCGCTTTCAGGTAGTTTTTGCTGCCCCGTTCTATGTACCTGCTGTTTGACATTCTTCGCTCCTGCTAGCGTGCGAGTTATTCTGGCGAAAGATTACTTCAGGATTGTTTATATTTAAAATATATTGTTATTATTGATTCGATATAAATAATTTATGATGAGGGTTGTATGGATTCCCGCCAACTGAAAGTCTTCGTCGAGGTGGTACGCCAGGGCAGCTTCACCCGTGCCGCGGAAAAGCTGCATATCGCTCAGCCGGCGGTGAGTATCTCGATCCGTAAATTGGAAGAGGAGCTTGAGCTGGTCTTGCTCAACCGGCAGGAGAAGCGGGTCTCCCTGACCGCCGAAGGGGAGACACTGCTGCACCATGCCGAGCGGATTCTTGACAACTTTGCCGCTGCCGAGATCGAGATGGCCGAGCTGCGCGATCTGTCCCACGGGGAGGTGCGGATCGGTATCCCGCCGATGATGAGCGCCTATTACTTCCCCCGAATCATTCGCGAATTCCGCGACGTCTACCCGAATCTGAAGTTGTCGGTGAGTGGCGAAGGTACGGCGAGTATCCAGCGGATGATATCGAGAGGGGAGATCGATATGGGGGTGATCACCGGCAGGAATCTGCTCGACGGATTGGAATCCCAGCACTTCCTGCGTGAAGAGATCGTTGCCTGCGTGCCCCTCGATCACCCGCTGGTCGCACGTGAAGCGATCAGCCTCAGTGAATTTCTCCAGCAACCGCTGATCCTGTTCAGGGAGGGCTATTACATGCGGGAACTGATGAACGAACTGATGGCGGACGAGGCTTTGCAGCCGCAGGTGGTCTTCGAAACCAACATGTTTTCGCTGGTGCGCTCGCTGATCAAACAGAAGCTGGGAATCGCGACCTTCCTGCGCATGGTCGTCAGCGGTGATGAGGAACTCGCAGCGGTCTCCTTCGATCCGCCCTTGCACCTCGATCTGCTGATCGCCTGGAAGAAGGAGCGCAACCTGTCGCGCGCCAACCGGGCTTTTATCGAGTTCCTGCTTGAAAACAGCGGGGGATAGGTCCGGTCATGAGTCTGTGATCGTCGGTTACTCGGTTCTGTTGTTCAACCAAAGTTCGAAGCGTTCGCGTGCCCCACGGGAAAGGATTCTCTGAAAAGTGATGCAGTCGTAGAGGTAGAGGCAGTGACGGATGCTGGTGTACGGGCTGAACGAGTTCTCCGGGTCTTCTGCGAGGAAGTCGGCGCGGTACTCCTTGACCAGTTTGAAATTTTCCACCAGGCTGCGATGCAGTTCGGACTTTTCGAAATCCTGATCCAGCTTCAGAATGTCCTGGACGAATCCGTCAACCTTGAAGTCCTCGAATTCAAAGTCACGGAAGAAATGCCCCGCCACGCGCAGAAAATCGAAAGCGGTGATCCTCTTTTCCTCGAGTTGTGCTCCTGATACGTTTGTTCCACTCTCCTCTTCCATAGGTGCCACGGTCGCTTGCTGAATCAGTTCTGCGGTCGCTTTACGAATCTCCTTGAACTCCCGGTCAGCCAGCTCGAACAGAGCTGACAGCGCATTGATCCTACGGCGCAGATCGTTGGGTATCGATTTCTTGTACTTGATCTTGTGATCCAGCACGCTCCAGGCATCCTGTATCAGGGAACGAATCTGCACTTCAAACGGCAGTTTCGCATAGCGCTGGTATTGCGGCTGAGCTGCGAGTTCGTCGCTTAGGGCCAGGTCCATGTGCAGGCCCTTGTAACCGAAGGAGTCGTCAGTGCTCTCAACCGCAGAAATCTTGTCAGTGACGTCGATGATCCTGAAATTCTTCTGCAGGACTTCGGCGACCATGGAGATCTGGTCCTCATAGAGGCAGACAATACGGATACCGATCAGGTCTGAGATGTAGTCCCTGATCCGGTAGGGCTGTTCCTCGCTTTCGAGTTTGCCCTGATACTTGCGATGAAACTTCTTGATGCCTTCCGATTTGTCCTTGACCCGCCCTTCGATTTTGGTCACTTCACCGATGTCCGAGTGCCTGATCAGTGCATCAATGAGGCTTATATAGGCTTCTTTTGCCTCTTCGAAAAGTTGTTGGTTGTTATCGTAGTATTTACTGAACGTGCGGCGTTCCTGTTCGAAGTTGAGAGAAGGCACAGATTGCTCCTGATCTGTAGGGGGGTAAGAGAGGTCAGTATAGCATCCTTGTCAGGGAGTCAAAGCAACCATTTTCAGGGGACCGTCCCAACTGCAAAAGCAATGCGGAGGCCGAGGTTCGCTGCGATGGTCATCTTTGACCTCTACGTCGAGATCAACAACCAGCGGCAGATGATCCGAAAATGGCACATCAGGGACCTGGAATTCGCGGATACTGATCCCTTCGCTGTAGAGGATGAAATCAAGATGTCGACGAGGGTTGTTGCTTGGATAGGTCGGTAGACTTTTGCGGTTGGCATTTTTCAATCCAGTTGCCGCGAGGAACAGGCTGATCTCCCGTTCACCCCATAACGCATTGAAATCGCCGGCAATCAGGCAGGGCTTCGTGGTTGCCTTCATCAGGTCGTAGAGTTCTCCCAACTGTTGATGCCGTATTCGTGATCCCAGCGCCAGGTGGACGAGAAATACCACCATGTGTTCAAGTTCCAGTTCAATGACTAGCCGTTTCATGCCCCGTTCGAAGAAATGGAAGGTTTCGTTGCGGATTCGGTCACGTGCCAGAAAAGCGTTCCCCTGCCGGTTCAGGATGGGAATCCGTCGCCAGAAGGAATCCTCTCCGTATTTGACTGAATGGCTGTGATAGTGCCCCAGCGCCTCGGCCAGAAGTTCAGCCTGGTTTTTTCCGCCGCTGCGGTAAGATCCCTGATCCACCTCAATCAGTCCAACCAGATCCGGTTCCAGGTTGCGCAGAAAGGTGATGATCTTCTCCAGGTTTTTTTGACTGGAACGGGCATAGTTGTGAGCGCGGCGCCCGGTAGCATAGCGGATATTGTAATGGACGAATCGCATCGCACCTCCTACTGCAATTAAATCAGGTTCGCTTGCAAAAACAAGTATTGATATATCGGTCCAGGAGAAGGTGGAAAGTATAAATTAAATATAAAAATATAAATAATTAGATATAAAGAGAAATAGAACGTCGGTATAAAATAACCGCGAGAAAAAGAGAGAGTAATTCCGGATTTTATTTCGGGCGTGCCGGGGACCTGATGCCTTAAGTCCTCCAAGCGGTCTTCATCGAGGCTAGACTGACCGAAACAAAATTGACAACAGTGTGAGGTTGGCCATGAAAAAGCATATCAAACAGGACTATCAGCTCAGCAATTACGACAGCATCTGTCACGAAGAGCGCAATCGGGTTCTGGCTCCGTAAATTGTCGCGGATACTCTGCTGGCCGTTAACCGACTGCGGCTGGCACAGGGGATCGGTCTACAGGTCGCGATTCAAGAAAGCAGTGACGGCGATGACATGTAATGCGCGGTCAACAATTGAGCCCAATTTGAAACATCTTCCCCTTCCGTTCGAATCTTTCCTGGTGTCGCGGGCAAAAAAATCTGTTTTGTGGCACAAAATCCATATAGGGTAAAAAGCCCTCCTTATTTGACGTCTCCGCCTTCGGTTTATCTTCAAAGCCCAGACTCTGGAACGATTCTCTGTTTGGCCCGGTTTATGCTTTATTTAAATCATCGGGCAACACCGTGCGGTCTCTGGCATGGGCATGGAATTCTCCACAGAGCCTCACCGCATCTGTTGCACTTGAGGTTCGGTTAGGTTGCCATAAAAGAGGGATGAAACGATGATGCCTGTCGAAAAGTCAGACGTGGATCGGGTGCTCGATTGTCTGAGTCGGGCAGAGTTGCGGTTTGTGCAGGAGTTGCAGTCGTCGCTCAGCGAAAATGCCGAGGTCGCCGATGGCCTGGACAAGTTGGAATATGCCTTGGAGTATGTCCAGAACTGGGACCATGACATGCCGGTCTGTCCGCAATGCGGCGGGATTTATTGCCGGCCCCTTGAGGCGGAGCAATTGCAGTGCCTGGATTGCGATGCTGTCTGGATCCATGCGTTCGATCGGGAGGACTACAGCTGCTGGGAAGGGGATGTGTCGCCAGCAGCGACTGTCGAGGTGGCTCTGCGCTATCTGCAGGATGCTCTGGAAATTCTCGATCACCAGGAAGTTGCAAGTTTGGTCAGATCCTCCGAATATCTCAGAGAATCGATCAAAGGACTGAAGTGCTGTCTGAAACCCTTATAATGCTTAATTGCTGAAGTAGGCTGGAAAAATCTGCTGGGTCTTTTTCATGGCGTGAAGGAAAATATGACAGCTTGCGCATTGTCCCATCTGCTGCGCGCATGCAAGATTGGCGCGCTCCCAGCAGGGTGAGGAGCGATCGACATAGGCCGAACATTTTTCCCGTTTTTCATCTGGGCACCCCTTTATCTCCCAGCAAGGACTGAGTTCAAGAAGTTTCTTGATACCGGGGATGCTGATGCCCGCATCGTGAATCATGTGGCGCAGGCATTGAATCCAGTGGATATCGTCCTTGGAGAAAAAGCGCTTCTGCCCTTTGCGTGACGGCGAGATGAGCCCCTCGTTTTCGTAGATGCGGATTGTCCGGGGGTGAACGTCCAGAAGTTTGGCTGCGACGCTGATGGGATAGATAGGCACGCTTGGACTGATAGCCATCGACAACTCCGGATCTGATGGAACCGCTCTGACGAACAATAATTCAAAAAACTGAATATAAATATAGCAGAGATTCCGGGCTAGATCAAACATTGTTTTAGGGTATTTTGTTAAGCTTGAATTTTTTTGGACGTCGTTCAATCGGGGTCTCGAAATGTGCAATTTCAATAGTGTGGAGACGCAGATCACCCGTCCCGGTCATTGTTGTAGTAAAAAAACGGGGCAGCCTTTACAGCTGCCCCGTTGGTTCTTTTCCTCTGGATGACCGATCAGATCTTCATTCCAGCCTGAGCTTTACCCTGCATCATCCAGCGACTCAGGTTCTCTGCCAGTTTCGCATTCTCGCCGGTGAGAAAGCGGTTCTGGAAGATTGCATCGTCAGCAAAAACGGCAAATTCACCTTCGCCGACTGAGCCGGTGACCAAGACTCCGAATTCCTGCATCGCATCCTTGAGAGAAAGAATCTTATCCCGATTGAGATCGACCCAGGCTGTTGGGCTGGTCGTGGCAATGGCGCGGGCGTTGTCATGAGTCGGTAACAACGGCCAACCGCCGTAGAGCGCAAAGTAGGATAAATCCTTGTTCAGCGGGTGATCTGCCAGATTTGACACTTTGAAATTGAGTGGTTCCTGGTCAAGGATCAGCGTATTATCGCCCTCACGAACGACGCCGTTCGCTGAGGCGACCCCGAGTTTGCCGAGCAGGGGGACCAGTGGCTGGGCAATGTGCAGCATGATGGCCAGTCGCCCCCCGTTCTGCAGGAAGCGCCCGATTGCAGAGATTTCCGCGTCATTGAGAGGTTTAAACGCGCCTGAGATGATAAGTGCGTCGATGCCGGCCAGGATTTCTGGTGTCAGGGGACCGGTGTTGACACCAACCTGCCACCCGCTGGAGCGGAATTGGTCGGCAAGTTGACCGAGTTGCAGTTCACCGTCCTGTTCGATGGTGAACGCTTGTCCGTGTCCCTGGTCGAAAAGCATCCGGGGACCGGCTGTCAGACCAGGGCTGGAACAGATCAGAATAAGCAGCAGAGCAATAGGCAGAAGGTGGCGCATTGTGAACCTCATTGGTTGATGATGACTCATAAAGTCAGCCATTCTTACCTTCAGTCAGGGTTTTGTCAAGCATCCGCGTAACTATTTAACATATCTGTATTTTGACAAGCAACAACGGTCCGGATAGACTTGAAAGACGGGCATGTTAGATTTCCCGAAGGAGGTACCTGAATGAAGACGGTCAAAGATGTTCTGGAGGCCAAGGGAGGGCAGGTTCTGACTGTGACGGCGGGGGGGACGGTTTACGAAGCGCTTGAACTGATGGCCGCTAATAACGTCGGTGCCCTGGTTGTTGTCGAGGGGGACAAGATGGTGGGGATCGTTTCGGAAAGGGATTATGCCCGCAAGGTCATTCTGCGCGGCGCCTCTTCGCTGAAACTGCGGGTTCGGTCGATCATGAGTAAGGACGTTTGCTGTACCCACTCTCAGATGACGGTCGATGAATGCATGGCCCTGATTACGGAAATGCGTTGCCGGCATCTTCCGGTCATTGATGATGACGACCTGGTCGGACTGGTTTCCATCGGCGACCTGGTCAAGGCGACGCTGGAGGAGAAAGAACTGCTGATAAACCAGTTGAAAACATATATCACCAGCGGTTGAACCGATGTCTCAGGGGAAGATTGCGCCGGTTGTCCCGGCGATTGCCACCTTGACCCGCTCAACCACCTGGCTTGGCGATTGAAAGTCACAGTCGACAACCAGCTCTCCATAATGTCGATAGAGCTTGGTGCGGCTGCGATACAGGTCTTCGATACTCTGATTCTGTTCGATCACCACGCCCCGCTGACCCATGTCATCGAGGCGTTGTTGCAGTTGCCCGAGGGAGATCTGAAGATAGATCAGGTGACCGTTGTGGCTCAGGGTCTCCATGGCCTGCGGGCTGTAGATCACTGAGCCTCCGGTGGCGATCACGCTTTGTCGGGCATCAAGCTCGAGAATTGTTTTTTCCTCCAGATCCAGAAATCCCTCCAGTCCCCGATCGTGAATAATCTGCTGCAGTCGGCAGCCCGTTTTCGTCTGCAGCAACAGATCGGTGTCGATAAAGTTCAACCCCAGCTGCTTGGCCAGAACCACCCCAATCGTGCTTTTTCCTACTCCGGGCATGCCGATCAGGACCAAGTTGCTCTTGGGCATCATTCCTCTCCTTGAAATATTCTCCCCACTCTGCTTGAATCGATGTCAGTTTAACACCCTCTGGGTCAGATGCACATCCCTGCAATGGAATCTGGCCCCTGAATTAACCGCATGGGAGGATCGGACTATGAAAGTTGTCGCATTTAATGGCAGTGCCCGTAAAGACGGGAATACCGCAGCGCTGGTCCAGCAGGTGTTTGCTGGTCTTTCACCGGCGGGGATCGAAACAGAAATGGTTCAGCTGGCCGGGCAGACCATCCGTGGATGTACGGCCTGCATGGCCTGTTTCGAGAAAAAGAACGGCCGCTGTGTAATCGAAGGCGATCTGGTCAATGAGGCCGTACAGAAAATGGTCAGTGCAGACGGGATTATTCTCGCATCACCAACCTATTTCTCCGATGTGACCAGCGAGATGAAGGCCCTCATTGATCGGACCGGCATGGTGACGAGGGCCGGTGATAATCTGTTGCGGAGGAAGGTCGGCGCCGGGGTGGTCGCCGTACGACGTGGAGGAGCGATGCACGCACTGCAGACGCTGCAGAACTATTTTCTGATCGGTGAGATGATTATCCCTGGTTCGAGTTACTGGAATATCGGCTTTGGTCGTCTTCGGGGCGAAGTGGAAAGCGATGAAGAGGGGATGGCGACCATGTTACAGCTGGGAGAGAACATGGCCTGGTTGCTCAAGGCGATTGCGCAGCGTTGATATCACGGCCACAGAATCACGCGGAAGAGTCCCGTGGTAAGGCAGGATTCAGTCGTCCTCCGCCGGGATATGGAATCCCTTGTCACGGGGCTCGAAATCCCTGAAAAAAAGAAGAATTCTGATAAAATATAGATTCTCAGGTTGAGTTCTCCGTGGCGTCCTTTCTGACGGTCTGAAAAGCCTGAGATGCTTCTGCAACGGTTCTTTATTCGTTTCGATAACGAAACAGAAATGGGGTGCGCCATGCGACGATTATCGGGTTTATTGCTGATCGTGATGACCGGTTCTCTGCTCTGCAGTTGCGGGGGCGGAGGCGGCTCATCCGGGACTCCCTCGGTGACCTATTCCGGCCTGTTGAGTCAGGCAACCATCACTGCTGAAAACGCAGAAGAATTTACGGAATTTCTGCTGGGAGAGGGGGTTGTCAGTCTGCCGCCTACGGACGAACTGGTGACTGTTCCGGCCATGGCTGCCAGTCTGTCCAATATCCCGAATCTCCCGACCTCTTTCAATTATGCCGCCTTATCAACAAGTGACCAAAAGGTGAGCGGATCCTTTCCGGGATCTGTCAGCGGTTCCGTTGAATACTCCGGGACAATTTATGAAGACGGCACGGCAACGATCACCTTTACATACGTGAATTTCAATGATGGCGATGGCTATACCTATTCGGGCAAGGCAACCGTTAAAGTGCTGAGCTTCGATTTCGTCTCAGAGTCTATTTTGTCTGCGACATTCACCACCGGTGGTCTGGTCATTCAGGGTGCAGATGTCCATCTGACCCTGTCCGGCACAGCGTCACTTGAGGAGGACCTGTCGAACCCGTATGCGAGCGTCGAAGGTTTCACCATGGATTTTGACGGTCGCGACGAAAACACCCAGAAGACCTTCCGTCTCGAAGGGCTCAGCTCGACTCTCACCTGTGATTACAGTATTTTCCCCCCGGAATATTGCAGCGAGGAAGTCGGCGGCCGCATCTACCTGGAAGACGAGGGTTATGTCGAGATCGTTCAGGGTTCACCACTGCTCTACAACTATTACAGCCGTTTCAACGTCGATGTCCCAGACAGCGGCGGGCCGGTCTCCCTCACCGGGGCTGGGAATACCAGTGTTGCCCTGCGGCCCATCTCGATAGTTCAGGTCGGTATCGACATCGATCCGGATGGTGACGGTCTTTACGAGCAGAGCATTGTCCACAACTGGTCCGACCTGGTCGGCCTGGTCTTCACCTTCGAGGTCCTGCAGGGAACGGCCAACTTCGATGTCGCCAACGATGGCCTGCAAACGACTGATGGTGGATATGTCGCGGCCGGCTGGAGCAATACCATGACAGAAGACGGTCTCGATGGCTATGTGGTCAAACTCAATGCTGCCGGTGGTTCTGAGTGGTCCGCGAGTTACGGGGGACCGGGAGACCAGGAGTTCCAGTCGGTGGTGCAGACCAGTGATGGAGGATTTGCGATGATCGGTACCTCCACCAGCACCGCCACCCCCCCGGTGGATTACCTCTATGTCGTCAAGACCGATGGAGCAGGGACCGAACTCTGGTCAAGAACCTGGGCCGGCGACCTGGGAGATATCAGCAGTAACGGGTACGCCATTCTGGAAAATGATGACGGAAGTCTCATGGTGGCTGGAAATGCTTATTCCTGGGGGCCCTATACGGGCTATGTGGATGGGAATCTGGGTTTTGAGGATATCTATCTTGCCAAGCTCGATGCCGACGGCAACCTGCTTTGGGAAAAGCGGCTCGGCGGGGCCGGCTGGGACTACGCTTCTGCGATGGTGCAGACCGGTGACGGTGGTTATGTCCTTGTCGGCACAACAGACTCCTTCGATTATTCCAGCCTGGGAGAAGAGCTCTTCCTGGTCAAGATTGATGCAAACGGAAATCAGATCTGGGAAAATCATTTTGATGCGGATGCGAGCTCAGCAGCGCCCTTGGCCCAATATGGCCATGATCTAGTTGAAGATGCAGACGGAAATCTGATCGCTGTCGGCAGCAGTGCCACCTTGAGTTCGGGAAATGTCCCCTATCTGGTCAAGGTCACAGGTGGGGGGCAGTTGTTATGGGATCGCCTACTGACAGACGAGAATCTCCTTGTGCTCAGGTCGATTGATCTGACGGCTTCCGGCAACTACGTTCTGGCAGGGAATGATTCGAGAGATGTGCGCTTGATGGAAATCAGCAGCTCAGGAGAGTGGCTTTGGGATCGCTCGTTCAACTGGGGGGCGTATTCTGCGGACTGTGACGGGAATTCCGTTCGAGTGACAGGTGATGGTGGCTTTGTTGTTTTCGGTTCAGCCTGGGAGACAGCATCCCCTGACGGTAAAGAGGTTTACATCATCAAAACAGACGCCCTCGGAGAATACTGGCAGGGATACTAGAGGTATGCGGAAGGAGTAAATGGGCAGGCCTGTATCGCTGAGATACAGGCCTGCTTTGTATGTCCGGTTCAGACCTCGGCGATCTTCAATACGATCTTGCCGAAGTGCTTGTCTTCTTCCATCATGCCGTGAGCGGCGACAATCTCTTCTATCGGGAAGACCGTCTCGATGATTGGAACGATCGTCCGGTCGGCGAACCTCGGCAGGGCGCGCCGGGTAAATTCGGCGATGATGTCACCCTTTTCCGCGACCGGTCGACTGCGCAGCACCGAGCCGATGATCTGCTGGCGCTTGACCATCATCAGAGCCAGGTTCAGTTCCGCCTTGATACCGCTGATGATGCCGATGATCACCAGCTTGCCGGTGTAGCCCAGCGAATTCATATTCGGCTTCAGATACTTGGCTCCGACATGGTCGAGAATCACGTGGACACCTTTCTTGCCGGTGAACTCCTTGACGGCCTCGGTAAAATCAGGTGTTGTGGTGAAGTCGATGACCAGATCGACGCCCAACTGCTTGACGCGCTCGATTTTGCTCGGATGGGCGGTGACGATCAGTTTCGCGTTGGGGGTCAGCGCCTTGGCCAGCTGAATCGCCGCCGTGTTGACCCCGCCGCCGCCGCCGTGCAGGATGGCTGTCTGGCCGTCCTGAAGATCGCCGATCATAAAGACGTTGAGGAACGCGGTGATATAGCTTTCACAGACACAGGCCGCTTCTTCAAAACTCATGCTCGAAGGGATCTGCATCAGGTGGTTGGCGTAGGCCACTGCGTACTCGGCATAGCCGCCACCGCCGACCAGGCCCATGACCCGATCGCCGATCTGCCAGTTGGTCACTTCGCTGCCAACCGCTTCGACGGTACCTGCCACTTCCAGCCCGAGGATTTCTGAATCACCGGGAGGGGG
>PKUD01000041.1 GCA_002869695.1 Desulfuromonas sp. | reverse complement strand
TCCCTGGTGACCCATTACCCCAGGCCGGTGGAGGAGTATCACCGGCTGCTGTCAGGATTCGAACAGATCAGGCATCTGACCGTCGAGGTGAATTGTTGCGCGGATGACCCCTGCGTCGCTCTAGACGCGGCAGTTTGATCGCCTGCTTGTCACCCGCGCATAAAGAGAGAAGCCCCCGCAGGTCACGTGCGGGGGCTTCTCTCTTTTAACTCACTGGAAATGATCAGGCCGGACCGGCAGAACGCGCCTTGCCCCGTTCGATCGACTGCAGGGCGAGGTACTCTTTGCCGAAGCGGTCCAGGTTGTCAATTTCATTGTCGTACTGGTCGTAGTGACGTTCCTCGTCAACAACCAGGTCCTCGAAGAGCTTCTTCGAGACCGAGTCGGCGTTGGCGCTGCACTCGTTGGCCCAGCGATTGTAGTCCATGGAGCTCTGCTCTTCCATGGAGCGGGCCATCTTCAGCATTTCGTTGATCTCCGTGACCTTTTTGACGTCGGCCGACGCTTTGACATCGACATCGCCGCCAAGGAAGAGGATCCGTTCGGCCAGGCGTTCAACGTGCATCATTTCCTCGATGGCAGTCTGTTTGAACAGCCCCGCCAGCAGGTCGTACCCCTGGTCGTCGGAATGGAAGTGAAAATACATGTACTGCTGCAATGCGGTGACTTCTTCACCGACGGCCTGGTTGAGCAAGACGATACTTTTTTCGTGCATGGGATTCTCCTCAGGGAACGGTTTGGTCATTGATGCCGGATATTCAGTTGTAAAATGAACTGATTCCAGGAACTCTCAAACATCCTAAAGTCTAGAGGATGCAGAGAGCTTTTCAAGCCAGAACCATCCTTTTTCTCTCAGGATTCTTTTCCTCTTACGGACAGTTCCCGTCCCAGCAGCGCCTTCTTCCGCTCCGTCCCCCAGCGGTAGCCCCCCAGCTCCCCGTTACTGCGCAGCACCCGGTGGCAGGGGATCAGGTAGGCGATCGGGTTGCGGCCGACGGCATTGCCGACGGCGCGGCTGGCGGTCGGCGTCCCAAGTTGTTCCGCCAGCTGCCGGTAGGAGACCAGCGCCCCTTCGGGGATTTTCAGCAGCGCCTGCCAGACCTTGAGCTGGAAATTGGTGCCGCGCAGCAGCAGCGGCAGCGGCTCGGTCCTGTTACGGGATCGTTCGCCGAAAATCTGCTCGACAGCGGGACGTGAGGCGGCCGCATCCTCTACAAAGGTCGCTTTCGGCCAGTCTTCTTTCAGTTCCCTCACCGCCGCATCGGCGAGCCCCTCTTCGATAAACGCCAGGTGACAGATCCCCCGCTCGGTCACACCCACCAGGCAATCGCCGAAGGGGGTCTCGTCCAGACCGTAACGAATGACCAGCCCCTCGCCAGCCGCCTTGAATTCCCCCGGCGTCACCGCTTCCACCGTCACCATCAGGTCGTGCAGCCGGCCGGACCCGCTCAGCCCCACTTCCAGGCTGGTCTCGAGCACCGACGTCGAGTCGCGCAGCAACCGCTTGGCGTGCTCCGCGGTGAGGAACTGCAGAAAGCGTTTCGGGCTGACCCCGGCCCAGCGGCGGAACAGGCGCTGGAAATGAAACGGGCTCAAGCCGATATGCTCGGCCACGGCGTCCAGCGAAGGCTGGTCAAGCTTGTGCTGCTCCAGAAACCGGATCGCCCGGGCGATGCGGTGGTAGTCGTCGTTTGCCATTGGAAACCCCTGAAAGCTGACTGTCAGGTTTGACAGTATCATCCGCCTTCAGCGACGCCAACCCGATTATTGCTGTATCTCTTAACCTGCCGGATTTGTTGACTTTCGGTGGGGGAGGCAGTATGGTAACAAGGTTGTTATGCTGTTTGTGGGGGACCTATGTTTTTCAAAAGCGACAGGCAGGAAGAACCCAAAGCCGTATAGACCAGTCGATGACTGGCTATGCGGTTTTATTGTTGGGAGGAGTCTTTCATACCGTCATCTCTCGTCGCCCGGTTAACATGAATCTTCAGGCAACAGGTTAAAGCATGAGCAGTACAAAAGTAGAAGAGTTTAGAGTTGACGTTCCCGGCGGGTGTGTCTACGCAAAAAAATGGACCCCCGAATCTGAATCAACGAAATCGTCACTCATTTTACTCCATGACTCCCTGGGCAGCGTCGATCTATGGAGGGACTTTCCGGCAACCTTGGCGGAACATCTCTCTCGAAGTATCGTGGCCTACGACCGCTTAGGTTTTGGTCAGTCGGATGCTCGAGGTGGGCTGCCTTCAGACGAATTCATAGAAGAAGAAGCGACCAGCTATTTTCCTGCGATAAAAGAACGCCTGTCGCTTCAGGGTTATGTTCTTCTGGGTCACAGCGTCGGAGGCTCTATGGCAATCAATATTGCCGCTCGCGATCCGGATTGCCAGGCTGTCGTCACTCTGTCCGCCCAGGCTTTCGTTGAAGACCTCACAATCAAGGGCATACGGGAAGCAAAGCAGATGTTTGAGCGGCCGGGGCAGCTCGAGCGGCTGGAAAAGTGGCATGGGCCCAAGGCGAAATGGGTTCTGCATGCGTGGACCGAAGTCTGGTTGTCGGCCGGGTTTGAAAAATGGAGTCTAGGGCCGACTCTTGAGTGCGTGCGCTGCCCGGTTCTGGCCATCCATGGCGAAAATGATGAGTACGGTTCTGCCGCATTTCCCAGATTTATTGCAGAAAAGACGGGGGGGCGGGGCAGCATGTTGCTGATCAAAAATTGCGGTCATATGCCTCATAAAGAAAAGCCGCAAGAAACGATCGATGCGGTCAAAGAGTTTCTGACCGCTATTCCCTGACCTCCTTTCCCCGCAACAGCAATCCCGTTATGATAAAGACTGGACACGGAACAAACCTTATCAGATCGGACATTGTCAATGCTGCGTCTCGGGCTCTGCTGCCTGTTCAAAGAAGCTCCAATCCGTTTCCGGGCGGCAACCGCCAAGGTGCTGAAGCAGTATGACCGCGGCGAACAACTGGCCCGGCTGAGTGCTCTCTGCCTGGAAAACTCCCGCTCCCTGGTTGCGGCGCTGGACGAGGTGCAGCGGCTCGGCTTCGGGGCGTTCCGGGTCTGTTCGCCGCTGTTCCCGCTCTACACCCACCCCGAGGTCGGCTACCGGCTCGACGACTTGCCGCAGGCTGCTGAGATCGCTGCGAACCTGGCCCGGGTCAAATCCCGCAAATCCCGATATCGACTGCGCCTCAGCTTTCACCCCGACCAGTTCACCCTGCTCTCCAGCCCGCGCCCGGAGGTGACCGCCGCGTCACTGCAGGAACTGGATTACCAGGCGCTGCTGGCTGAACAGATCGATGCCGATGTGATCAATATTCACGCTGGCGGGGTGTATGGTGACAAGGAGAGCGCCCTGTCGCGACTGGCAGAGCAGGTTGTTGCGTTACCGGCGCCGGTCCGCAGCCGGTTGACCCTGGAAAACGACGATGTCAGCTACACGGTTGCCGACCTGCTGCCGATCTGCGAAATGCTGTCCATTCCGCTGGTTTACGATGTTCATCACCATCGCTGCAACCCGGACGGGTTGACGGTTGCCGAGGCGACCGCCGCCTGCCTGCAGAGCTGGCGGCGGGTCGGTCGTGAACCCTACCTGCATCTCTCCTCGCCGAAAAACGGCTGGCACGCAAAACCGAAACCGCACGCGGATTTTATCGACGTGAAGGACTTCCCCGGCGAATGGCTGGATCTCAACGCCACTCTCGATATTGAAGCCAAGGCCAAGGAGTCTGCCGTTAAACAGCTGATGGCGGAGCTGAATCTACCCCGCTGGGGAAGGGAATGACGAGACGGCCCGGGCCCTCAGAACGTCGGAAAGTCATGGCCGAGAGCGTGACCTGCCAGGACATTCATTGACGAGAGCACGGCGATCAGGATCAGTCCCAGAGAGAGAAGGGCCTGTTCAGACGAGTCCCTTGATCTGGAACTGCACTGCTCTGTTTGCATCAGCTGTCACTTGCCGACCAGATCCGCTGCCAGGCTTTTTTCAATTGGTCAAGATCTCGATTCGCCGGCACGCGCTGAATCGCTGCCAGCAAAGCACGCGGATTCCCTGCCTTGGCAACGGCAAAGGCGAACACGTAATCCGGCTCAACGCCCATGCGCAGATCGCTGATGATAACCTCCCCGTCATGCAACCAGACTTTGTAAAACCCCTTGCTGAACCAGCGCAGGCGTTGCACCGGCCACTGTCCTTCCAGCCCCTCCAGCAGCTCCTTACGGCTTTCATGCAGGCTGAGAGTGACCTCTGGTGAGCCATCCAGCAGTGAGTAGAAACCTTCGTAATAGTTGCCGTCCGGTTTCATCACGACAACCCGCCAGAGCATTGTGTTCAGCGGCCCGGCGCTGACCAGCAGCTTTTCGTAAGGCACCGACATGCTGGACAGGGAACGTTCTACCGCAGCGGTGACATACGTCTGGGCGCCGATGCTCCAGGCCAGATAGATGCTGCTGACAACCAACCCTGCCCGGTTCAGCAACTGTCCCCGATCGCTGTTGCGACTCAGGACCAGCGCACTGATGACGCCGATCAGCAGGGGTCCGGTATAAACTGGGTCGATGATAAAAATTGAGCCCCAGCCGACCGGGTAGTTCCAGAACGGCCAGAAAATCTGCGTACCATAGACAGTAAAACAGTCGAGCAGGATGTGGGTCATAAACACCAGCCAGACCAGCAGGGCCCAATGATTCTTCTGCAGCGCCGTCTTCGGGTGGAGTTTGAGGATCAGCCAGACGAAGAACGGTGTCAGCAGGGTCAGGACGAAAAGAGAATGGCTGAAGCTGCGATGATAGGTAAAGTCCCTGACCGCATCGCCGAACGGCAGAAACACATCCAGGTCTGGAAAGGTACCACAGGCCGCCCCCCAAAGAGCGGCCTTGCGGCCGACTTTGCGGCCGAGCACCGCTTCACCGACCGCCGCGCCGAGAGTGAGTTGCGTCAAGGAATCCATAGTCAGCGGATCGTCTCATCAGCACGGAGTTTTTCGCGCAGTTCTTCCAGCCGTTTGCGATTCACTCCGAAGTCATAGGTGCCGCGCCGGGACGCAGAGCGTACCTCGATAATCCTTTCTGCCGGGAGCAGGTGCAGTTCCAGGTCGTCGACAAAGCCGAAAACGGCGCTGCGGAATTCAGCATGCAGATAATCGCTGGTCTGGCTGATGATCTGTGTGCGCGGCAGCGCCGCGATGGTTGTTTTCACCTTCTCCCAGGCCAGCTCTGTAGGCGCCTGTAGTGCCAGGGGGGCGATCTGCTGATCGCCATCCGCTGCGCGGCTGGATACGCAATTCGGTGAATCTGGACAGGGCGCCAGCTGGCCGTCGTTGATGCCCAGACCGCCCGGTCTTTTGCCTCCGGTACAGGCGCTCAGCGCCAGGCACAGGGCTAGCAGCAGGAGCAGACGGACTGTTTGTCTGGCCTGCAGATCAGCATTTCTCTTGTTCATTGTTTCCTCAAACCTCCAGGTCGTCCGGACTCTCGCCACCGATCAGGTTGAGTGTTTTTTCCACGGCAAAATAGACGATAAACTTCGGGCCCTTGGCCTGGTCCTCCTGATCCGTCAGGGTCCGCCTGGTCATGCTCTGTACCAGCTCGGCATCGTTATCCTCGCGGACTTTTTTGAGAAACAGACGAACCCCCTGGTAGCCGGGCGACTGTTCGATGAACAGGTAGGCGGCATAGGGGTTCGCCTGGAGGTTTTTATGCGTCAGGCGCTCCCGCATGATCATCGCCAGAGTGCCATCCTCCATGACATGGGGGCGCGCATAGACGGCGGCATCGACCCTGCCCTGACCGTCTGCCGTGGAGAGGATGCCGATTCCGCGGTGGGTCGTGAAGTAGCTTTTCAGATCCATACTGAGCTCCTTGTTCGAAATAATAGTTACCCTGTTTGGGCGCGTAGTTCACTCAGGAGTTTGCTTGAGATTGCCGGAATCTGCTCCAGCTCCGAGCAGATTATCAGGTTTTGCAACGCCACGCCGTCCTGAACCGCCTGCCCCCCGGCGATCAGTCTGATTTTCGGATCCAGTTTGTTTCTCAGCAGCGCAAGGTCTTTTTTCGCCTGCCTGGTGGGGTAGTGGGAACTGAACGACAGGGCGACCGCAGCGACATCCAGATCGAGTGCCAGTTGCGGGACTTCTGAAAGCGGCAGTTCTTCATGGATCAGCAGGCAGCCGAGGCCGGCACTCCTGAACAGAACCGCCGCCAGCAGCAGGCCGATTTTATGCCACTCGCCGTTCAGGGTCAGAAAAAGAAGTTGCGGTGTGGTTGCGGATGGCTCCGGGTCTGCTAACTGTTCTTTAAGCAACTGTTCCAGCCGGTCGGAGACCAGATGCTCCCGGGCAATGCTGATTGTGCCGTCGCTCCACCCGCGGTCAAGGGTCTTGATCAGCGGCACGGCGACCTGGAAAACGAAGTTTGTCGGGCCCAATTTTTCCAGCCTGCCGCGTAGGTCCCTGTCGATTTCATGTGGTGACAGTTGCTTCGCCAGCTGCAACAGGGCGGTGTTTTCAGGCTGATTCTGGTCCAGTTCCTTGTCCAGGAGAGTTTTTCTCCCGGCGGCGTCCAGGGCAAAGATCTTGTTCGGACGATAGCCCAAGCTTTGCAGCATTTTAACGATGCGCAGCTCTTCGACCTGCTGATCCGAGTAGCGCCTGTGTCCGCGGGAGTCGCGCTGGGGAACCGGAAAGCCGTAACGTCGCTCCCAGATACGTAAGGTGTCGGTCCCGATGGCGACTTCCTGGCTGAGTTGTTGAATGCTGATCATTTATTTTGTCCTAGACAAATAATTATTTATGTGAATAATATATAAATAAATAAAAAGATCAAGGAAAAAATCAGCAAAAGGGAGGATGACTATGGATAAAAAGATGGAACAGCTTTTTTTCGCGGTACTCGGCGGCGCCCTGGCGGTCAAGGACAAGCTGGAGAGCGGCAGCGAGGAAATCAAGACCTGGCAGGAGAAGAGCGAGGAAAATGCCCGGGCCTTTTTCGACGAGCTTGCCGAGCGCGGCGAACAGGAGAGGGACCAATTGAAAGCGATGATCAGGGATATCCTCAAGGACATTGTGGCCGAGCTCGATCTGGCAACCAAGGACGATCTGGCGCAACTGAAAAAAGATCTGGACAAGTGACTTGATCCGCAGATTTTTTATCGGCATTTATCTGTGCCGACCACAGCGTAGTTACGCGATCTTCCGCTTTCTGGTCACCGTGTTCCTGCTCTTCCGCAGGCGTCGGCACTGGCTCCTGTGGCGGCCGCTGCAGCCGGAGGCGCTGGTGGAAAATATCCGTTCGCTCGGCGCCAGCTTTCTCAAGCTAGCCCAGGTTCTGGCGACGCGGGCCGATTTTTTCGACCAGGACTATCTGCAGGCGCTGCGACAGCTGCATGACCGTATGCCGGCGATGAGCGACAGGCATCGGCGGCGGTCGTTTCGTCGCGCTTTTCCCGATCCAGATGTCTTCAGTGCGTTCGATGAGCAGCCACTGGCCAGCGCCTCAATCGGTCAGGTGCATAAAGCCCGTCTGCGTGCTTCGGGAGAAACGGTGGCCGTGAAGCTGGTGAGGGAGCATATCCAGTTCCAGGTGCGCATCGATATCCTGCTGTTGAATCTGTTTCTGAAGCTGTTCCGGCGGCTGTTCAGCGACCAGACGCGTCACTCCATCGAGTCGGTTCTGCAGGCCTTTACCCGGGTGATTCTGCAGGAAGTCAGCATGCACCAGGAGCTGGCCAACCTGGAACATTTCAGCCAGGTCTATGCCTCGGCCGGGGTGCGGTTTCCGGTTCCCCACCAGGAGTATTGTTCGGATCATGCCCTGGTGATGAGCTTTGAAGAGGGGATCCGCATCGATGATGTCGAGGCCATGGCCCGGCTGGAGGTCTCCTTTAACGACCTGATGAGGAAGCTGGTGCTGTTCTATACCGAGCAGATGCTGGTCAAGGGCTTTTTTCATGCTGACCCTCATCCCGGCAATCTGCTGGTCAGCCCTGCCGGGGAGCTGATCCTGCTCGATTTCGGCATGGTCAGCCGGATTCCGCAGAGCATGCGCCAGGCGATGATCTATGCCGTCAAGGCGGCGTATGAGCGGGATTTCGAACTGCTGGTCAGCGCCACCCGCAAAATGGGTATTCTGACCGAGGAAGCGGACCCCCGGACCCTGAGCGGGATCGCGGAAGGCCTGTTCGAGATCTTCGACAGTGAACACCTGGATGCGTCCAGTATGCAGGAACTGGCCTTCGGCGTACTCAATGTCCTGCACGATCAGCCGTTCAAGCTGCCTCAGGATGTGATCTACGTGATGCGGGTCAGTTCGCTGATCGAAGGACTCGGCACCCAGTACATCGAAAATTTCAACGGCATCAAGGACATTCTGCCGATCCTGCAGCAAAATCTGCCGCGCGCCCTGGGCGAGGACGGCCTTGGTCTGGAGCGCCTGCGCCGGGAGTTCCTGCAATTGCCGTTGACCGCGATGAGAGCACGCAAGGTGGTGGAACTGGCCGAGCAGGGAGAATTGGTGGTGCGTATGGCGCCGGCGGACCGCCAGTATCTGCTTGAGCGGGTTGGAAAATCCGTGCGAATTCTTGGCCGGCTGATATTCTTTCTGGCAATGGCTTTCTATTTTCAACAGCTGGGGCAGCGCTGGTCACTCTATGTTTCTGTCGCCTGTCTGCTGGCTGCGGGCATTACGCTGTTCAGAAAAAGGTGAGAATGGATATGTGCAATCCTGAATCAGGAGCAACCCTATGAACATTGCGGTGATCGGTGCGGGAATGGCGGGTCTCACTGCGGCGCGCATTCTGCAGTCCGCAGGTGCCGAGGTGACAGTGTTCGACAAGAGCAAAGGAACCGGCGGGCGTCTCTCCAGCCGCTCTTATGCAGGAGGCTGGATCGATCATGGCGCCCCCTACCTGAGCGCAGGATCTTCGGGCTTTTATGATTTTCTGCACGATCATCTTGACGCCGGGATTCTGCAGGACTGGCAGGCCAGTCTGACCGGAGAGCCAGGTGAAGCTGAGCAGGTTCACTTTATCGGTGTGCCACGCAACAGCGCTATCACCCGGTCGCTGCTCGGCAGTTTGATATTTCAGCCCTCGACACGCATCGCCCGATTGGAAGCCGTTGAGAAAGGCTGGCTGCTCTACAACGACGGGGATTCCCTGCTCGGAACCTGGCAACAGGTTGTGATTGCTGTTCCGGCACCGCAGGTGCTGCCGCTGATCCGGCAGTACCAGCTCTGGGTTGCGCTGGTCAAGTCAGTGGTTATGGAGCCCTGCTGGGTTGCCGCCATTCAAACCGCCAGGGATCTTCCGTGGCTGTCTGATGTGAACTTTTTTCAGCACCCGGTCATTCACAGGGTAACCCGTAACAGCGCCAAGCCCGGCCGGCAGAATGACCATGTCTACCTGGTGCAGGCGACCAGGAGATGGTCGGAGGATCATCTCGAACAGCCTCCGGAGAGCATCGCTAGCGAATTGCAGAAGAATTTCAATGCCATGTTTCCTGCAGTGGTGGACAGTGAGCCGTTGTTTGCGCATCGCTGGCGCTATGCGTTGACTGACAAAGCCCTGGGACAGCCGTTCTTATGGGATGAGTCTTTGCAGCTGGGTGTCTGCGGTGACTGGTGCCTGGGCCGGTCTGTCGAAGATGCCTGGCAGAGCGGGATGCAGCTGGCGGGTCATATCGTACAGGCAGCTAAATAACAGCATTCACGAGGTGCTATGCGGATCAGTCAATCGATAGAGGCCCCGATCGAAAAGGTCTGGGACATTCTCACCGATACCCGCCAGTGGCCACTCTGGGGACCATCGGTCAGTGCGGTTGATTGTGCGCAAAGGTATATATCGGCGGGAGCAACGGGGCGAGTGAAAACCGTTATCGGCATCTGGGCTTCTTTTCAGATCATCCGTTTTGAGCCCCCATACTATTGGAACTGGCAGGTGGCGGGAGTTCCCGCCACCGGGCACCGCCTGGAGCCGGTCGGCTCAGGGCGCTGCGAGCTGGTCTTTGAAATGCCTGCGCTGGCATTCCCCTACACTCTGGTCTGCCGTCGGGCGCTCAACAACATCACCCGGCTGGCCTGCCGCGGCTGATGGACAGGAGAGACAACAAAGGCAATAGCGAAAGTTTTTAACGATGAAGACACCATCTCAAAAGCAGCTAGAAGCCAGAACCAGAGCTACCGCCGCATTGAAATCAATGTTCATCGCCGACGCCCTGGCTATGCCGGTCCACTGGTATTACAACCCTCACGACATCGGGAAGGCTTTTCCCGGAGGAGTGACGAAATTCGAGGCCGCTCCCGCCTATCATCCCTCGTCAATCATGTCTCTGCATTCCACCAGCAAAGGGGGCAGGGGAGGCCAGNATTGTCGGCGAGGTGATCCTCAAAGGGAAACGTGTGTATTGGGGACAGCCGAACCAGCATTATCACCGGGGGATGTCGGCAGGCGAGAATACCCTCAACGCCCACTGCGCAAGGGTTGTGATGCGCTCACTAAGGGCGACCGGTGGTCATTATGAGAAAGGCCTGTTTCTGGATGACTATATCTCATTCATGACCGCTGATCCGCCCCTGCACCCTGATACCTATGCCGAGTCGTACCACCGGGGGTTTTTCGCCAACCTGGAGAGCGGGAAAGCGAAAGATCGTTGCGGAGCCGTGACCCACGATACCCCTTCCATTGGTGGCCTGGTGACCATTGCGCCGATCCTGTTTGCAGAACGGCTCCGGGGAACATCGCTGGACGAGGTGCAGAGCCTTTGCCGCGAGCACCTGTTTCTGACCCACCCGGATGAAGGCCTGGCGGAGGTCTGTGCCAGCTATGTCGAACTTCTCGATGGCCTGCTGTTTCGCACGGAAGAGCAAACGGCTGAGGCTCTTCTTGCTCGGGCGGCAAAAAACAGCACGGGACTCAATCTTCCAGCCCTGGTTGAGAAAGCCCGCAGTGATCTGGATGTTGTCGGCAGCTTATTTTCACCAGCCTGTTATATCAGCGGCTCCTGGCCGAGTGTGCTCTATCTGGCCTACCGGTATCTGGAAGATCCCGGACAGGCGCTGGTCGCCAACACCAATCTAGGCGGTGACAATGTTCATCGTGGAGCGGTGCTCGGTACGATCGTCGGCCTGGTTAACGGATATACGCTGGATGCATTTTTTGCTCAGCTGACGGACCGGGACGCAATTGAAACCGAGATCACTGAGCTGCTTATGGGACCAGAACCTTAATAGAAAGATAAGGAGCGGAACTGTGGTGATTTATTATCTGAAGCTTTACCTGCTGACCATTCCGGTGTTTTTTGCCATCGATCTGCTCTGGCTGGGGGTGGTCGCCAAAAATCTCTACCAGAAGAATCTGGCACATCTGCTCAGCCCCGAGGTCAACTGGCCCGCGGCGCTACTGTTCTATCTCATGTACATCGTGGGGATCATTCTGTTCGCCGTCAGGCCGGGGCTGGACGCGCAGTCTCTGGCGAAAGCCGCCCTGTGGGGAGCCCTGTTCGGTTTTTTTACCTATGCCACGTACGACCTGACCAACTTGGCGACCCTCAGGGCATGGCCGATCAAGGTGGTGTTTGTCGATATCATCTGGGGCACCCTGCTCTGTACCCTGGTTGCCTCTCTCAGTTATCTGATCGGTCGCTGGTTGGGTTAGTGCTGTAATCGGAGTCAATTATGAGAAGCTTATATACCGGTTTTCTGTGCCTGTTTTTTTGCCTGAACAGTGTTAACCCTGTCTTTGCCCACAGCGTTGACCTGAACAGTCAGCAGGTGACCTCACTGGAGAAGATCATCGCAGATTTATCGCAGGTTCAGGCGGTGTTCATTGGTGAGCTGCATGACCGACAGGCGCATCATGACGCCCAGTTGCAGGTGATCAGGGAGTTGCATCAGTCTGGAGCTGACGTCAGTGTCGGCCTTGAGATGTTCCGCCAGGACGGGCAGTCGGAGCTCGACAGGTGGGTTGCCGGTGAGATCGATGAGCCTCAATTCGTCACTACTTTTAACGAGCACTGGCAGGACTGGCCGCTCTATCGGGAGATCTTTGTTTATGCCCGGGATGAAAAAATACCACTGATCGGGCTGAACATTACCCGTGAAATTGTCAACCAGGTGGCACGGGCAGGATTTGCCTCTCTTTCAGACCGGCAACGCGAGAAACTCCCCTTTGCGACCTGCGATGTCAGCCCGGAATATCGGGCATTTATCCGCCGCGCCCTCGGTGAGCATGCCGGCGAGGGCGGCAATTTTGAGAATTTCTGCGAAGCTCAGCTGGTCTGGGATATGAACATGGCAAAGGTTATTGAGGACCATCTGACTCAGCAGCCGCAGCGCACCGTTGTGGTATTGGCCGGGAGCGGGCATTCCTGGAAGCATGGAATTCCTGAACAGCTGAGTCGGCGTGGTACATATCCTTACCGGGTTCTGCTGCCGGAAGTCCCGGGCCATATCGATTTGCGGACCATTGATTCGGGTGATGCTGACTATTTGTTGCAGGGGGTTGATCTGGCACCGCTGCATTAGCAGCCGGGGCATCTCAGAAAGGTTGCCACGTAATGAACCTGTTTCTCTGTGTTGGTTCTATCCTGCTGATTTTCATGACCGCGATCTTTGTTGTGGCCATGCTGATCAAGGACAACAGCATTGTCGATATTGCCTATGGCATGGCTTTCATCCTCGCAGGCTGGGGTGCTTATCTGTATGCCGGCAGCGCACATCTACGGCAGCTGCTGATAATGTCCCTGGTGACGGTCTGGGGCGCGCGCCTGGCGGGCCACATCCTGCTGCGTAAACGTGGTGAGCAAGGGGAAGACTTCCGCTACCGTCAGTGGCGCGAAGAGTGGGGCACAAACTTTGTCTGGAGGAGTTATCTGCAAATCTTCATGCTGCAGGGGGGGGTGGTCTATCTGGTGGCACTGCCGGTACTGCTGGTGATTCATCGACCCGGGGGGAACCTCGGTCTGCTCGATCTGATCGGTGTAATGGTCTGGCTGGTCGGGTTCCTGTTCGAGGCGGTTGGTGATTGGCAGCTGTTACGGTTTAAAAACAATCCGGCCAACCGGGGAAAGGTCATCCAGAGTGGCCTCTGGCACTATACCCGGCATCCGAATTACTTCGGTGAAGCGCTGCTCTGGTGGGGAATATGGCTGATCGCGCTTGGTTCCCCTTATGGGTTAGCCGCTGTTGTCAGCCCGCTGCTGATCGATTTTCTGCTGCTTAAGGTTTCAGGAATTCCGATGCTAGAAGCCAAGTACGCAGGCAATCCGATTTTTGAAGCTTATAAACAACGGACCAATGCATTCTTCCCCTGGTTTCCCAGGGCAGAAAAAGGACAGGGCCAGTGAGAGAGCCTATTGCTCCGAAACAGAATATTGCCGTGATCGGTGGTGGTGTCGCCGGGATCGTAACGGCTTACCTGCTGCAGCAGCATCATCAGGTGAGCCTGTTCGAGCAGAACGACTACCTGGGTGGGCACACCAACACCATCGAAATCAGTGACGGTCCCGATGCCGGTCTGGCTGTCGATACCGGGTTCATCGTACTGAACGATGCGACCTACCCTCTGTTTCAAAAGTTCCTCGCCCGCCTCGGGGTTGAAACGCGGGTTGCGGAGATGTCCTTCGGTTTTCAATGCCGGCAGAGCGGACTGGTCTATGCCGGCAATAATCTGAACGGGCTGTTCGCCCAGCGCAGCAACCTGGTCAGTCCGAGCTTTTTCCGTTTTCTGCTCGAGATCGCGCGCTTCAGTCGGCGGGCAAAGCAGGATCTGCAAGAGGGGACGCTGCCGTCGGTGACCCTCGGCGAATACCTGCAGCAGGGCCACTTTTCCCCGTTCATGATCGACAACTACCTGCTGCCGATGGCAGCGGCGATCTGGTCGACGCCGACCCTCAAAGCCGCCGATTTCCCGGCAGAAGCGTTTTTGCGCTTCTTTAAGAATCACGGCTTGCTCTCGTTCCGCAACCGGCCGCAGTGGAGAACCGTGGTCGGCGGCAGTTTTGCCTACGTCAAAGCGTTTCGCCGCAACTTCCGGGGTGATATTCTGCTCAATTCCGGGGTGGAGAAAGTTTTTCGCGCCGCGGACGGTGTTCGGCTGCTGTTCGCCAACGGGACGTACCGGCAGTTCGACCAGGTCGTGATCGCGACTCACGCTGACCAGGCCCTGGGATTACTGGGCGACCCGAGCGAGGAGGAGCAGCGGCTGCTCTCACCCTGGCACTACCAGCTGAATCAGACTGTTTTAAATACCGATTCCACACTGCTACCGGAACGGAAGTCAGCCTGGTCAGCGTGGAATTTTACCCGCGAGGCGGGAGATGCCGCCGACCGTCCGGTGTTTGTCAGCTATTATATGAATCTGCTGCAGGGCTTTAAGGCGGAACTGTATTATTGCGTCACCCTCAATCGACGCCAGGAGTTTCGACCGGACACGGTGATTGCCGAGTTTGCCTACCAGCATCCCCAGTACAGCTTCGCCTCGCTGGCCACCCAGGAAGAGCTCCCTCAGCTCAACGGCCGGCGCAACAGCTGGTTCTGCGGCAGCTACTTTGGTTACGGCTTCCATGAGGACGCGGTTCGCTCAGCTGTTTCCGTCGCCGAAGATTTCGGGATTGAGCTATGACCTCATTGATCTACCAGGGAGAAGTCACTCATGCCCGGCTGTCTCCGGTGCAGCACAATTTCCGCTACCCGGTCTATTTCTACGGGTTTGACCTCGATGAACTGCCGGAGTTGGCACGCCGCAATCCCCTCTTCGGCTACAACCGGCTCCGGCCTGTGGCCATTCACGACCGGGATTACCTGACGCCCGGCAATGAGCCGATCCGGGATAAATTGACAAAGATTCTGCTCGACTCGGGGATCGAAACCGCGCCAGGGCGGGTTGTGCTGGTCACCGCCGCCCGTTATTTAAACTACGTTTTCAACCCGATCAGTTTTTTCTACTGTTACGACAAAACCGGAGAACTGTTCTGCGTGCTGGCGCAGGTCAATAACACCTTCGGTGAAATGCATCTCTATCTATTGTCGCAGCCCCTGGCTGAGTCTGCTGATGACGGCCGGCTGCAGTTTGTGAACGACAAGCAGTTCCATGTTTCGCCTTTTTTCTCGCGGGATGGACATTATCTGTTCCATTTGACTGAACCGGAGCAGAGTCTCGATAACCAGCTTGATTTTCACCAGGGGGGACAGCTGGTGCTGGTTGCCAGGATGCGGGGGCAGGCGGAGCCGCTGACGACCGGCAATCTGCTGCGCACCATTATCCGTCGACCGCTGGCTGCCAGCTTGACCATGCCGCGGATTCTCTGGCAGGCGGCCAGACTCTACTGGCAAAGGAGGCTTCCCGTGTACAACAAACCGGTTCCAGACCATGCCATGACCATCCGTCCGGTTGCGCCGAGGCTGCTCGACAGGATCGGCATGGTTTTATGTTGCAAGTTTCTCTCCCGCTTGCCCAGGGGTGAGCTGCGGATGACGCTTCCTGACGGCAGCCTTTACCGCTTCGGGCAGGCCGGTACGGAACCGTCATTGCTGCTCTCGGTCCGCGAGTACCGTTTCTTCCGTCGGGCCATTCTTGCAGGGGATATCGGCTTCGGTGAGGCCTATACGGATGGCGATTGGACGACCGATGACCTGCCCGGGTTGCTGACCCTGCTTGCGGCCAATGAAGCGGTGCTTAATGACCGCAGCATTGTGACTTCGACCATCGGCCGCTGGGGCAATTATCTGCGTCATCTGTTGCGGGCGAACACGCTCAGCGGCAGCTCCCGCAATATCCGCGAGCACTATGACCTGAGTAATGATTTCTTTGCCACCTTTCTCGATCCGAGCATGACCTACTCTTCGGCAATCTTCGCCAAACAAGAGGATGACCTGGAGCGCGCCCAGCAGAATAAGATCGCGATGATTATCGACAAGGCCGGGCTCACCGCAGTCGATCATGTGCTGGAAATTGGCTGTGGTTGGGGCAGCTTTGCCATCGAGGCGGTCAGGCAGACCGGCTGTCGCGTGACCGGCATCACTCTGTCGAAAGAGCAGTTGAGTTTTGCACGGCAGAGGGTGCGGGATGCCGGCCTGGAAGATCGCATCGATCTGCAGCTGCGCGATTATCGCCATATCAAAGGGCAGTATTCGAAAATTGTCTCCATCGAGATGCTCGAAGCGGTGGGGCATGCCGGTCTGAAATCCTATTTTGCGGCTTGTGATCGCGCTCTGCAACCGGGTGGCAGGGCGGTCATCCAAGTGATCACCATTCCGGACCGGAAATATAACGCCTACCGGTTCAGCTCCGACTGGATCCGCAAACACATCTTTCCCGGTGGGCACCTCCCTTCGCTGGGGGCGATGGCCGCTGCGATGGCCGCAGATTCACACCTGATCATCGCCAATCTGGAGAATTACGGACTCGATTATGCCCGGACCCTGGCGAACTGGCGGCAGACCCTGCTGGAAAAGCGTCAGCAGATTCTCGAACTTGGCTACGATGAGAACTTTCTACGCAAGTGGGATTACTACTTCGCCTACTGTCAAGCTGGTTTCGCGACACGGATCATCGATTTGGCCCAGCTGGTGCTGCAGAAACCGGAAGAGGAATAAGAGGCTGTTACCGATGTCACCCCGGGCGAGTAAGATAATCAATATTGTGCTGTACCAGGCCGGCTGGTTCAGCTGTGTCCTCGGAGCGGCCTGGGGTTATCCAATCCGTGGTGCGCTCGGCGCTTTACTGCTTTTAGTTCTGCACCTGCTGCTGGCTGAATCGAGACGTGCCGAATTGCGTCTGATGTTCTGTGCCTGCCTGCTCGGCGCTGTCGTCGATAGCGCCCAACAGGCGCTTGGCGTCTTTATGTTCAGGGACGACCCCGGCTGGTCGTTGTGGCTGCCGCTTTGGGTCTTCGTCATCTGGATGCAGTTCGCCACCCTGTTTCATTACGCGCTGTCCTGGCTGGCCGGCCACTACCTGCTCGGTGCACTTTTAGGGCTGGTTGGTGGCCCACTTGCCTATTGGGGCGGGGTAAGGCTTGGAGCGGCGAGCTTCGGTGACAACCTGCCTCTGAGCCTCAGTTCGCTGGCGCTGGTCTGGGCCCTTGTCACGCCACTGCTGCTCTGGCTCAGCGAACGGGGAGAGGGCTCAGAAGGGCGCTATCGCCAACTTCTTCCAACCAGGGGGGGACCGGATGATCTTTAAAGTCGTCTCTCGCAGCATCTGCCTGGCCAGTCTGGTACTGCTCTTGCTTCCCGTGAACGGGAGAGGTGGGCAGATCGCCGGGGTCAACTTTTCCGAGAGCCTGATTGCCGGGGAGGTCGAACTGCGCCTGCATGGTCTTGCATTGCTGAAATGGGCGAGACTGTTCGATGTGTACGCCGGGGCGTTTTATCTTCCGGAAGGGTCTGCCGGAACGGATTGGAGCGAGGATATTCCGAAGCGTCTGGAACTCAGTTATTTTCGTCATTTCGCGGCCGGCGATTTTGTCAAATCCTCGGACAAAATGCTGCGTGACAACCTGACTGTTGACGCATATCTGCTGCTGGAGGAACGGTTGGCAACCTTCTACGGACTCTTCCAGGATATCAGCCCCAAGGATCGCTACAGCCTTGTTTATCTCCCTGATGTCGGAACCGAACTGCGATTGAATGATGAAGTTCTCGGGATGGTTCCCGGAGCCGATTTCGCCTTGGCATACTTCGGCATCTGGTTGGGAGAGAAGCCGATCAATCGCGGATTTCGCGATCGACTGCTCGATGGTCGATAATTATTCTTTCCCTCTCCGGCTGTGGCTGGTTCAATACCGGCGGCTGAAGAAAGTTGTTCATTTGCAGGGGATTAACAAATAAGACTGGAATTCAGCGCTGGCAGTGGTGTAAAAAATAGAAGTTATGATCTAGATATCTGTTATAAATGCGAAAACCGTGACGTCTGTTGTTCGGGGGTCGGATATGACATGTAATCAGCACTGCCTGCGTTTTGGGGAACTGGCGGTCAAGATGGGATTTATCACCCAGGGCCAATTAAATGCTGCTCTGGTTAAGCAGGAGGAGGAGAACCGGCTGAATCGTCACCGAGTGATCGGCCTGATCCTGCACGACGAGGGCTGGCTTTCGACGGCGCAGATTGAAGAGGTTCTGAAGGGGATTTTTCTGCAGCCGGAGCGTCCGGCGGACGGCTCATTTGCCTGACAGCTGAACTGACAATGCGTGACCACTTTATAAAAACGGGGCGGACTCATTTATGAATCCGCCCCGTTTTCTCGTCAATTGTCATAACCCTTATTGGCGCAAGGCCTCTACTGCGGGGACGTAATTCAGGTTCTGGGCTTTGCAGACCGCTTCGTAGGTGATCATCCCCTTGTGGACATTCAGGCCATTTAAGAGATGAGGAAGGGCCAGCAGCGCATCGATTCCATAGTTGGCGAGGGCAATGCTGAAGGGCAGGGTACTGTTGTTAAGGGCCAGGGTCGATGTCCTGGCAACCGCGCCCGGCATGTTGGCTACACAGTAGTGTACTATCCCGTCGATATTGTAGGTCGGATGCTCGTGGGTGGTGGCTTTTGAGGTTTCGAAACACCCCCCCTGGTCAATGGCGACATCGACCAGCACCGAGCCGCGCAGCATCTTTTTGATCATCTCCCTGGTCACCAGTTTGGGCGCTTCCGCACCGGGGATCAGTACTGCTCCGACGACCAGGTCGGAGGTCAGGACGTGATTTTCGATGGCGGTTGCCGTGGAGTATTCGACCCGCACCCGTCCCTGAAATATATCGTCCAGGATTTGCAGGCGATGAACCGAGCGGTCGAGGATCAGTGTTTCGGCGCCGAGACCGATGGCCATGCGAGCCGCGTTGGTGCCGACCACCCCTCCACCGATAATGGTGACTTTGGCCGGAGCGACGCCGGGGACGCCCCCGAGCAGGGTGCCGCGGCCGCCCTGGGCCATTTCCAGGGCATGGGCACCCGCTTGAATCGACATGCGACCTGCCACTTCTGACATCGGCGCCAGCAGCGGGAGTCCACCGAACTCATCGGTTACTGTTTCATAGGCGACCGCTGTGCAACCCGAGTCGATCAAGCCCTGGGTCTGGATGGAATCCGGGGCGAGATGCAGATAGGTGAACAGGATCTGCCCTTCGCGGAGCATTTTGCATTCCTGCGGTTGCGGTTCCTTGACCTTGACGATCATCTCCGCCTCATCGAAGACCTCTGCGGGGGTATCGACGATTTTGGCCCCGGCCTCCATATAGAACTCGTCACCAAAGCCGATTTCGACCGCAGCATTTTTCTGCACCAGAACTTCGTGGCCATGGTCGATCAGTTCGCGAACCGATGAAGGGGTCAGGCCGACCCGGTACTCCAGATTCTTTATCTCTTTCGGGACTCCGATGCGCATATGCTCCTCCTGCAGAATGGCTACTGGCTCTTCGCTAAGAATTAAGTTTATCCTGATCCCGGCAAGTTTTCAGACTTGCCCGCAGCGGTTATGACTATTGGGCGTCGTTGTCCGAGAATTGTAACGGAAAAAAGCTGACAGTTTGTTGCAAAAATGCGATAAAGTGCTTCTGTATTCGAAGAATATTTCATTTTAGGGTTATTAATATGCAGAAAGTTGCGGAATTAAACCTCGATAAAATTGATAAAGTGATTCTGACCGAACTGCAGCGGGATGGCCGGCTTGCCAACGTTCAGTTGGCGGCCCGGGTGGGGCTGTCGGAATCGGCCTGTTTGCGGCGCGTTCGGGCGCTGGAGGAGAGCGGTGCGATTGACCAGTATGTAATGCTGGTCAATCAGGCTGCCATCGGCAAGCCGGGGAACGTCCTGGTTCGGGTTTCCCTGGAAGGCCAGCAGAAGGAAAAGCTGGCCGGGTTTGAAGAGGCGATCAAAAATGTCCCGGAGGTCATGGAGTGTTACCTGATGTCCGGCGAGATCGACTATCAACTGCGGATCGTTGTGCGCAATGCTGCTGACTATGAGCGCCTGCACAACGAACTGACCAGCCTGCCCGGGGTTTTGCGGATCCATTCGTCGTTCGCGCTGCGCACGGTGCTGAAGAAAACGGAGATTCCCATCAGTTGATTTTGTCGGGGTGACCCGGTCTCCATCGTGGACAACGCCAAACGGCTCAGAGGGCTACCGTCAGACGCAGGTTGGTAAGGGTCTTCTCTTCCTGACAGCGCTGCTGATCCCAGCCCAGTTCTGCGGCCATAAGTTCCAGCACGCGCGGTGTCGCCGTCCGTGCTGCTGCGGTATCGAGCAGCGCCAGGGGCATACGCCGGGTCAGGATGTCGATCACCCGTTCGGCCAGCTCATGGCGCACAGCGTAGAGGACCTCCGCTTCCAGAACCGGGTGTCCGTTGACCAGCCGGGAGCCGTATCCTTCTTTTGCCAACTCCGCGACCCGTTCGGCCTGATCACCATAGGTGCGATAAAGGTAGTTGGCGACGTCGAGGGACAGGTCGTAGCGTGCCGCAAGGACGGACGCACCATCATCGCTGTACCCTGCACTGCCGAGAATCGGCAGCGTTTCAGTCTGGCATGCTTTCGGGGGAGACAGGTTGAAAAGGTTCAATGCGTGGTCGACCGTATCCAGCGCCATTTTCCGGTAGGTTGTCCACTTGCCGCCAGCAATGGTCAACAGGCCGCTGTTGCTCTCTTCGATAACATGGTCGCGGGCCAGTCTGGCTGTATCGACGGCCCTGGGGTCAGACACCAGCGGCCGCAGGCCCGACCAGGCGGCCTTGACGTCTGATTTTTCCACCTGCAGATTGAAGTAGCGGCTAACGTGACGCAGCAGATAGCTGATCTCCGTATCGAGCGGGCGAGGGTGTTCGGTAATCTCAGCAGGTTCGTCGGTGGTGCCGACCAGGGCATGCTCTTCCCATGGAAGAACGAACAGGACACGGCCGTCCTCGGTTTCCGGGATCATAAGTCCGGTATCAGGGGGGGCAAAACGCTTGTCGAGGACAATGTGGATGCCGGTGCTGGCGGAAAGAATGTTTGCTGCCGCTGGGTTGTCCAATTTTCTGATCTGGTCAGCAAAGGGACCGGTTGCGTTAATCACCCCCCTGGCCTTGAGCGGCCAGCTGTTCCCGGTTATCGAGTCTCTCACGTTGGCCCCGCTGATCCGCCCGTCTTCTTTGATCAGGCCGGTAACCTCAACATGGTTGACAATGACCGCACCATGTTCTTCTGCTGTCAGCGCCAGTCCGAGGGCCATTCGGGCGTCGTGAAACTGGCCATCGTAATAGAGAACTCCGCCTTTCAGCCCTTCCGCTTTCAGGGTCGGAAAACGGCGCAACGCCTCCTTTCTGCTCAGTAGCCTGCTGTGACCGATATTCCGTTTCCCCGCCAGAATGTCGTAGAGCTTGAGGCCGGAGAAGACATACGGGAGATCAATCCAGCGGTAGAGGGGGGTGACCAGGGAGAGCCGGTTGGACAGGTGCGGCGCATTGTTCAGCAACGTGTAGCGTTCCCGGAGACCGTCCCTGACCAAATTGTACTGGACCCGATCCAGCTTTTTGACCGCCATCTCCAGATAACGAACGCCGCCATGGACGAGTTTGGTGCTGCGACTGCTGGTCCCCTCGGCGAAGTCGTTCTTTTCCACCAGTGCAACTTTCAGCCCGCGGCTGGCCGCATCCAATGCAACGCCGCAGCCTGTTGCGCCGCCACCGATGATAACAAGATCGAAGACCAGATTCTTCTGGAGTTGCTGCAAGTGTTTAAGTCTGTCCATAATTCCCTCTCCACAGCAGAAGCTGTCTGCTCCGCTGGGGCGGACAAATATAGGGGGCCAGGGCTTTTTGTCCCTGGCCCCCGGGCTCTTCTAGACAGGCTGGTTTAAAGAAAAGAATTTGCCACCTGTCTCGCGTATGCGCGTTACTTTACCTTTCCTTCACGCCAGGCCTTGATGAGATCATCGTAGTTGACAGTCTCGCCCTGCGGCTTTTCATTGGCCAGTTTTGCCTTTGGTGAGCCCGGCTTGTTCAGCCAGTAGGCTTCATCACGTTCTTCGTTCATTACCGGGCCACACTCTTTCTGTGACTTGCTGCGTGCAATACGGACAAGAACTTTGTCTTGCTCACGAGCAAGATTATCCATGGCAGTATCAACCGTGACTTCACCGGCAACCGCTTCACCGATATTCTGCCACCAGAGTTGTGCAAGCTTGGGATAATCAGGGACGTTGGTACCGGTCGGGGTCCAGGCCACCCTGGCTGGGCTACGGTAGAATTCCACCAGACCACCAAGTTCCGGTGCCCGCTTGGTAAAGGAGTCGTGGCGGATGTCACTGTCTCTGATCGGGGTCAGGCCAACGTGGGTTTTCTTCAGGGAGACTGATTTAGCAACGCAGAACTGGGCGAACAGCCAGGCCGCCTTACGCCGATCGACCGGTGTACTGTTGAACAGGGTCCATGAACCGGCATCCTGATAACCGAGCTTCATCCCCTCTTCCCAGTAGGGCCCGTGGGGCGACGGTGCCATCCGCCATTTCGGAGTACCGTCGTCATTGACCACCGGGGTTCCTTTTTCAACCATTGATGCGGTGAAAGCGGTGTACCAGAAAATCTGCTGGGCGACGTTCCCTTTTGCCAAACTGGGCAAAGACTGGTAAAAGTCCATGCCGAGAGCGCCGGGAGGGGCATACTTGCGCAGCCAGTCCATGTATTTGCGGAGCGCATACTTTGCTGCCGGACCGTTGGTGGCTCCACCGCGGCTGACACTGGCCCCGGCCGGGTTGCACCCTTCGACACGAATGCCCCATTCATCTACCGGCTTGCCATTTGGGAGGCCTTTGTCCCCGGCGCCGGCCATCGACAGCCAGGCATCAGTAAAGCGCCAGCCGAGGTCCGGCGCTTTTTTCCCATAGTCCATGTGTCCATAGATCGCTTTACCGTCGATTTCTCGAACATGCTCGCTGAAGAATTCAGCGATGTCTTCATAGGCCGACCAGTTGACTGGAACACCCAGCTCATAGCCATAAAGCTTTTTGAACTGTGCTTTCAGATCGGCCCGGTTGAACCAGTCGTAGCGGAACCAGTAGAGGTTGGCGAACTGCTGATCAGGGAGTTGATAGAGTTTACCGTCTGGGCCGGTGGTGAATGACTTGCCCATAAAATCTTCGATATCAAGGGTCGGCAGGGTCACGTCTTTTCCCTCGCCGGCCATCCAGTCGGTTAGGTTGACGACGTGGCCATAGCGGTAGTGGGTGCCGATCAGATCAGAGTCGTTGATATAGGCATCAAAGACATTTTCACCGGACTGCATCTGAATCTGCAGTTTCTCAATAACATCACCCTCCTGAATCAGGTCGTGGGTGACTTCGATGCCGGTTATTTCGGTAAAGGCTTTTGCAAGAACTTTAGATTCGTACTCATGGGTCGGAATAGTTTCGGAGACAACCTTGATTTTCATCCCTTTAAAAGGTTTGGCCGCATTGATGAACCATTCCATCTCTTTCATCTGTTCAGCTTTTGTCAGGGTCGAAGGCTGGAATTCGTTATCGACCCATTTCTTGGCTGCGGCCATGTCGGCACTTGCTGATGTCGCTATGAGCATCAACAATGTAGTGGTGAGACTGATCAAGAGCCCCACACCTGCTTTTTTTCTGCGGATTGCTTCTGTCATCATCTCTCTCCTTCAACTGGCCCCCAATGATATGCCCGGCTTCCCGGGTCTCTTCGTCGGTGCGAAGGCCCTGACTCCGACGAAAGAGGAACTCATGCAGAGTTCTGTTTATCCCCAGCGCATCAAAACAATCATCCAGATCAGAGCAATCACGAATGCGATCCAGAGGTTGAGCATGGTCAGTCCGATCCAGGCAAGGTGGATGTAGGCGCTGCCGAGCAGCCCGATAAACAGACGATCACCCGGAGTCGTGGCGATGGGCAGGAAACCCTTGCGCTCAACGCTGGGGGCTTTGACTTGCCAGATCGTCATGCTCACCAGCAGGGCGCCGATCGTGATAAAGAAAATTGCTGTCGGCATGGTCCATGCCATCCATTCTAGAGTCATATCTGCTCCCGTTAGACCCGACCCAGGGCAAAGCCCTTGGCCAGGTGGTTGCGCACAAACCAGATCACCAGCGCCCCTGGAACGATGGTCAGAATCCCTGCCGCAGCCAGCAAACCCCAGTCAAGCCCTGAAGCGCTGACTGTTCGTGTCATGGTTGCGGCAATCGGTTTTGCCACTGTTGTCGTCAGGGTCCGGGCCAACAACAGTTCGACCCAGGAAAACATGAAACAGAAAAATGCCGTAACACCTATTCCGGTGCGGATCAGCGGCATGAAAATGGTGAGAAAAAAGCGCGGGAAACTGTAACCGTCGATATAGGCCATCTCATCTATTTCCCGGGGCACGCCTGACATGAACCCTTCCAGGATCCACACTGCCAGTGGCACATTGAACAGACAATGGGATAATGCGACGGCAAAATGGGTATCGATCAGATTGAAGGTCGAGTAGAGTTGAAAAAACGGCAGCAGGAAAACTGCTGGCGGGGCCATCCGATTCGTCAGCAACCAGAAGAACAGGTGCTTGTCTCCGAGAAAGCTGTAACGGGAAAAGGCATAAGCTGCGGGCAGGGCGGTCATCAGCGAAATCACCACGTTCATGCTGACATAGTAGATAGTGTTCAGGTAGCCTGAGTACCAGGACTTATCGGTGAAAATTTTCAGGTAATTGTCGAACGTCGGCTCATGGGGATAAAAGGAGAAGACACTGAGGATATCCGCATTGGTCCTAAAGGACATGTTGAGCATCCAGTAGATTGGGAGCAATAACAGGAAAAAATAGATGATCAACCCAACGGTTCTTTTCTGAAATTTCATGACTTGTCTCCGGTGCCGACCTTCAGCAGGACCTGGTAGAACAGCCAGCAGAACAACAGGACGATCAGGAAATAGATTATGGAAAAGGCCGCAGCGGGACCCAGATCGAACTGACCGACCGCGAGTTTAACCAGGTAAATCGACAGAAAGGTGGTTGAATTTCCGGGGCCTCCCCCGGTCAGGACAAAGGGTTCGGCATAAATCAGGAAACTGTCCATGAAACGCAGCAGCACGGCGATGGTCAGGACCCCACGCATTTTCGGCAGCTGGATATAGCGGAAGGTCGCCCAGGTCGATGCCCCATCGATCCGGGCTGCCTGAAAGTAGGCTTCAGGAATGGCTTGCAGCCCGGCATAGGCCAGCAGGGCAACCAGGGGTGTCCAGTGCCAGACTTCCATTAACATCACGGTAATCCAGGCGTCCAGTGGGGCTCCCGTGTGGTCAAAGGCGATCCCCAGTCCGTTGATGGCCGCGCCGAACAGGCCAATGTCGGGGCGAGTGAAAATGATCCAGATGGTGCCGATGACGTTCCAGGGAATCAGCAGTGGTAAGGCGACCAGAACCAGACTGAGAGAGGCCCCCCAGCCCTTTTTGGGCATCATCAGGGCAATCAGAATTCCGAGTGGAATTTCGATCAGCAGGACCAGGGAGGAGAACAGTAACTGACGATTGAGCGCGTCATGCAAGCGCGAGTCGGTGAGAACTTCCCGGTACCACTCAATGCCGACGAAAATTCGATTGTCCGGTCCAAAGATATCCTGGATTGAATAATTGACCACGGTCATCAGAGGCAGGATGGCTGATACCGCAACAACCAGAAAGACCGGAATGACCATAAACCAGGCTTTGTTGTCGTCCCATTTTTTCATTGTGTACGCTCCTGCCCGGGATTCTCCAGCACAGTGGGTTCGATCAGTCTTCCATCGGCATATATTCTGATCCACTGCTGCGGGAACTCGAGAAATCCGTTCTCATCTGGGATCTCCTGCCCCTCAGGAACCTTTACCTTGAGGGTCTGTTCCTCGAACAGGACGGTAACAACTTGGCAGTTGCCCAGGTTCTCGACTTCCTTGATGGTGACCTTGTGAGTTTCCCGGAGCGGTTCAGCGTGAAGTTTTAAAAACTCGGGGCGAATTCCCAACTCATAATTGTTGCCCGGTTTTTCTGTTCCGTTGCCGATCGGAATACGCAACTCACCGATGCAGGCTGTATTGTCTTTCACCCGGCAGGGCAAAAAATTCATTCCGGGGCTGCCAATGAAATTGCCGACGAAGGTATGTTGCGGATTTTCAAAAAGATCCTGTGGGGTGCCGATCTGCAGGACCTGACCTTCGTTCATTACCACGACCTGGTCGGCAAAGGTCAGTGCTTCCAATTGGTCATGGGTGACATAAACCATGGTCAACTTAAAGCGGGCGTGTATCTGCTTGAGCTTCCGGCGTAAGAGTAATTTGAGGTGCGGATCGATGACCGTGAGTGGCTCGTCAAAAAGAATGGCGGCAACATCACTCCGGACCAGCCCCCGGCCAAGAGAAATCTTTTGTTTGGCATCGGCACCTAAGTTGGCAGCACGTTTCTTCAGGTCGTCTTGCATTTCCAGCATTTCGGCAACTTCCATAACGCGCTCACGGATATCTTTTTCCGGCAGTTTCCGGTTGCGTAATGGAAAGGCCAGATTGTCGTAAACGCTCATAGTGTCGTAAATAACCGGGAACTGAAAAACCTGGGCGATATTGCGTTCCTGAGGGAGCAAGGAGGTGACATCTTTGCCATCAAAAAGAACTTCTCCTTCCGAGGGTTGCAGTAGCCCGGATATGATATTCAACAGGGTGGTTTTTCCGCATCCGGAGGGTCCAAGCAGGGCGTAGGCCCTTCCGTCTTCCCAGATATGATTGGTCTTGCACAGCGCGTAATCAGCCTCAGTGGCAGGGTTGGAGATGTATGAATGAGCTAAATTTTTAAGATCTATTCGAGCCATTATCGCTACCTTAAAGACCGTGCTGCGGAATGTTGCTCCGGGGACGCCACCAGGTGTCCGTCGAGGTCAAAAACATACAACCGGGACGGGTCGATATAAACCTGCGTTTTTTCTCCCATGCGGTAGTTGTGAATCCCCTGCTGCTGAACAGTCCAGCTCTGTGCGTTGTGGAGAACGTGAACAAATGTTTCCGATCCGCTGATTTCAGCAAGATCGAGGGTTGTCTGGAATTCAATGTCGGAATCGGTTGTACGCTGCAATTGCAAGTGGCTGGGGCGCATGCCGAACCGATAATCGCCGGGGGTTAACCCTCTGAGGTGGTTCTGCAGAGGGGCCTGCAGGGTATCGGCCAGATGCAAATTGTTGCCATCGACTTTGCCTGCAACAAAATTCATTGCCGGATCACTGAAGGCCTGGGCAATTCTGGTTGTCCGCGGATGCTGATAGACATCAATAGTCGGGCCGAACTGCTCAAGGCGGCCCTCATGCAGAACGGCTGTGTTTCCGCCAAGGGCAAGGGCTTCAAGAGGTTCCGTGGTTGCGTAGACGACGATTGACTGGCGGCGCTTGAATATTTCGCGCATTTCGGTTCGCAATTCTTCACGCAATTTGTAGTCAAGATTTACCAGCGGTTCATCCAGTAACAACAGTTCGGCATCCTTGACCAGTGCCCGTGCTATGGCTGTCCGTTGCTGCTGGCCGCCCGAGAGTTCAACAGGTAACCGGTCAAGCAGATTTTCTATATGCAACATCTCGGCAACTTCACGGACCCTGCGGTCAATCTCGCTCGGTGAAACCTTGGCCAGGCGCAGCGGCGACGCGATGTTTTCGGAAACGGTCATTGAGGGGTAATTGATGAACTGCTGATAAACCATGGCGACGTCGCGTTTCCGTACCGACAGGCGGGTGAGGTCCTGGCCATCCATCAGGATTCGTCCAGCGGTTGGCTTGTCCAGCCCGGCCATCAGACGCATCAGGCTGGTTTTTCCCGACAAGGTTCGTCCGAGTAGAATGTTGAACGTGCCCGGCTCGAGTTCGAGCGAAATGCTGTCGATATGTTTTTCATTTGCAACCAGCTTTGTGACGTTTTCAATAACCATTGGCATGAAGCAGTTTCCCTTTTTCAGATCGTCGTCACCGCGAGTGTTTTTGGAGGAACGGACGGATCAGCAGTATGTAAGGTCACGTTTGTTTCGGCCAGGATTGTTGAAATGTGTGGGGGAGGAGGCTGGTCGGTGAACAGCGCATCAATTTGGTCTATCCTGCCAAGCCGGACCATCGCGCAGCGATCAAATTTGCTATGATCGGCAACCAGGAACACCTTGCGGGAGTTTTCTATGATGGCCTGAGTCACCCGGACTTCATGGTAATCAAAGTCCAGCAGGGTGCCGTCTGCATCGATACTGGAGATGCCGATAATGCCGAAATCGACTTTGAACTGGCGGATGAAGTCGATGGTTGCTTCGCCGGTGATGCCACCGTCGTGTGGTCTGACTGCTCCACCTGCTATAATAATCTCGAAGCTCGGATTACAGCGAAGCATGGCCGCCACGTTCAGATTGTTGGTGATGATACGTAATCCGGAATGATTCTGCAGGGCTCTGGCGACCTCTTCGGTTGTGGTGCCGATGTTGATGAAAATAGAGGCGCGGTCGGGAATGTGGTCGGCAACCATTTTAGCGATCAGCTGTTTTTCTTTCTGCAGCATGACCTTGCGGGTGGCATACTCAACATTTTCGACACTGGAGGAGAGGCCGGCCCCGCCGTGATAGCGGGTGAGAAGTTGTTGGTCGCAGAGAGTATTGATGTCGCGGCGGATGGTTTGCGGCGTGAACTTGAAATTATGGGCGAGGGTTTCGATCGAAACAAAACCCTTTTGACTAACGAGAAGCAGTATTTCCTGTTGCCGCCGATTCATATTGAATCCCGATCTGTCGAATAGCCAAGAATCGATAGGTTCGGTTTTCCGATAGGCCGATATTTCTTATAGCAGACTTTCGTCTATATACAAGCGGATGAACCAATGTTTTTTTTCGAAGTAGAACATTTCGAATCTCGATAATTTTCGATTCTGTCAGGTTGTGAATTAAAATCATCAATCAGTTTCAGGAGGAGGTCTTTCATGAATGAACGTCATATCCTCGCCATCGACCAGGGAACGACCAGTTCCCGGGCGATGATTTTTGCTGAAAATGGGCAGTGTGCAGCTGTTGCCCAACAAGAGTTTAAGCAGATCTATCCACAGGACGGCTGGGTTGAGCATGACCCGGAAGAGATCTGGCAATCGGTGGTTGAGGTCTGTCGGCAGGCTCTGCGGCAGGCCGGAGAGAAGGGGATTGCGGTCGAGGGAATCGGCATCACCAACCAGCGGGAAACCACCCTGGTCTGGGATCGACGGAGCGGTAAACCGATCTACAACGCCATCGTCTGGCAGGATCGCCGCACCGCCGGGTTCTGCGCAGAGCTGAAGGCAGCCGGACGGGAAGAAGTTGTTGCGGAGAAGACCGGTCTGCTGCTCGACCCTTATTTTTCGGCGAGTAAGCTCAGCTGGATTCTCGATCATGTTGAGGGTGCGCGTGGCAAGGCTGAAAGGGGTGAGCTGGCGTTCGGAACGATCGATTCGTTTCTGCTCTGGCGACTGACCGGTGGGAAGGTGCACGCCACTGACGCCACCAATGCGTCGCGGACCATGCTGTTCAATATCCATTCCCAGCAGTGGGATGACAGCCTGCTCGAATTGTTCAAAATTCCACCTTCCTTGCTGCCCGAGGTGAAAGATTGCAGTGCTGATTTCGGGGCGAGCGAGGCCGGGCTGTTCGGACATCCTTTCCCCATCGGAGGGATCGCCGGTGATCAGCAGGCAGCGGCTATCGGGCAGGCCTGCCTGGAGCCGGGCATGATCAAAAGTACTTACGGGACCGGTTGTTTTGTCTTGCTGAACACTGGCGATAAGGCGTTTCGTTCGCAGAACCGATTGCTGACGACGGTCGCCTATCGGATTGACGGTAAAACCAGCTATGCGCTTGAGGGGTCCATTTTCGTTGCCGGCGCAGCGATCCAGTGGATTCGCGACGGACTGAAGCTGATTGATTCTGCCGGTGAAGTGGAACAACTGGCCCGCACGCTTGAATCGAATCGCGGGGTCTACATGGTGCCTGCGTTTACCGGGTTGGGAGCTCCGTACTGGGACCCTCACGCCCGTGGGGCGATTTTCGGCCTGACCCGTGATACCGGTATTGCCGAAATTGTGCGGGCCACGCTGGAATCGGTCGGTTATCAGACCCATGATCTGATGCAGGCGATGAACCGTGACAGCGAGTCCGGTTCGAAAGCTCTACGAGTCGATGGCGGGATGGTCGCCAATAACTGGTTCCTCCAGTTTCTTGCCGACCTGCTGGGAGTTCCGGTAGAGCGACCGCGGGTCACTGAGACCACGGCCCTGGGGGCGGCTTACCTGGCGGGTGTACAGCTCGGCATCTATTCTTCGCTGGCCGATATCGCTCATCATTGGCAGCGTGATGCGTTATTCACTCCAGCGCTCGTTGATGCCCAGAGAAAAGAACTGCTGAAAGGATGGGAGAAGGCAGTCTCCAGGGTCCTGGAGCAGGATTAAGCAGAGGAGAAACTATCGTGACCCCAGCAACAGATCTTTTCAGATCAGACCTCTCCGGTAAAATCATCCTGGTAACCGGCGGCGGCAGCGGAATCGGCGCGGCTATTGCGGAAGGTTTCGGTCGCTGCTGAGCTAACGTTGGAATTCACTACCACGGGAGTGATGAGCAGGAAATCTCCGCTCTGGAGACAAAGATTCGCCTGGCTGGTGGCGAGGCTTTTTCTCTGCGGGCGGATTTCACTTCAAGCCGCGCTGTTGCAGAGTCTGTCGCCCGGATTGGCGATCATTTCGGTGGTCTGGATGTGCTGGTCAATAATGCGGGGAGCATGGTTGCCAGGCGGCCTATTGAAGATATCGATGATGCCTTTGTCGACCTGGTTTTCGACCTGAATGCACGCTCGGTGGTGACCGCCTGCCGCGAAGCACTCCCCCTCTTCGCTCGCCGGGGCAAAGGATGCATCATCAATGTCAGTTCGATCTCCGCCCGGACCGGAGGCAGCCCGGGGTCCTCTATCTATAGTGCGTCCAAGGCGTTCGTCAGCACCCTGACCCGCGCGCTGGCCCGGGAGTTAGCCGAGCAGCAGATCCGGGTCAATGTCATTTCACCCGGAACGATTGATACCGCCTTTCATGAACGTTTTTCCAGCAGGGAAAAACTGGCCATGACTCGGGAGGCTATTCCGCTCCGACGACTCGGAGAAGCAGAAGATTGTGTCGGCACTGCTCTCTATCTGGCATGTGACCATTTGAGCGGTTATGTCACCGGTCAGGTCATAGAGATCAACGGTGGACAGCTGATGGCGTGACGTTATCAGAAGGGGCTGTTTTGGATTCGCGGATATTTTTTGATCCCGACAATCATGGGTCGGTCAGGCAAACTCCCTACAGAAAAATCTTTGGGCAGCCGGAAAAATTGGCTTGATTTTCTTTTGCAGTCAATATATAAATTTCCCTTCGCAGGGTCGATTCCTGCAGGGAACTGTAGCATTAAGTCCCTATCGTCTAGCCTGGTCCAGGACACCGCCCTTTCACGGCGGCGACGGGGGTTCGAATCCCCCTGGGGATGCCAATTCAAATGGCCCTTCCGCTTGTATGAGCAGAAGGGCCATTTGTGTTTTAGGGGTGAAAATATGAGTACAGCAGACAAGGTGGTGGAGATATTCTCGGACGGTGCCTGTTCGGGGAATCCCGGACCGGGAGGATACGGAACGATCCTCCGGTACAACGGAACGGAGAAGGAACTCTCCGGGTATGAGGTGGAGACCACCAACAACCGGATGGAGCTGCTCGGTGCCATCGTCGGTCTGGAAGCGTTGACACGTCCCTGCCGGGTGCGCCTGACCACTGATTCGCAGTACCTTGTCAAGGGCATGACCGAGTGGATCGAGGGCTGGGTCAGCAAGGGCTGGAAAAACTCCCAGAAAAAGGATGTCCTCAACCGCGACCTCTGGGAGCGGCTGCTGGCCCTTTGTGAAAAGCACCAGGTCGAATGGGTCTGGGTGCGCGGCCATGACGGCCACGACGAGAACGAACGCTGCGATGAGCTGGCGCGGGAGGCGATTGTCGCGAACAGCTGATTGTTGATTAGCCTGCTCGCCGCGCGTCCCGGTGGCTGTAGGAATTATCTGGAATTCAATAACCCTTCGTTCCTCCACAGTGCCTCCCGGTTCTCTGTAGTCACCCCTCCGAATTCTCCGCTCCCCCGGTATAGATTTTTTCCAACTTAAAAATTATCGCGCACTGTTTCTTTGCTATGCTTGAGACGTGAATCGGACCACTTTCGTTGGAATCAGGCGTTAGACAGAAGGACGTGGGCAAAGGCAAGGGAACTATCGGAATTTTGACCGCTGGTATCGTTTGAGGCGGTTTCTGTTAAAATCATACCTGACGTTACTGGCCTGTCAGCGGAAATGTTTATTGTCCGGACCTGTTGCCGGGATTCCGGTTTGTCAAATATTGAAATCCTCTCTATTATCGTGAATGAGTTGATTGTCGGACCGAATTATGAACCGGTCCGGTTGTTGGATAGCGAGCCGGCGTCAGTAAAGGCCCGGTTGTTGTGAACACTCTAAAGGCATGCGGACATGATTCAGATTAAAAAAGGTCTTGATCTGCCGATAAGCGGCGCCCCCTCTCTGGAGATCGAAGAGGGGCCGCCGGTGACCCATGTGGCGCTGCTGGGCGGTGATTACCAGGATATGAAACCGACCTTGCTGGTCGCCGAGGGGGATTCGGTTGCTTTGGGACAGCCGCTGTTCAGCGATAAAAAACATCCGGCTGTACTCTACACTTCACCCGGTGCCGGTAAGGTGACCGCCATCAACCGGGGTGAACGGCGGCGCTTCCTGTCACTGGTGATCGAATTAGCCGGTGGAGAGGAAACAACTTTTCCGGCCACGCCGGCAGATCGTTTGGAACAGCTTGCCGATAATGAGATTGAAGACCGATTACTGCAGGCAGGCCTCTGGACGGTTTTCCGTACCCGCCCTTACAGCAAGGTTCCGGTTCCTGGAAGTCGCCCGGCAGCGATTTTCGTTACCGCCATCGATACCAACCCTCTGGCGGCAGATCCGCAGTTGGTGATTGCCAGGCAAACTGAAGCGTTTGACGCCGGGCTTAAGGTTGTGCAGCGCTTGACCGAAGGCAAGCTCTATCTGTGCAAGCAGCCTGACGCTCAGATTCCCACCCCGGCAGGGGTCACTGTCAGCGAATTCACCGGTCGGCACCCGGCCGGGCTGGTCGGCACCCATATCCATTTTCTCGAAAAAGTAGACCAGCAGCGCTGCGTCTGGCACCTCGGTTACCAGGACGTGATCGCCATCGGCCACCTGTTTCTTACCGGCCGACTGCTGATTGAGCGGATCGTCGCATTGACCGGGCCGGCCGTTAAAAATCCGCGCCTGGTCCGCAGCCGGCTCGGCGCTTGCCTGTCGGAGCTGCTCAAAGGGCAGCTGCAGGACGGCGAGAACCGGGTCGTCTCGGGCTCGGTCCTCTCCGGCCGCAGCGCTCAGGAGCCGATCGGTTTTCTCGGTCGCTACCACAACCAGGTGACGGTGCTTGCCGAGGATCACCAGCGGCGTCTGCTCGGATGGGGGTTGCCCGGCTTCGACAAGTTTTCGCTCAAGCGGGTCTTTGCCTCGTCGCTGCTGCCGCGCAAACCGCTGCCGCTGAACACCAGTACCAATGGCAGCCCGCGGGCGATGGTGCCCATCGGCGCCTTCGAGAAAGTCCTGCCGCAGAATACCAAGGCGACCTGGCTGCTTCGTTCACTGTTAACCCTCGACACTGACCTGGCTCAGGGTCTGGGCTGTCTGGAGTTGGATGAAGAGGACCTCGCCCTGTGCAGCTTCGTCTGCTCCGGGAAGATCGATTACGGTAAATATTTACGTCAAACCCTGCAGAAGATAGAGAAAGAAGGCTGATGAAAGCGCTGCGCAACCTGCTTGATAAGCTGCATCCGCATTTTGCCAAAGGGGGCAGGTTCGAAAAGCTCTACCCCCTGTTCGAGGCGGCCGACAGCTTCGCCTATACTCCGGGCGAGGTGACAGACGGCGCTCCGCACGTGCGTGATGCCATCGACCTGAAACGGGTCATGATCACCGTGGTGATCGCTCTGATCCCCTGTTTTTTCATGGCCATGTGGAACACCGGCTTCCAGGCCAACAGTATGCTGCAGGCAAGCGGCGGTAGCGTCGAAGGTTGGCGCGGGGCCCTGCTGGGGATGCTCGGATTTGCAGGCGATCCCAACAGTTTTGCCGACAACCTGCTGCACGGAGCGGTCTGGTTTGTGCCGATCTACCTGGTTACCAACCTCGTCGGTGGCCTCTGGGAGGCGCTGTTCAGTATCGTCAGGGGTCATGAGATCAACGAGGGTTTTCTGGTCACCGGTTCGCTGTTTCCGTTGATCTGTCCGCCGACCCTGCCGCTCTGGCAGGCGGCTCTGGGGATCAGCTTCGGGATCATCATCGGCAAAGAGATTTTCGGCGGCACCGGCAAAAACTTTCTCAACCCGGCCCTGACCGGGCGGGCATTCCTGTTCTTTGCCTACCCGGCGCAGATCTCCGGTGGCAACAGTGTCTGGATTGCCGCAGACGGCGCCACCGGCGCGACGGCCCTCGGCCGGGCGGCGGAAGGGGGTGTGCAGGCGGTGACCGGCATGTACAGCTGGTTTGATGCCTTTCTCGGCACCATTCCCGGCTCAATGGGGGAAACCTCGACCCTTGCCTGCCTGTTCGGTGCGGCGATCCTGGTGCTAACCGGCATCGGCTCATGGCGGATCATGCTCTCCTGTCTGCTCGGCGCGTTCTCCCTTTCAGCGCTGTTCCTGCTGGTCGACAGCAGCAGCAACCCGATGTTCGCCCTCGGTCCGCACTGGCACCTGGTGCTCGGCGGCTTCGCCTTCGGGCTGGTGTTCATGACCACCGACCCGGTTTCCGGGGCGATGACCGAAGAAGGGCAGTGGCTCTACGGACTGTTGATCGGTGCCATGTGCATCCTGATCCGGGTGGTCAACCCGGCCTACCCTGAGGGGATCATGCTGGCGATCCTGTTCGGCAACGTCTTTGCGCCGCTGATCGACCAGCTGGTGCTCAAGTACCACATCAAGCGGAGGCTGCGCCATGTCGAGGGATAGTACCAGCAAAATCCTCAGCGTTGCCCTGCTGCTCTGCCTGGTCTGCTCGATTCTGGTGTCATCGGCTGCCGTTCTGCTGAGCGACCGCCAGCAGCGCAACAAGATCGAGGAGAAGCGCAAGAATATCCTTCTGGCTGCCGGGCTCTATCGCGCGGGGGAGCCGATCGATGCTCTTTACCAGCAGGTTGAGCAACGTATCATCGATCTGCAGAGCGGCTGGTTCAGTGACCGCTTTGATCCGCTTGACTTTGACAGCCGGGCGCTGGTGAAGGATCCGGAACTGAGCCGGGGGATCCCCGACCCGCTCGATCTGGCCGACATCAAACGCCGCTCACACTACAAGGACGTCTATCTGGTGCGCGAGGGTAAACAGCTGCAGCAGTTGATCCTGCCGGTACACGGCAAGGGCTTGTGGTCGACCATGTACGGCTTCATTTCTCTGGCTGACGACCTGACCACGGTGCGCGGCTTCTCCTTTTACGAGCATGGTGAAACGCCCGGGCTGGGTGGTGAGATCGACAACCCGAACTGGAAGCGGCAGTGGCAAGGCAAAAGGATCTACGGCGACAACGGTGAGTTACGTATCGAGATCGCCAAGGGGACGGTCGATAAAAGCGAACCGGATGCCGTTTATAAAGCCGACGGTCTGGCAGGCTCGACCTTGACCGCGCGCGGGGTCGGCAACCTGCTCAAATACTGGATGGGCGCAGACGGCTACCAGCCGTTTCTTGAGCGGCTGAAACAGCAGGGGTTAGAACCATGAGCAAAGCGAAGGATGTTTTACTCGATCCGATCTTCAACAAGAATCCGATCGGCCTGCAGATTCTCGGTATCTGCTCGGCGCTGGCGGTGACCAGCAAGCTGGAAACGGTGTTGGTGATGTGTCTGGCGGTGATCTTCGTGCTGGCCGGCTCCAACGTTTCGGTCAGTCTGATTCGGCGGCAGGTTCCGGACAGCATCCGCATCATTGTGGAGATCACCATCATCGCCACCCTGGTTATCATCGTAGACCAGTTTCTCAAGGCCTTCGCCTTCGGTGTCAGTAAGCAGCTGTCGGTGTTTGTCGGCCTGATTATCACCAACTGCATCGTCCTTGGGCGGGCCGAAGCTTTCGCGATGAAAAACTCCCCGGGAATGAGCCTGCTCGATGGTATCGGCAATGGTCTCGGTTACAGTGTCGTGCTGCTGCTGGTCGGTTTTTTCCGTGAGCTGTTGGGTGCCGGCAAGCTGCTTGGATTCACCATCCTGCCATCGACTAACGATGGCGGCTGGTATCTGCCTAATGGTCTGATGCTGTTGCCGCCGAGTGCTTTTTTCATCATCGGTCTGCTGATCTGGGCGCTACGCAGCTGGAAGACCGAGCAGGTCGAGGAGGAGAACTAAGCTTATGCTCGAACATTATCTCAGCCTGCTGATGAAGGCGATCTTCGTCGAGAACATGGCGCTGGCCTTCTTCCTCGGCATGTGCACTTTCCTGGCGGTTTCAAAGAAGGTCGATACCGCCATCGGCCTCGGTGTCGCGGTGATCGTCGTGCAGACCATCACCGTGCCGGTCAACAACCTGATCTACCAGTACCTGCTGAAAGAAGACGCGCTGATCTGGCTGGGGATCGAAGGAACCGACCTGACCTTTATCGGCCTGATCTGCTATATCGGCGTGATCGCGGCGATGGTGCAGATCCTTGAGATGGTCCTTGACCGCTACGTGCCGGCGCTTTACAACGCCCTCGGCATCTTCCTGCCACTGATCACCGTCAACTGCGCGATCCTCGGCGGTTCACTGTTCATGGTCGAGCGTGATTACAATTTTAGCGAGAGCGTCGTCTTCGGTCTTGGCAGCGGCATCGGCTGGGCACTGGCGCTGACCGCTCTGGCCGGTATCCGTGAAAAGATGAAATATGCCGACGTGCCGGTCGGGCTACGTGGCCTCGGTCTGACCTTCATGATCACCGGCCTGATGGCCATGGCCTTCATGGCGTTTTCCGGCATTCAGCTGTAACGGACGGAATAATGACTGAAATCGGTTTAGGTGTTCTGATCTTTACCGGCATCGTGCTGGTGCTGGTGGCCCTGATTCTGCTGGCCCGCTGGCGGCTGATTCCGGCCGGGCAGGTGACGATAGGCATCAACAATGATCCGGATAAACAGCTGACCGTTGAGCCTGGCAGCAAGCTGCTCACCGTCCTCGGCAGTGAGGAGGTCTTTATCCCCTCGGCCTGTGGTGGTGGCGGCACCTGCGCTCAGTGCAAGGTGAAAGTCAAGTCGGGGGGTGGTGATATCCTGCCGACGGAGACTGCGCACATCACCAAGCGTGAGGCGAAAGAGGGCTACCGGCTCTCCTGCCAGGTCAGCGTCAAGCAGGACCTGGAGCTGGAGCTGCCGGCGGAGATCTTCTCGATCAGCAAATGGACCTGCCGGGTGCGCTCCAACGTCAGCCGTTCGACCTTCATCAAAGAGCTGGTGCTGGAACTGCCGGAAGGGGCGGACCTCGACTTCCGCGCCGGTGGTTACATCCAGATCGAGGCCGATCCGCATGTCTCTGAGTATAAGGAGATGGAAATCGCCGAGCGATTTAAGGATGACTGGGACAAGTATGACATCTGGCAGTACCGCTCAGAAGTCAAAGAACCGATCATGCGTGCCTACTCGATGGCCAACTACCCAGAGGAGAAGGGGATTGTCATGCTCAACGTGCGGGTCTGCCCGCCACCTCCTCAGGTGCCGGATGCTCCTCCCGGGCAGATGTCTTCCTTTATTTTCAACCTCAAACCGGGCGACACCGTTGAGGTGTCAGGTCCTTACGGAGAGTTCTACGCCAAGGAGACCGACGCCGAGATGGTCTTTATCGGCGGTGGGGCAGGCATGGCGCCGATGCGCTCGCATATCTTCGACCAGTTCAAGCGACTGAAAACCAAACGTAAGGTCTCCTTCTGGTACGGTGCCCGCAGTTTGCGTGAAGCGTTCTATGTTGAGGAATTCAACGAGCTGGCCGAAAACCATGACAATTTCGAATGGCATCTGGTCCTCTCCGAACCGCTGCCGGAGGATAACTGGACCGGCGCCGTCGGCTTTGTTCACCAGTACCTGTACGATAACTACCTGGTCAAACATCCGGCCCCGGAGGACTGCGAATATTACATGTGCGGCCCGCCGATGATGAACAAGTCGGCCGGTGAGATGTTATACAACCTGGGCGTGGAGGAAGAGAATATCCTCTATGATGATTTCGGCATTTAACCGACAGGAGGCCGGCTGTGCGTTTTGAACAGACGCGAACCATTCTGCAGAAACTGGCGCCAGCTTATCATCGCCGGGTCAGCGACGATTTTCAGCAGCTGGCCGAGGGCGAGGTGTCGCCAAGGGTGCGGCTGATGCTCGATTATCTGATCGATCACGAAGAGCACCGGGCGCTGGCGCTGGGCGAGTTCTGCCACGGCGCACCGCACAAAGTGCTGGAACACTGGCTGAAAGGCTTGGAGGTTAACTTCCCTCAGGTGCCGTCTGGACTGCTCGACGAGTCAAGCCGCCGCGACCTCGACCAACTGATCAAGGCCGCCGTTGGATATAAACAGGTGCTGATCAATTATTATCAGTATGCCGCCGAGCATTGCACCGACAAGCCGACCAGCAACCTGTTTGAAAAATTGAGAAACCAGGAAGACAAGGCGATGAAGCGGATGATCAGACACGCGCAAGGGCTGGCTGATTTGTAATATGAGACGTCAGCTGGGTATCTTTCTGGTTTTTTGCTGGCTGCTGCTTCCCGCGTGCCAGAAACAGGTCGAGACCCTCCATCTCGATGGCGCGACCATGGGAACGACCTGGTCGGTCAAGCTGCATTCGCTGCCGGACGGCGTTGATCCGGTGCAACTGAAATCACAGCTCCAGTCACAGCTTGATAGCATCAACCGCCTGATGTCGACTTATGATCCCGAATCTGAAATCTCCCGATTCAACAGGCAGACCAGTGGCGACTGGTTTGCCATCTCTACGGAAACAGCAGAGGTGATCTCACTCTCTTTACACCTCAGTCAGTTGACCGCTGGAGCCTTTGATATCAGCGTCGGGCCGTTGGTTGAACTCTGGGGATTTGGAGCCAGTGAGCGGGGGGAACAATTACCCACCAATGAGCAGGTGGCAGAACAGCTGGCGAAGGTCGGCTATCAGCATCTGCAGCTACGCAGGGCGCCTGCGGCTCTGCGGAAAACTCAACCGTTGCTGCGGATCGATCTTTCTGCGGTGGCCAAGGGGTATGCGGTCGACCTGCTGGCTGAATCGCTGGTTGAGCGAGGGGTTGACAATTATCTGGTCGAGGTTGGAGGAGAACTGCGGATTGCCGGGCAGCGCAGCGACGGAACGGCCTGGAAAATTGCGCTAGAAAAGCCTCTTGAAGAAGCGCGGGAAGTAAAGACAATTTTCCCGTTGACCGACACCGGTCTGGCGACTTCCGGCAATTATCGAAATTTCTACATCGAAAACGGCCAGCGTTATTCGCATACCATCGACCCGGTCAGCGGTCGACCGATCCGACACAGACTGGCTTCGGTGACGGTCCTTGACCCCGCCTGCGCGCGCGCTGATGCCCTGGCCACGGCGCTGATGGTGCTGGGCGAAGAGAAAGGGCAGATACTGGTCGAACAGCAGCAGATTGCCGCCTATTTTCTCATCCATGAGCAGCAGGGGACCGAGGTCTACGTCAGCCCGGCTTTTCAGAAATTTCTGGCAGAGGTGAATTAAATGAAAATATTTTTTCTGGCGATGGTTTTCTTCCTGCTCGCCTTCAGCGGCCTGGCCGTCGGTTTGATCTGCCGGCGCCGAGGGCTGCGCGGCGGCTGAAACTCCAACGTCAGCAGCGGCCGTGATTGCCGGTGTGAAACTGAACTGGACAGCAGTATGGGCGGCCAGCAGGACTGTCTCAGCAATAAGCACCCGGACTGAGCCCGTCTGGGCTGGAAACTCAGGATTTGCAGTCTCCTGGTTAGGGCGAGCGGCCCTTCTGTCGGGACGTTTTTTTCTTATATCCGACAGTTGTCTGCCCCGCTCCCCACTCCTCCCTCGCGAAAACTCCCGCTGTCCCCAGGCGACGGTTATCTCGTTTCGGCATCCGTTCGCTTATTCCAGATAAATTTTCTCTCGGTATTAGTAGCAGCCCGGCAATTATGCTATTCTTCATGATGAATGTAATGATATTCCCGACTTCCCTGTGACCAACTCGGAGCTCATCTTGCCTACTGCCCCTGTGACAACGGTTGCGCCTCTGCCGCCCGCGACTCCGCCGTCGCTCGAATCTCTGCTCACGCTGGGGATTTACACCGGAATGGCGGTGTTGCTGGTCGGGCTGCTGCTGATTCTGGCCCGTTTTCTGGGGCAGCGCACGCACAGCGAGATCAAGGGACAGCCCTACGAATCAGCCGTCCTGCCTACCGGTGAAGCCCGCCTGCGCGAGCCGGTGCCTTTCTACCTGGTGGCGATCTTCTTTATTGTCTTCGATGTCGAAGCGGTGTTCGTCGTCTCCTGGGCGGTCGCCTATGATCTGCTCGGCTGGGCCGGTTTTCTTCAGATTGCCTTCTTTATCATCATCCTCTTTCTCGGTCTGGTCTATTTGTGGAAAATGGGCGGCCTCGAATGGGGCTCGCGCGGTCTTCGCGAGCGGCTGCAAGACGGAGGGCGCAAATGAGCCCTGAACTACCGCCGAATGTCATTCTGACCAAGCTGGACGATGTCATCAACTGGGGTCGCAAGAACAGCCTCTGGCCGATGTTCTTCGGCCTGTCCTGCTGCTTCGTCGAGATGATGACCAGTATGACGCCCCGTTTCGACCTGGCCCGCTTCGGTGCTGAGGTCCTGCGCGGTACGCCGCGCGAAGCCGATCTGATGATTATCTCCGGCACCCCGTTCAAGAAGATGGGCGATTCTATCCTGCGCCTCTACGAGCAGATGCCCAATCCCAAGTGGGTGATTGCCATGGGCAGCTGCGCCAATTCGGGTGGCATGTACGATGTCTACAGCGTCATCCAGGGGGTCAACCAGATCCTGCCGGTGGACGTCTATATCCCCGGCTGTCCACCGCGTCCGGAAGCCTTTCTGCAGGGGATCATCGAGTTACAGAAGAAGATTGCCGCCGAGGAACAGCCAGCGCGCAAGGTCCTCGGCCTGGAGGGCGGGAGCGAGGGAACCACGGTGCCGGTGCTGATCGACGGCGAGACCAAGAGCCGTGACCCGCGAGGCCCCGGCTATGGCAATAGTCCGGTACGCGGCACCAGTCATCAGACTCCCGATCTGTTCGGCAACCGCAGTCGCAATATCTGGCGCAAACCGCAACCGAAAGTGACGTTTAACGATTCGGTCGT
>PKUD01000185.1 GCA_002869695.1 Desulfuromonas sp. | reverse complement strand
GTTCGATTCCCATCTACCTCCGCCACTTAAAGGGCAGGTGCGCTAATAAAGTGCATCTGTCTTTTTTTGTGGGGGGAAGCTATTTGTCCTAAACGCAAGCAAGTGTCTTTATTTTAAGTCTGTTTCTGTTTCAGATGGTCTTATGGCAAACAATCGGCAAGGATGATCTCCGATTCGGACAAGCCGAGATCCGCGACTGTGATTTTCAGAATGCGGCTCATAATTGCATAAGAACTGCGTGCGTCATGATTCTCGATCGCGTGTAATAGCTGACGATGGTTCTCGATACTCTGCCCCTGGTCGATCGCTTCTTTCCCGGACAAGTAGATGGTGTGATGCAGTGCCGCCCGGATCGCGCCACCAAACTGGGCGACAAACATATTGCCGCTGGCCTTGATGATGCTGTGGTGAAACGCGACGTCCCCCTCAGGGTCAATACGCTGACCGTCAATGTTCATCCAGTCGAAGGCGTCCCGTATCGTCTGCAGTTCGAGATCGTTGTTGCGTATTGCCGCCAGAGCCGCCGCCTGGGGTTCGATGATCAGTCGCAGTTCCATCAGTGAACTGAAGAAGCGTCGCTGGGTCATGATGCCACAGCTCCAGTTGAGGACCTCCGCATCGAGCAGATTCCACGAATGGATCGACCTGATCCGCGTTCCCTTGTAGGTCTTGCGCTCCAGCAGCCCTTTCTCCTCGAGGCTCTGTAGCACGTCACGAATCGTTGTCCTGCTGACACCATAGTCGCGCGCCAAATCCAGCTCATTGGGCAGGACCATGTCTGCTTTCAATTCCCCACCGATAATCTGACGGGCCAGTTGATCCCGGACGACATGTTTGGTTTTGGTCGATACAGCCAATGGTTTACCTCCTGAAAAGAATTCAAGAGTCATCATACTAAGGTTTTCAAATAAAGTCCGTATTTCTATACCAGGCGGCTAAATGAACGGAAGTCCTGCTTGCAGAAGCACCTTCACTTAAGTGACCGGCCGGCCTGATAGTTCAACGCCGCGATAACACCCCGGATTTCAGCTAACCCCTTGAGTCTCCCGATTGCCGAGTAGCCCGGATTCACTTGCTTATCAAGATCGTCAAGCAATTGGTGCCCGTGATCCGGGCGAATTGGGATTGAATGGTCATCGCGACCCGATGCGAGACGATGATCTTCTTCCTGGAGCAGTGCCGCGACGATTGCAACCATGTCCGCATCGCTGGCAAGATGGTCTCCCTCGAAAAAGCTGAGACCATCGGCCTCCCGCTTTATGCCGCGCAAATGGGCGAAGTGGATGCGCTCGCCAAACTCATGGGCCATCTCGACCAGATCATTGTCAGGGCGTACACCGAAGGTGCCGACGCAGAGAGTGAGCCCATTGCTGGGATGGGGAATGGCCCTGAACAGCCGCCGTAGATCGTCTGCACAGCTGACGACGCGGGGAAGCCCGAGTAGCGGCCGTGGCGGGTCGTCCGGATGGATGGCGAGTTTGATGCCTGCTTCGGCAGCCACCGGGACCACCTGCTCGAGAAAGTGGATGAGGTTTTCCTGCAGGCGCTCCGATGAGACCTGTGCATAGCGCTGAAGTGCGCTGCGGAATCCGTCGAGAGAGTGTGCCTCGGTGGCCCGGCCCGGTAGTCCGGCAATGATGTTGGAGATCAGTCGCTGTCGCTGCTGCTCAGTCATCCCTGCCAGCACCTGCTCCGCCCGGTCGATCTGCTCCGGGCTGTACTCATCTGCGGCTCCCTCGCGCTGCAACAGGAACAGGTCGAAAGCGGCAAACTGGTCCGCATCAAACCGTAGCGCCGTAGCCCCGCTCGGAAGCCGGTAGGCGAGGTCAGTGCGGGTCCAGTCGATCAGCGGCATGAAATTGTAACAGACCCGGTCGATTCCACAGGCCGCCAGGTTACGTAGGGTGCGACAATAGGTTTCAATATATCGTTCGCAGCCTGGTGCCCGAACCTTGATGTCGTCATGGACAGGAACGCTTTCCACCATCGCCCATCGCAGTGGACTGCGTCCTTTGGGAGTGTCCTCAATGATCCGTTTGCGTTCTGCTATCTCGGCACGGGTCCATTCCTCGCCGGGGGCCTTGTGGTGCAGTGCTGTAACAATGCCGGTTGCGCCGGCCTGTCTGATATGGTCCAGGCTCACCGGATCTTCAGGGCCGAACCAACGCCAGGTCTGTTCCATGAGGTACTCCTTGTGCAGCTAGAGGGTCATCCCTCCATCAATGATGAATTGCTGCCCGGTCACATAAGCCGACTCTTCCGAAGCAAGGTAGATGCAGAGATCGGCGATCTCTTCGGTGCGGCCGATGCGCCCCATCGGCTGACGGGCGATAAATGCTTTGCGCGCTTCTTCTGGATTGGGCAGGGCGTTGATCCGCTCGGTCAGGGACGGAGATTGAACCGTGCCGGGGCAAACGGCGTTGCAGCGGATCCCCTGGGAAACAAAATCGACTGCGACCGATTTGGTCAACCCTAGCAGCGCTGCCTTGGTTGCTCCATAGACAAACCGGTTCGGCACACCGGAGATCGACGAGGCAACTGAGGACATGTTGACGATCGACCCTTTCCCCTTTTCCAGCATCCCGGGAAGGTAAGCGCGGATCAATCGATAGGCCGAGCGCACATTTAGTCCGAATGAGAATTCATAGTCTTCTTCGCTGCACTCGAGGATCGTCCCGGCATGGACGAAGCCGGCACAGTTGACCAGTATATCTATTGCGCCAGTTGCGGTAACAGTTTCGCGGACTGATGCCGCATTGGTCACATCCAGCGACCGGATGCAGATGCCGTCACGCCCCTCCAGTTCAGACAACGTGCTCATGTTAATGTCAGTGGCCCAAACACGGGCGCCTTCAGCAGCAAACCGCTCAGCTGTTGCGCGGCCGATCCCCTGCGCAGCGGCAGTGACCAGGGCGGTTTTGCCCTGCAATCTTCCTTTTCCCATAAGATGTCTCCCTTGCGTTGTCAGGCAGATTCCAGTTGTGTGCGACTTATTACATCACGGCGCCGATGTTCCAGGGGATGAATTCCGAATCGCCGACACCAAGCGTTTCACTCTTTGTCTGCCTCCCCGAAGCGACCTCAAGAATGCACCGGAAAATCTGCTCACCCATGTCGGCCAGCGATACACCGGAATCGAGCATGACACCGCAGTTGATATCCATGTCTTCCTCCATCAGGGCGAAGGTACGGCTGTTTGAAACCAGCTTTATCGACGGGGAAGGCCTGCACCCATATGCGGAGCCGGCGCCGGTGGTGAAACAGACGATATTGGCGCCACTGGCAACTTCACCGGTAATGGAACAGGGGTCATAGCCGGGGCTATCCATGAAGACGAGGCCGCTTGCAGTAATGGGCTCCGCGTATCGGTAGACTTCGATCAGGGCGGAGGTCCCCCCCTTGGAGACGGCGCCCAGGGATTTCTCAAGGATCGTTGTCAGTCCTCCGGCCTTGTTGCCCGGCGAGGGGTTATTGTTCATCTCTCCGCCGTTGCGGCGGGTATAGTCCTCCCACCAGTGGATGCGTTCCACCAGCTTGGCAGCGACCTGCTCGCTGGTCGCACGTCGGGTCAGCAGATGTTCTGCGCCATAGATTTCCGATGTCTCGGCGAGGATGGCCGTGCCCCCATGGCGAACCACCAGGTCTGCGGCGGCGCCGAGTGCCGGGTTAGCGGTGATCCCGGAGTAGGCATCTGAGCCGCCGCACTGCAGGGCAACCTTGAGATGACTGGCGGAGACGCTTTGTCGACTGATGCTGTTGGCGACGTTCAGCATGCCATGAATGCGCTCCACACCGGCGGCGATCGCTTTGCGCGTGCCCCCTTGCCCCTGGATATTCAGGTGCTGGAGCATCGGTTCCCCTGACGCCTGATCGGTCCCCAGAATGTCACTGATCTGGAAGACTTCGCAGCCGAGCCCGACCAGGAGAATTCCGGCAAAATTGGGATGTCGCAGGTAGCCGCGCAAAGTCCTCATCAGGGTGTCATACCCTTCACCGCTGGCCGCCATGGCACAGCCGGTGTTATGCACCAGCGGGACAACGCCATCGATATTGGGAAAATCGGACAAGGCCGGACCGGTGAACTGAGCAGCGATCTGCCGGCAGACTGTCGCAGAGCAGTTGACGGTCGACAGGACTCCGATGTAGTTGCGCGTGGCAACCCGGCCGTCAGCACGCACGATCCCCTGAAATACAGCCCGCTCTTTTTGTGGAAGCGGTTCCGAATGGCGACATCCGGCGCCTACGGCATAATCGCGTTGAAAGTCATGAACCCCGCAGTTGTGGCTATGCACATGGGAGCCGGGAGGGATCTCAGCTGTGGCGAAACCGATAATCTGACTGTATTTGTATATCGGAGCACCTGCCGTGATGGTCCTGGTGGCCAGTTTGTGCCCTGCCGGAATCTGCTCGCGACAGGTGACACCCTCCGCGTTGATCAGCGTCCCGGCCGTCAGCGTGTCGGCGGCGACCACGACATTGTCATCAGCATGCAGTCGGATGATTCTGGGTATTGACATGTCGTTTCCTTGCACTAATGAACCATTTTAAGGGTTGTACTCTAACTATTCCGCACCCTCGGTGACGCAACGCTGGCTTTGCTCACCGAGTCCGGCGATACCCAGACGGACGCTGTCACCAGGCGACAAGTACACCTGCGGGTTCTGCACCAGACCAACGCCAGGAGGGGTGCCGGTGGAGATGATATCTCCAGGCTGCAGTGACATGAAGCGGCTAAGATAGCTGACAATCTCGTCGACACCGAAAACCATGGTTCGGGTGCTGCCATTTTGAAAGCGGTGCCCGTTGACATCCAGCCACAACGCCAGGTTCTGGGGGTCTGGAACCTCGTCGCGGGTCACCAGCCAGGGACCAATGGGCCCGAAACTGTCGCAGGACTTGCCCTTTACCCACTGACCGGTGCTTTCCAACTGGAATGCCCGTTCGCTGAGATCGTTGATTACGCAGTAACCCGCGACATAATTGAGAGCATCGGCGACATCGACATATTTCGCCGTCTTGCCGATAACAACGCCGAGTTCGACCTCCCAGTCGGTCTTCTCAGATCCGCGGGGGATGACAATATCATCATTGGGCCCGCTGATCGCGCTGGTCGCCTTCATGAACAGGACCGGTTCTGTGGGTACGTCCATACCGGATTCCGCGGCATGGTCGGAATAGTTAAGGCCGATGCACATGAACTTACCAACTCCTGCGACACAGGGCCCGATGCGAGGATTCCCACTGACCAGCGGGAGGCTGCCCGGATCAAGTTCACGCAGTTTGTCCAGACTCTCTGGTGCTATGGCTCGTGCATCGATATCGTCGACGATACCAGTCAGGTCGCGAACTCTTCCATCCTGATCGAGCATCCCAGGCTTCTCTTCCCCTTTTACTCCATAGCGTAGCAGTTTCATTGTTTTCCCTCTTTGTTTGTTAAGCGAGCGAGCCAGGTCATCGCAGCTCGTTCGGCGTAGTCGCTGTCTCTGCTGCTAGTGAAAAATACGACTCGACGGTGCAGAACACCTTACTGTCTCCGAATCCGCCAGCTTTGGTGACCAGCGTAAGTGATCCGGCAGAGGAATAAATCCGCCCGTAAACAATCCCGGGCTGGATTTCGCCGCACACATCAATGCGTTCAGTTTTTAGTTCATCAAGCAGCGAAAAAACTGTATCGCCGCCGGTTACACAAAGAAAACTTATCTTGACCCGCTCCAAAATCTTTGCGGTGGTTGCGGCCAGTGCGGCAGCCACACGGTCAGGATCGAGGGGATCGACGGGAGGTTTTGGGGGCGCCTTCAGGACAATGATTTTGCTGAGCTGGCTTGCTGGCAGGAGGGAAGGAGCTTCCGCAAAATCCAGTGGACGGTCATCGGCCAATTCCAGGACATATGCCGCAGGGTGTTTTGTTATAAGTCTCTGTACCTGCTCGGCAGATTCCGGAGTGCGTGAGCCAACGACGAACAGGCCTATTCCCTCAGAGCAGGGTCCCGGTGACATAACTGGCGTTGTGCCGGAATGAGTTTCCGCCAATGCCTCTGCCAGCCCAGCCGCCCCGACAAACAATGCCGAATCCTGCAGTGGCGTTGTGGTCTGGGCAATCGAACGCAACTGTTCTTGGGTCTCGGCATCCAATAGCTGAATCTGCGGTTGCAGAGGTGTTGCCTCTGCCGACGTGCAGACAGTGCTGCCCGCGCTGATGTCGGCCTGCGGGAAGACCTGCCTGAAAAGGTCGGCGAGGCGACCCTTTGGTGGAGCTGAGCGCAGATCGCGGCCGATAGCCGTGGCCTCGAGCGGGACTCCGTTGAGATAAAGCCTGCCCCCGGAAAATGTGCGCCCCTGCGTCGGCACGGCGGGGCAGAACAACAAATGACTCCGCTCTGACGCTTTCAACGCCGCTGCTGTCTCAACGATTAGGTTGCCACGCAGGGTCGAGTCGATTTTCTTGAATAAAATCCGCGGTCGCAGTGGCGCCAGAAGCTCAAACAGCTGACCGATGATCGCAGCGGCACACTCCGGCGTTGCATGGCGGGAGGTTGTGCTGATCGACAGCACCTCAGGTGAGTGCAGCAACGCGGCTTCCAACGTGTCAGGGGTGGGCAGTACGCAGACCCTGAGGCCGCGTTTGGCAAAAGGCGCCGCAGCATCCATCGCTCCGGTCAGGTCGTCCGCAACAATTACGGCTATGAGCCCTGGTTGCCCCATCCGCAGACCCCTCAATCAGGATTGCGCCGCTGCTGACCAGCGACGTGCATAGGCAATGGCGGCGAGCATGTTGCCGTGATCGGCCCGTCCGCTCCAAGCGATGTCGAAGGCGGTGCCGTGGTCGACCGAGGTGCGGCGAATCGGCAGGCCGAGCGAGACATTGACCGTCGTATCGAAAGCGAGCAGCTTGGCCGGCGCGTGTCCCTGATCATGGTACTGGGCAACGACCAGATCAAATTCGCCCCTGACCGCCCGATAGAAGACGGTATCGCCCGGAATCGGCCCGGCCACGTTTATCCCTTCCGCGCGTGCCCTTTTTATGGCCGGTTCGATCTGTTCCAGTTCTTCCGTCCCGAAAATCCCCCCCTCGCCGCAGTGTGGATTAAGCCCGGCAATCGCCACCCGCGGATGCTCTACTCCAACCTGCTGCAGATGCTGGGCGCCCGCACGGATTGTCGCCAGAACCCGGTCACAGGTGATCCGTTCGATCGCGTTACGCATGGAGAGATGGGTTGTGACATGAATTGTCGAAAGTTTTTCCGAAGTGAGCAGCATAAAGGAACTTTTCGACCGGGTCAGATGAGCGAGCAGTCCGGTGTGACCGTCGAAATGATGACCGGCAGCATGCAGTGCCCCCTTGTTGATCGGGGCCGTCACGATGACCTCAATTTGCCCGTTGAGGGCCAGCTCTGTCGCGCGTACGATGCAGCGGTAGGCAGCCTCCCCTGCAGCACTGCTGATGACTCCATCCTCCACCTGGCCACTGTCCGGAACCGCAACGCTTACCAGGGGAACGACTCCCGGGGGCAGTTCACTGAAGGCCGGGCCGAAGTCCAGGCCGGTATCAAATTGCTGATTCGCTCTATTGAGAAAGAACGAATCACCGATGACAACGATCTGTGATCGCTGCGTGCTGTCGAGAGCGGCGAGTGCTTTGCAGATAATTTCTGGGCCGACTCCTGCCGGGTCCCCCATGGTGATGCCGATCAAATTGGAGTGGCTCATGGCATCAATTGCCCGCCATTGACTTCGATGACCTGTCCGGTTACGTAGCTACTGAGCTGGTCGCTGGCGAGGAAGAGGAATGCGCCGACACAATCCTCCGCCGTACCCAGCCGTCCAAGCGGAATGGTCTGGCGAATGGCCTCCAACTGTGCCGCGCTGGAGTCACGCTCATGAAACGGGGTCGTAATGGTCCCTGGAGCAACCCCGTTGACCCGGATTCCGTTGCCGGCCTCTTCCTTGGCCAGCGCCCTGGTGAAGGTGCTGACAAACCCCTTTGCGGAAGCGTACAGACCGGCTCCGCTGCCTCCACCGTTGCGCGCGGCGATCGAGGTGACATTGATGATGTTTCCCCGTTTTCGGGAGCGCATCAGAGGAAGCACCGCATGACAGCACGCGTACACCGAACGGGCATTAATATCCATGACCCGGTCATAATGACTGTTGTCGGCCTCGGCAATGAAGGTGCGGCCGCACATGGTTCCAGCGTTGTTGATCAGGAGGTCGATTCCATCCAGTTTCTCCGCGGCTTCGTGAACAAGCTTGTCGCAGGCGGTGGGTTCAGCCAGATCCCCTTGAAGCAGGACGACATCGCCACCGCCGCTCAGAATGCGGTCCTGCAGAACCTCTGCGGCCTGGCGACTCTGGTTGTAATGCAGCACGACGCGTGCGCCGAGAGCGGCAAAGCGCTCTGCCACAGCAGCACCGATGCCGGTGCTGGCGCCAGTGATCAGGACAGCTCTGCCGTTGATATCGTTCATCATAAGTTCATATCCTTGTTCGGCTGCTGATTTTCAACGATATATCAGGTTTGGCAGCCACATTGAAAATTGAGGGATGAAAGTAACGAGGATCAGCACGACAACCAACGGGATGAGGAACGGCACGGTTGCTTGAGTGCAGCGTTCAAAGGGGACGCCCGACACCCTGGACAGTACGTAGAGCACCATGCCCACCGGCGGCGTCAGCAGCCCGATCATCAGGTTCAGCACCATTATCACCCCAAAGTGCACTGGATCGATCCCCACTTGTATCGCCACAGGCAACATCACGGGCACCAGGATAGTGATGGCGGCGATGGTTTCCATGAAGAAACCGACGACGAACAGGATGACATTGAGGATCAGCAGCACCAGAATCGGGTTGTCGGTCAGCCCGGTGACCATGGTGACGAAATGCTCGGTGACCTTGTTGCTGGTCAGGATCCAGGCGAAGATTGAGGCGCCGGCGACGATCAGCAGGATGATCGCCGTAGTCTCGATGGTTTCCATGGAGACCCGGACGAAACGCCGGAAATTCAAGGTCCGATACCAAACAAGTCCGAGGAACAGTGCCCAGGCGACGGCAGCGGCAGCCGCTTCGGTAGGTGTGACGGCACCACTGAGGATGCCGCCGACGATGATCACCGGCGTCATCAACGACATGAATGCGCCCTTGAAGGTTATCCACAACATTTTGAACGAGAAGGTCGCGTCACGCGGATAATTGCGTTTGAGGGCAAACCACCAAACCATCACCATCAGAGCACCAGCCATCAGTAAACCGGGGATGAACCCGGCGGCGAACAATTGTCCGATCGAGGCCGAGGCCATGACACCGTAGATGACCATTGGCAGTGACGGTGGGATGATTGGGCCGATGGTCGACGAAGCAGCCGTGACTCCGACGGAAAATTCGGTATCGTAGCCAGCATCGCGCATGGCCTTGATCTCGATAGTGCCGAGGCCTCCGGCATCGGCAACCGCGGCTCCTGACATGCCGGCAAAGATCACCGAGGCACCGATGTTTACATGCCCCAGGCCACCAGGCATCCAGCCGACACAGGCGGTGGCAAAAGCGAAAATGCGGCTGGTAATACCTACCGCGTTCATCAGTGAGCCAGCAAGAATGAAGAACGGTACGGCCAGCAGTGGAAAGCTGTCGATTCCATTGACCATGCGGTGGGCCACAACCACATCGGGCACCTTCCCGGTGACCAGCACGAACAGCAGCGAAGAACCAGCCAGAGCGATAGCGACCGGAACGCCGGTAATCAGAAACAGGAAGACCGAGGCGAACAGGAATGCAATCGGATTGCCGGCAACGGCAAGTCCAAGAGTGCAAAACGCGGCCAGAACGATCAGAGAGGCATTGAGCTTGAGACGAAGACGCGTGGGCACCGATTCTTCCTCCTTAGTCCGTCTTGGTGTGAAGTGCGTGTTCAGCGTGTTCAAGGCTGATCCGGCTGCCGCCCTGGCGGATATGGCGTATCAGAACCTGAACCGAGCGTATGGCCATAGCGGCCAGACAGACGCTCACCATGTAGTACATGATGCTCTTCGGGAAATCGATGGATACCATCATCTGCCTGGTCTTGCACGCCAATTTGAAGCAGGTCACCGACAGCATGGCGAAGAAGGCGATCCGGCCGATATCCGCGCAATAGGTCAGGATTGCGCCAAACCTGGGTGACACGAAGCGGAACAGGAATTCAACCATGATGTGAGTGTTTTTGCGTACCGCGATGATGGAACCGATAAAACCGACCGAGATCAGGAGATATCGGGCAATTTCTTCGGTCCAGCCAATCGAATCATCAAGTACATATCGGGAAAAGAACTGGACGAAGATGTCCAGGGCCAAGGCCCAGAAGACCAGAAAGGAAAGGTAATCCTCAATTCCAAAGGTCCGCCATGGAATCGGTGCGTCCAACTCATCGTCGAGGCTGCTTGCATCGATGGTATTCTGGCTTGTATCAGACATCTTCGTCCCTTTCATTGTTGCTCTCTATGTCTTGCTAGAGGGCCTGCAAACGAGTCCATACGTCCTTTGACCATGGAACCTCGCCCGGATGACTATCATAGTAGGCGGCAGTGGCCTTCTGCATCGCGGCAATGTCAACTTTCTGGTTAACGACGTTGCCCTGTTGCTCAAACCAGGCGACCAGTTCTTTTTCCTTGTTCTCGACCTCGGCTGTGCAGTTGGCAGCGGCTTCCAGCAGTACCCCGTTGAGCATCTCGCGATCAGCGTCATTTAAACGATCCCACAGGGGGCCGCCGACGATGGTCAGCAGGCTGTCGGTGATATGACCGGTGAGGTTGATATACTTTTGCACCTCATAAAACTTCTTGGCCTGAATTGTCGGCAGAGGATTTTCCTGGGCATCCACGGTTCCCTGCTGCAGGGCAAGATAGACCTCGGCGAAAGCGATCGGAGTCGGGTTAGCGTTGGTGGCCTTCGGGAAGATTGTATAGGCCGGCGCGTTGGGAACGCGAATCTTGAGGCCCTTCATATCTGCCGGAGTACTGACCGGCTTTTTCGAAGTGACGTGCCGCTGACCATAATAGGTGCCGGTGATAATTTTGTGGCCTGATGCCTTGTCGTAGCCACCAGCCAACTCCTTAAACAGGTCGCTCTTCATAAACGCCTTCCATTGATCAAGGCTGCGGAAGACGTAGGGATAGCCGGCAATCGAAATCGGGCCGAAGGTGCGGCCGGCAAACTGGTTTCCGGTATAGATGATGTCAACGGTGCCCAGCGACAGGCCCTCGTTGATGTCGACTTCTTTCCCCAGCGATGAGGCGGGGAAGACTTCGACCTCGTAGTTGCCGTTCGACCGCTTCTTTATCTCATCGGCGGCCCACAGCGCCCACTTGTGGTAGGGCTGGCTGGTTTCATACACATGCGCCCACTTAAGTTTTTCCGCAGCCAGGGCATTGACGGCACTTAGGCTTGAGACTGCAATGATCAGAGCCAACAACAGTGTAAAACGCTTTTTCATTGTACCTCCTCCTCTTCTTGGTTGGAGTACTTCATTGTTGCTGCCCGTTCCACTGCGAGTAGCCTCAGCTTTTCGCTGTGTGAACGAAGCAACGGAAATATTGTAGGACATTTATCAAACCTATGTCGTACAATTACCTCATGAACCAACGCATGTCAATATGGAATAACGTAGTTCTATTTCATCTGGGCAGTCGTGCCGAATCATTACAAAACATGATCTGCCTGCGTCCCAGCTTCCCTCAGCAAACAGGCATCGAGCAGAGGTGTCGGCTTTTCAGGGAAGAGCCTGTTCGACTGCTCACGGATCATCTGAATCCGCCGCCTGACTTTTTCCTCGTGGTTCTGGGCGATGTCGGCCAACCGATGCTTGAGAAACGGATTGGCAAAGCGTTCCAGGACAGATTTCAGATAAACATCTGGATCCTGACCGGGTAACATCTCCCTCAGGACCGGCAGGACTTCGCTATCCATCACTGCCTGCAATTTCGGGAAAAAATACTGATTCTTGATGATCTCCGATACCAGGGTGACCTCTCCGGGTCTTCCTTTGCGCAGCCAAAGGTCAACCAGGAAGGTATGGCTGAAGTTAAGAATCCCAAGCTTGAGCATCTCGAAGGGGGAGAGGTCGTCCACCACACGAATATCGCTGTGGGTGCAGGGGGGAACGAGCCCGGCAACCCTTTGGATCGCCCAGAGAGCGTAGGGTTCGGCAACTGCACCGATCGGTTCGAGAGCTTCCGACACGATGCGATCCACCAGGGTGTTAGCCCATACGCAACGCTCGGCAATCCATGTCAGACAATCGTCGGCAACCCCCCAGTCCCTGCCAAGGGAAATGACTATCTTTTGCAGCTGATCTGCATTGTTATTGATCAGTTCGCAGGGCAGTATCGTCAGGGGAGCTCCTGCTACTGCAAAGCGCTCACGCAGGAGCAAGAGGAGTTTAGCCGGAAAGGAAGCGGGGGGACACATCTCGGCATGGTCCAGCGCTGAAAGCTCATAGCCGCGGTCGGCAGTATTTGAAATGATCGTCCGGACAGGCCCCCTGACGAGTTGCAGTGCCTGTTGCCACTGGTCAGGATCGGCAAGAATCAGAGCCCGCTCAACGCTTTCGACTTCGCGTACTTCCTGCACGATGTCACCATCACGGACCCCCTCGATCCGGACGGGATAGCTCGACTGAAGGTTGAAGGCATTGGCTCTCGCAATCCCCTCGACCTGGTCGGAACTTTGCAGAACACAGACCTTGCCGACCTGCTGCCCGGATTTGGCTGCTTCATCAAGAAACAGGTCAACATGGGCCTGCAGGAAGCGGCCTGTTCCAAATTGCAGGATCGTGATCTCGCTTGTTTTCGGATTCAGCATGGCCTCGCTCGCAGTATATTGAATCTCCCCATTTTAACAGTTTTTTTCAGACTTCAATGATCCCCTTGATAATTCCGGAACCGGGGGTCGCCCAGTTGACGAATTTTTCAACGAATCGGCCAAAGGAACATCGGTGGGTAATGAGCGGTTGCAGATCAAGCTTCTTTTCGGCAAGACATTGCAGGACCCAGGCAAAATCCTCCCGTGTCGCATTTCGGCTGCTGAGCAGCGTTGTCTCACGCTTGTGGAAATCGGGGTCGTAGAAGCTGATATGCGCATCCACGATGCTGACAAGAATATAGCGCCCGCCATGGGCGATAAATTCAAAGGCCTGCGTCATTGACTGTGGTGAGCCGGTCGCATCAAAAACGGCCGCGGCACCATTGCCTCCGGTAACGTCCCGGATCAGTTGCTGCGTATTCTCCCCATCCGCCAGGACAATAACGTCAGCGCCTCCTTTATCGCGACTGAACTTCAGCCTTTGGTCATCAATATCCAGAGCGATCACCCGTGCCCCGGCAATTCGACAGAATTGCATGATGCCGTAGCCGATCGGACCGGCACCGACCACCAGGACGTCTTCCCCGGCCTGAACCCCTGCTCTGCGCACTGCGTGGGCACCAATGGCCATGCACTCAACCAGGGCCAGTTCATCCAGAGAGAGGCCCTCCGCCTTGATCAGGTGATCGGCGGGGTGAACGATATATTCCTGCATGCCACCGTCGCAATGGACACCGATGACCTGTAGCGCGGTGCAGCAGTTCGGCTTTCCGGCACGGCAGGCAATACATGTCCCACATTCAAGGTAAGGGATCACGGTGACCTGATCGCCGAGAGCAAGGTTGCTAATTCCTGATCCCAGCCCGGCAATCTCCCCACCCAGTTCATGACCCAGGATGCGTGGATAGCTGAAATAGGGTTGGCGCCCACTGAAGGCATGCAGATCGGTGCCGCAGATTCCGATACGCCGGATGCGGACCAATGCTTCACCGGCTGAACACTCGGGTCTTTCTCTCTCGACCTGGGACAGACTGTTTGGCTGGTCGCATATAATCGATTGCATTGTGTTCCTCCCTGCTTGCTCTGCAAAGGGATGCAGTGGTTTTGTTCAATTCAGCGGTTGCAGTTCGAACTCCCGGGCCAGGTCAGCAAATTCGGCCATGACTGCATGATCAACGGGAATGCCGGTTGCACGTCTTCTCTCCTGCTCGGCCCATTCCCGGTCGCCGGCGGCCATGACCTTAGCCCCGGATTCTGCGACCTGAGCTCGCAGGTCAGCAAGATAGAGATCCATTTGTTGAAAGTAGATGTCGCGCTCGATAAATGCTTCCGGTTTTATGACCAGGAAAAAGTGACCCAGGTGCCGTCGGCTTGAATAATCCGGTCCCGCCATTGCCAGCAGTTGATGACTGAAACCCATGCCGGTGAGTGCGGCACAAAGAATCTCACACAATCCCGCCAACGCCGCTCCTTTGTAGCCGTAGCCCTGTCCACCCACCGGCAGCAGTGCACTGACCTGCGCGGCGTCAATCGTCGTTTCTCCAGCATCGTTGACCGCCACGTCTTCCGGCAGGGGTCTGCTGATTGCACGGTATTGAAGCACGCGGTTGAGCGGGATCGAGCTGGTCGCCATGTCTAAAAGATAAGGGTGTTGATTAGCCACCGGAGCGGCAAAACTGATCGGGTTGGTGCCATGAAAGGGGAGCAGTCCGGAGAAGGGCAGCACAAGTTTGTCAGAATTGCTGAAACAGAGAGCCAAATAACCGGCCTCAGCGGCAACCAGGGGATAGCTTCCTGCTGCGCCAAAGTGGGACGAGTTAATGACACTGACTGCGCCAAGGCCATTTTCTTGGGCCAGGGTCGTCGCCTCTTCGATTGCCCGGTAGCCAGCGAGGTGGCCAAAACCGTCATCCGCATCGAGGCAGCCGCTGCAGCCACTGCGTCTGCTGAATTTCAGCTGCGGTGCCCCGTTGATTCGTCCTCCGCGCAGCGCTTTGACATAGTGCGGCAGGAGTCGGATGCCGTGACTGTCGACGCCACGCAGCGAAGCGCCAACCAGGGAGCGGGTGACCGCATCGACAGAAGCGGTGTCGGCTCCAGCTTTGGCCAGGCACGCGGAGACAAAACGTTGAATTTCTGTAGAGGGAATAAATTGGCAGGGCAAAGAGTCTTGCTCGGAACCTGGCGTGCTCTTTTGGTTTTGCGATGGCATGACGCTCCCGTCCCTGCTCAGCAAAAGATGTTTTTAGTCTCAGGATACGGCCTCGACATCCTGGAACCGATATGCTCTGGCCCGTTTCGTCTCTTTTAGTGGGGGCGTAAGCGCGACAATTGTCCGCCACTGAAGCGAGTATTGTCGGTCACCGGAGAGACATTTGTCATACAAAGTATCATGCGGCTTTTGCTTGTCAAGTTTTTTCGTCTCATGGGACACAAACAGCCGGAACTTCTGCCTGACAGGCCGGGGCGCGGCTGATTTGGGGATGAGGAACATGTCCTGGTTCAGTGATCGGTTGAGCAGGAGCTGCAGCGGAGAAATATGAAGTTTGTAGCCAACATTTCGTCTCACCTCAATGTTCCAGAGGTAATGAGGCAAGGGGGAACCGAGCGAACGACAGTTTCAGTAAGCTTGTAGATAAAAAAACTGCACACCAAAAAATCAGGGGTCTAACGATGTTCACTAGATGCGGATTTCAGGTGTGTCGTTTCATGCGGTACGCAGGCCAAGCCAACCAACGTAATACCGTCATTGCCTGCATGCCCAGGGGTGCAATTCACTTGACCAGCTTAATTGATTGAGACTTTGAACAAAAAAGCTATAGTTGTGACATCGCAAAATGGCTGCTACTTCTCGAATCACAGGAAAGGTCTCCATGGAATCCCTCAATAACAGCCTTGCCCTGGCGTGGCAGAAGATTCAAAGCCTGACACCAAGCATTCTCGCTGCTCTCACAGCTTTTTTAGTGTGCATCTGGCTCGGACGTCTCTTTGGCCGGACCTTGGCCAAAGTGGCAGCCTCCCGTGAAAGCTCCCGGGTCTACGTGCGCTTTCTGCAGCAACTGGCCACCTGGCTGATGGTCCTCCTCGGCCTGATCCTGGCCCTCAATATTCTCGGTCTCGGCAATATCGCCGTGAGCCTGATGGCCGGTGGCGGCATGGCTGCAGTTGTCTTTGGATTTGCTTTCCGCGAAGTCGGCGAAAACTTTATCGCCGGGTTCTTCCTGACCTTCAGCCGCTCCTTCGAGGTCGGCGATTACATTGAATCCGAAGGCTTAAACGGAGAAGTCAAAAACATCGAATTACGCCATGTCCATATTCGCACCCTCGACGGTTGTGACATCTTTATTCCGAGCGCGCAGATCTTCAAGTCGCCTTTATATAATTTCACCCGAGACGGGCTGCGTCGGCCCAGTTTTGTGGTCGGGATTGACTACGCTGACAATCCGCAGAGGGCACGGGCCCTTCTCAGCGATGCCGTCCTGAAAACCTCCGGGGTGCTCACCGATCCCCCGTCGAATGTCATCATGTCGGCACTCCTGCCCCAGTACGTTGAAATCCAGGTCAACTTCTGGGTGGATACCTTCGACAAAAACCATGATATCAGCAGTGTAAAAAACCGGGTTATGGACAGTTGCTGGAAGACCCTCAAGGAGAACGGCTTCACCTTCAGTTCTAACTGTACAACCAACCTCAACCTTGCCACGGCCACCCCCATGGCCCTGCAACTGGAAAAACCTGGCAAGTTAAC
>PKUD01000074.1 GCA_002869695.1 Desulfuromonas sp. | reverse complement strand
GGGATGGCACTTATGGGTCACATGAACAACCGAGCCGTCCTGAATATTCGTTCTTGCCCCGATGCGGATAAAGTTAACATCCCCGCGAACGACGACATTGAACCAGAGACTGGACTGTGGGCCAATCTCCACATCACCGATGACCACGGCGCTCTCAACAATAAACGCGGAGCTGGCAACCTTCGGCAGAAGGCCGCGAAAAGCTTTCAACATGATGAATCTTCCTGTAAAAACGGCAAAACCCGAGCAGTCACAATACTCGGGTTTTGCCAATGGATGGTTATCAGGGGGATCAGCTGTCGACCCGCTCCCTCAATTCCTTGCCGACCTTGAAAAACGGCAGCCGCTTCGGCTTGACCTCGATCACCTCGCCGGTCTTTGGATTGCGCCCCATGTAGGCCTTGTAGTCCTTGACCATGAAACTGCCAAAGCCGCGGATTTCAATACGGTCGTCTTTGATCAGAGCGTCCGCCATGGAATCGAAGACAAGATTGACGATCTGCTCAGATTTCTTGTAGGTCAGGTTTTTTTTGATCGAGAGTGCCTCTACCAGCTCCGACTTGTTCATAACGTCCCCTTTAAAGGAAAGTTTCGACTAGGTTGAGTGGCTCAAATTAATTTTTATAGTATACAGGCAGCTCTTCCGTTGTCAATAAGGTGCTATGATTTCAACGAGTTGGCGATCAGAAAAGGATATGTAAAAGAACCGGGATGACTCAACACGTGCCGCAGCCACGGTTCTAACTGCCTTATTTTGCGAATCTTTATAAGCTGCAGCGTGAGCTTGCCAGCGGCCCCTGTGGCGTTTTCGATGACCATTGTTAGGGTCGCTCACGTCGATCCACTGAGCATGAAACAGGCCCTCTCCCCGTCCCGGAGCCGTTCGCCGCGCTCACATCAACGACAGAGTCGCCAGGCACGTCCCGTAGTAAAGGGTTGCCTGGCGACTCTGTTCGTTCCGGGATCGACGTCTTAACGACCCCCCACCACTCTACAGCACGGGGTCGTTTGCGGTTCAGATAATCGTAAAGGGCGACAGGGTCCAGATCACTTTTGCCTCATCACTACCGATGTTATCCCAGCGGTGCGGCAGGTGCGACTTGAATGAAAGGCTGTCCCCTTCTTCAAGGATGTAGGTTTCACCGGCAATATTCATGCGGATTTTACCATGGACAATGTAGATAAGCTCATCACCGGGATGATACATATTCTGCTGGCCACTACTCCCGCCCTGTTTAACCGTACAGTAAAACGACATGAACTGCGGATCACGCAGCCCGGAGGTGAACGACTCGGTCTGCATGTTGTTCTCATCATCGTCATAGACCGTCTTGTCCCGTTGCCCGGGCCGGGTATGAACGATTTCATGCGAGGTGGAGACATCCTCGACAAAATAGTTGATGCTTTTGTCGAAAACCAGGGCCAGGCGCATCAGGATCTCCACCGACGGGATGGTCAGTCCGCGTTCGATCCGCGAAATCATGTTCGAGGAGACCTTCGATTTTTCCGCCAGAACATGAATCGTCATATCACTTTTCAGGCGGATTTCTTTTAACTTTTTGCCGACGATTTTCTTGATTTGCATGACAGCAACCTCTGTGGGCAGGGGATCAGACGTTTGGAGGCGGTGACACCACCCAGAGAACCCGGGTTCGGCCGGAATAAATATTCTTCCAGCGATGCGGCAGGGTTGCCTTGAACCCGAGTGAATCGCCAGGGCCCAGACTGTAGCTCTGGCCATCGATGATAAATTCAATCCCGCCCTCAAGGACGGTAGCGAATTCCTCACCGGTATGGACCATACCGCCCTCACCACTGTCACACCCCTGCTCCAGGACATCCACAAAGACCGAAAAGCCGGGATCACGCAGTCCCTGGGTCAGGCTGGAAATCTGATGCTTGTCCTCAAAGAAGAAGAGTGGCTCACCACGACCTGCCGGCGTGTGAATGACAGTCCCCCCTTTTTCCGCCTCTTCGACGAAATAGCTGAGGCTCAAATCGAGTGCATCGGCCAGCTTCATCAGAATCTCGACTGAAGGAGTCGTCAAACCCCGTTCAATTCTGGAAATCATATTCGATGAAACTGACGACATTTCAGATAGTTCCTGAATTGTCCGATCTCTTTTAAGGCGTGAAGATTTAAGCTTCTTCCCGATTAGCTGCTTGACCATGTGAACACCCCATGAGGACAAATAACGATGTTTTACCAGTTCCCATTCGAACTGTCAACCTTATATGTATGCAAATTACACCAAATGGTAACCGGCCAGCAAGTTCATTTGTAAACCTACTCCCCGCAGGAGGTTGACAAGCGGCCACGAGCCGGTTAGTCTGCTGCGGTCAAAGGAGATCAGAGATGAATACATTCACAGCTGAACTGCTGGAAAAAGTCGCAACGGGATCGGCCATCAGCGAAGCAGACGCGCTGCAGATTCTGCAGGCTCAAGGATCAGGGTTCACCTGGCTGATGGCCGGAGCGCAGCAGCTGAAGGAAACCCACTGCGGCACTGCTGTCGACCTCTGCTCGATCATCAATGCCAAGTCGGGACGATGCGCTGAGAACTGTGCGTTCTGCGCCCAGTCGGCGCACCATCAGAGCCAAACCGAGGTCTACCCCCTCAAAAGCGTTGCTGAAATTGTTGCCGGCGCCCGCCAGGCC
>PKUD01000142.1 GCA_002869695.1 Desulfuromonas sp. | reverse complement strand
TATCTGGTCACCTTCAACGACTTTGACATTCAGATGATGGTGCTGTTCTGTATCGCGGCTATGGCACTGCGTCTGATGAACTTCCCGATGGCTCCGCTGCTGCTCGGCTTTATTCTCGGTGGTCTGATGGAGGACAATCTGCGCCGTGCGCTGCTGATTTACAATGAATCCATTGCCTTTATGTGGGAGCGACCGCTGACCCTCGGTATCAATCTGACCACTCTGTTTATCCTGTCCTTCCCGATGCTCCGTTCGGTGCTGGCGCGGAAGAAGGAAGAAAACCGTTCTGCTGTTTAAGCTGGACGAGTCCGCAAACTGAAGGCCCGGCAACCTGTTTCCAGTGTGCCGGGCCTTTTTTGCATTATCTTGTCAGGGACTGTAAACACGTCCGATATATTCAGCTAAAGGGTGGGAGCTTCTCGATCAAGAGACTGGTGCCGTAGCTCATTAGCGCTGCAACGCCAAGAAAGAACAACCCCATCAGGGCGCAGACGAAAGCGTGACGCTTATGGTTGCGTCGCAACCCGAGAAAAGAGATGGCCAGACAGAGCAGGCCGAGTGGTATGAACAGGATGATAGTCATACGATAGATCTAAATTTTTTGTGAACTTGTATTCAATATTGGCTGACTGGCGTTTTTTATACCAGATTCTGAACCGCTTTGGTATTGCTATCTCGCTTAGAAGAGGTTAGAAAAAGAAAGTTTTGATAATATTAGACTAGATGTTGGGTCGCTGAAACCTGCCCCCTTGCTTATGCCAACGGAGACGAAGATGATGAGCCAGCTGATTCCCCCCTATACTCCTCCTGATTTTAGCATTCCCGAACTGGTCAGGGCTCCGGTCGTCGAGACGGTCGCCGCGCCCAAGGACGGGGTGGTTCCGGAGAACTTTCATGGGACGTCAAACCATCCGGAATATGTACATCTGGGGAATGGCGATTGGGTTCTTGCACCGGAGAGTCGGATGGACTCGGTGATGGTCCTGCGCGGCAGAGCCCTCGATGTGGTTGAAGCGCGTCGGGTCCGGCAGGGGGATCAGGTGGTTGTCGGTCGGACCGAGAATGGAGAAGAAGGCATATTTGTTCACATTCACGGTTTTGAAGCGCTGGAGGATTCCGCGGTTGACAAGTTCTCTTTCCGCACCCGCGGCACCCGGGAGACCCCGTTTTCTCGCTCCTATGACGATCTTTACAATGTCCTGCGCCATGACCGTGAACAGGGAAAAATTGTCTGGGTTCTCGGTCCGGCAGTGGCCTTCGACAAGGATAGTCGCGATGCCATGCAGGGGTTGATTGAAAACGGATACTGCGATGCCCTGCTGGCCGGCAACGCATTGGCAACCCATGATCTGGAGGCGGCCTATTATAAAACCGGCTTGGGACAGAATATCTATACTCAGCACCTTCAGCCGATGGGACACTACAACCATCTCGATATCATCAACAAGGTGCGTCTGGCTGGTTCGATTCCCAAGGCGATTGATGCCCTGCAGCTCAATGATGGGATCATCTGCTCCTGTGAAAAAAAGCAGATCCCCTATGTCCTGGCCGGTTCGATCCGTGATGACGGCCCGCTGCCCGAAGTGATCCCCGATGTCTATCAGGCGCAGGACGCCATGCGTGACCATGCCCGCACAGCGACAACGGTCATCGCCCTGGCCACCCAACTCCACTCCATCGCCTTTGGCAACATGGTGCCGAGCTACCGGGTGATGGAGGACGGCGAAGTGCGGCCGGTGTTTTTCTATATCGTCGATATGTCGGAGTTCAGCGCAGACAAGCTGGCCAATCGTGGTTCGGCTCAGGCGGTGGCGATCCTGACCAATGTTCAGGATTTCATGATGAACCTGTGGAACAATCTGAAACCTTAGGGGCGGGGATGGACAAATCAATTCGCATCATCGGGGTGCCGATGGATCTGGGACAGTTGCATCGGGGGGTTGATCTCGGTCCCGGTGCGATCCGCTATGCCGAGCTCTCGGCACGGTTGCGGTCCCTCGGCTATGAAATTCACGACGCGGGCAACCTGGATGTTCCCGTGCGGGATTCTCTGCCCGGCGGTCAGGAACGAAAATTCCTGCCTTCGATACAGAGGGTTTGTCACGCCGCGTATCAGCAGGGGAGGCAGGCGGTCGCTGAAGGATTTATTCCTATTTTCCTTGGCGGGGATCATTCCATCGCCATCGGTACCATCGGCGGTATCACTCACGATGAACCGTCAGGGGTGATCTGGATCGACGCGCACGGCGATTTCAATACCCCGCAAAGCTCCAGTTCGGGGAATATCCATGGTATGCCGTTGTCAGTGCTGCTTGGTGAGGGCTACCCGGAACTGGTCGATATCGGTCGGCCCGGGGCGAAGATCGATGCGGAAGACGTTGTGATGATCGGCATCCGTGATCTGGATAGTGTGGAGCGGAATCAATTGCGTGAAAGCGGGATCACCGTCTACACCATCCGCGACATTGATGAGCGTGGTATCGGCACGGTCACCCGTGAAGCTCTCGCGCGACTCAATCATCGGAAGCGGATACATGTCAGTCTGGACGTTGACGGTCTCGATCCCCACGAAGCGCCGGGTGTCGGTACCCCCTGTTCCGGCGGGCTGACCTATCGCGAGGCGCACCTGCTGATGGAAATCCTCGCGGACAGTGGCAAGGTCACCTCGGCGGATAT
>PKUD01000050.1 GCA_002869695.1 Desulfuromonas sp. | reverse complement strand
GGAGACTCTTCGACAAACGGAGACTCTTCGACAATAGGAGACTCTTCGACAAACGGAGACTCTTCGACAAACGGAGACTCTTCGACAAACGGGGATTCTTCAGTAACCGAAGACTCTTCGGCAATCGGAGTTTCTTCAACAGCCTCAGCCGCAGAACTATCCGGAGCAGCAGACAAAAGCTCCTCAACCTTTTCAAGCAGGGCCTGTGATTCAAAAGGTTTATTCAGCCAGGCACTCGCACCAACCGCACGGGCTCTGTCCTCGTCAAAAAGCTCAAACGTTCCCGGCAACAACAAAAACGGAACCTGTTCAAGGCCTGCCGTCTGCCTGATTGCTTCACACAACTGGAATCCGTCTTTACCAGGCATCGACACATCGGCAATAATCAGATCAGGATGTTCCTGGCGCGCCTGCTCAAAGGCAGCGTCACCATTATCCGTGACCAGAAGCTGATAATCCTCATTGGCAAAAATAATTCCGATAACCTTTTGAATCGTCAGGCTATCGTCAGCCAACAGCAGTTTTTTTGTCATTGATGCCTCCTAGCATCACTGACCCTCAGCAAAGAGGGGCAGATCATCAGAGCCAAAGCATTCATCGCCACAAAAGTTATTGAAGAGCTTCTATGAACTCTCAGGCCCACCCCCACAGAGAACGAGTTGTTTAGGTTCTCATCGCAGCATCTGGAAGCGCGGCCTTCCTCCCTGGTAGACAGCAGCAACAGCTATCGGGCCGGACAAATCGTAAAAGCTCCCGAGTCCCATTAAACCGCGCTAAAATTAGCACAGTGCCTTTTTATCTGTCAAGTTTCCCCTAGGGAAAATCAATGGGTTACCGCTCTGTTTTCAAGCTTTCCAGGGTTGTGGAAGAAAAATCCGGAGATAAAGAGCCAGAGCAAAGCGATCAGTCATTCCAGCAATGAAATCAGCGATTGATGTTTGCAGTGAGTCACCAGGTAGCCTGCGTCCGCCATGCTCCAGAAAAATCTCTTCTTTATCCTGAAAATGGAGAAAGAGTTCGCGCAATAATCGGGAGGCCTTAATGAAATCGCCGTGCACATGATCAACCTGATAGACCCGTGCGAAAAGCCAGTTGCGCAATTCACAGATCGCCTCATCCATTTCTGCTGACAGCCGAATAACGGCTCCGTCAGCGTTCAATGACTGCTCAATCAGGTCCCGTACCATCCGTCCGATACGCCCGGAGTGGCTGGTACCGACGACCTTGACAACCTCCTCGGGAATCTCGGCCTCACTGATCAATCCGCCGCGCACGGCATCGTCGAGATCATGGTTAACATAGGCGATAATATCCGCGAGCCGGACAATCTGACCCTCAAGTGTGCTGGCCTTTGTCCCCGGGGCGGAAGAGAGCAATGCTCCTCTCCCCTTCGAATGCATGAGGATTCCGTCACAGACCTCACGGGTCAGATTGAGCCCCCTGCCATCCTTTTCCAGAACATCGACAACCCGCAAACTTTGCTCAACGTGGCGAAAACCATCCGGCATCAAGTCCTGCAGCACCCGCTCGCCTGCGTGGCCAAACGGAGTGTGGCCGAGATCATGCCCCAGGGCGATCGCTTCCGTTAAATCTTCATTAAGAGAGAGGGCCCGGGCAATAGTTCTGGCAACCTGAGAGACTTCAAGAGTATGGGTCAGACGTGTACGATAATGATCACCTTCCGGAGAAAAAAAGACCTGGGTTTTATGCTTTAGTCGCCGGAAAGATTTGCTATGCAGAATCCTGTCTCTATCATGTTGAAATACTGTTCTAATTGAGCATGGCTCCTCTATTACTTTTCTCCCTTTTGATTCACAACTCAAAGCAGCAAAAGAAGACAAGTTCTGACCTTCCATCTGTTCAATACGCTCTCTGATGTTCATTTATAGACTGTCCTTAGTTGTAGCTTATCATTCAAAAATAAATGTAAAAATAGATATATTTTCAATTAATAGTAAAAATATACCCCCTATTTATAATTTAGTCTTGATTTTTTTACAGAATACGATAATTAAAGTAGAGCTGGTTAAAAACAAGTATGTTTCTTTTTAATCCTATAACGGAGGAAAAATTATGGCGACAGTAATGGAAATGGCAGCGGAAATAATTGCCGCACATGCATCAACTACCCCGATGAGCAAAGATGAACTTCTGGCTGAACTTACTGAAGTTCATGCGGCCCTGGCGGCGTTGGAAAAAGGTGAAGAACCGGCAGCACAAGATACTCAGGAGGAAGCCGCACCTGTTGTTTCCCGCAAGAAAGCCTTTGGCAAAGACAAAATTTACTGCATGATCTGTGGGAAAGACTTTAAAACCCTGTCACGCCACCTGAAAACGGCACACGACATGAAGCCGGGTGAATACCGTAAACAGTTCGACATTCCCCGCAGCCAATCGCTGGCCGCAAAAAACTACTCGGAAAGTCGCCGGCAGATGGCGGTCGACCGCGGCCTGGCTGACAACCTCGCCAAAGCCCGGGCAGCCAGGGGTAAAAAGAAGAAATAAAAAGATCATGACTTTGACTCACAAAAAAGCACCCCGAGCGGGTGCTTTTTTGTGTTGATTTATCCAGAGTCCTATCAGAGCAGCTTGAACGGGATGACACCGATCTCCAGGCCGGCGTCGTCCAGCACCTGAACCTTCCAGTCTCCTGCCCACTGGGGCAGAATATTCTTCGAAGAATAGGTCCTCCAGGATGGGGAACGCACCGGCAAATCGATCCGGGCCATTTCCTGGTCCTGGTAGAACCAGACATGGGTGACAGTCGTTTCCCCTTCGGCTCCGATAATCCTGGTAAAGCAGAACAGTTTACCCAGCTGCGCCGGATAGCTTTCGAGCTCATCAATGGGGGCATGGTCGACAACCTGGGTTGTAATAACGCCCTCGGCGACACTCAGCCCGGCGGCGAACCCTGGCGTCACCAGCAACAGCGACATCAGACCAATAAGCAATGATCGTTTCAACATCTTATCCTCCCTGAGTGATAGACGCCAGCTAAGGAGCCAATGCGGCTCAGTTGCTGCCGGCTGAAGTGGTCTCCTGCAGGTGTGCCAGAAAACTTTTACCACACTCGGGATCGATTGCAAACAGCTCAGCGATTGTCGCAGCGACATCCGCAAAGCTGGTGCGTACCCCCAGATGAGCGCCCCGGGCCATGGCAGAACTCCAGACCAACAAGGGAACATATTCCCGGGTATGGTCGGTCCCCGGTGCGAGTGGATCACAACCGTGATCGGCAGTCACGATCAACAGATCTTCACTGCTCATTCGCTGTTGCAGTTGTGGCAGCCAGTCATCGAACGCCTCAAGCCCCCGAGCAAACCCGTACGGGTCGCGACGGTGACCAAAAAGCATATCGAATTCAACCAGATTAACAAAGACCAGACCCCGTTCGACAGTATCTAACGCCTCGAGAGTTCGCTGCATCCCCTCGCGATTGCTTGACGTCGGAAGTGAAAATTCAATTCCGCGGCCGGCAAACAGATCGCTTACCTTGCCAACACTGCAGGTTGTTATGCCAGACGCTTGAAGTTGATCAAGCAGGGTCGGCCTGGGCGGCTTACAGGGGAAATCGTGACGCCTGGCAGTTCGCTTGAAGTCTTTCGCACAGGTGCCAACAAAAGGCCGCGCGATGACCCGGCATACATTGTATGGAGCAAGGACCTGCTCGGCCAGGCGACAGAGGTCATAGAGCTGTGCGGGGGGGATCAGCTCTTCATGAGCGGCAATCTGGAAAACCGAATCGATACTCGTATAGATGATCGGGTAGCCGGTTCGCAGATGCTGTTCACCAAGTTGCGTGAGGATTTCAGTACCGCTGGCTGCGACGTTACCGAGCACAGGCAGACCGCTACGGGCAGTGAATGCCTCAATGATCTGTTGGGGAAAACCGTTGGGGAAGGTAGCGAAAGGTTGTTCCTGAACCACTCCGGCCAGCTCCCAGTGACCGACCACGGAATCTTTGCCGACCGCAAGCTGCCCCATCCTGCCCCAGGCTGCCACCGGGCTGGAGGCAGGGTCAACACCGGCCAGGGCAACAATATTGCCAATCCCCATCTGTTGCAGGTTAGGCAGATGCAATCCACCGACAGCGGTAGCGACATGCGGCAGGGTTGCGCACCCGCTGTCGCCATATTCGTCCGCATCCGGCAAGGCGCCGACTCCGACACCATCAAGAATGATCAGAACCACGCGACTGAACATGGAAAGGTTAGTCCTCTGCAGTTGCGCTCTGCCACTGGTGCACGATGGCAATTCCGGAACTGGTCCCAATCCTAGTTGCGCCAGCACTTAGCATCATCCGACAACTTTGCAGATCGCGGATACCACCAGCGGCCTTGACTCCAATCCGGCCGTCAGCAGCCTGGGCCAAGATCCTGACGTCCTCTTCACGTGCTCCACCAGGGCCGAAGCCGGTCGACGTTTTGACGAAGGCCGCTCCGCTGGCAACCACGGCTTCAGTCAACGGGGCCATCACCCCCGGATCCAGGTAGCAACATTCGAGGATCACCTTGACGCTCGCTTCAGGAGCAGCCAGGACCTCTTGCGCGATCTCCTCGGCAACGCTATCCAGATGGCCGGCAAGCGCATCGCCAATGGCAATGACCATGTCAAGTTCGACAGCGCCCTGCGCGGCAAGCTCGCGGGCCTCGAGAATTTTATGACGTGTCGAGGAGTAGCCACAGGGAAAACCAACCACCGTCCCGACCGCCACCCCTGAGCCATAGAGAGCTTCTGCAGCAAGCGGGACATAGCGGGGTGGGATGCAGACAGAGGCGAAACCGTATTCAACGGCCTCTTCACAGAGTCTGGCAATCTGAGATTCCGTGGCGTCAGGGCGTAACAGAGTATGATCGACCAGAGACGCAGGATTTAACATGGGCTCAGCACGTCAACTGCGATAGTCGGCGTTGATCCTGATATAGTCATAAGTCAGATCCGAGGTATAATAACTAGCTGTTCCTTCACCCTGGTGCAGTTCGACCGTGACGACAAACTCGCCCTGTTTAAGGACTTCGGACGCCTGATCTTCCAGTTCTTGCCCGGTACCCAGTCCATTCATTGTGACCGGAACACCATCGAAACTGATATCGATCCGCTCCTGATCGAGCTGAACTCCGGAATAGCCGACCGCTGCGATAATCCGTCCCCAGTTTGCATCCTCACCAAAGAATGCGGTCTTGACCAGTGACGAGGTGGCAACGGACCTGGCGGCGATCTTGGCCTCCTGGTCATCCGCGGCACCGGTCACCCGGATTTCAACCAGCTTGGTCGCGCCCGCCCCGTCACGAACAATCATCTTGGCTAGATCGACCAGAACCCGTTCCAGGTGGTGACAGAATTCGGCCTCGGCATCGCTATCGGCTGCGATATTGACCCCGGAAGAGCCGTTCGCCAGCAACAAAACCATATCGTTGGTCGACGTATCAGCATCAACGGTAATCGCGTTAAAACTCCTGTCGACAGCCTGGCGCAGTGCCCGGTCGAGCCGTTCGGCCGGCATTTGCGCATCGGTCATGACAAAACCAAGCATGGTCGCCATATTCGGATGGATCATGCCCGCCCCTTTGGCCAGACCGAGAATACAATAACCCTGACCCTCGACCTTTCCCTGCGCTGAGGCAAGTTTACTGTAGCTGTCCGTGGTCATCATCGACTCAGCCGTCAGCGGAGCGGCTTCGTCGTCGAGGTGTTTGACCAGTTGCGGGATCCCCCCGAGCAATGGGCCGATCGGTAATTGCTTGCCGATAACCCCGGTCGAGGCCACAGCGACCAATTCTACCGGTACTCTCAGCTGCTTGGCGACCAGCGCCCCCATCTCCTGGGCCACGGTGATCCCGGCCTGACCGGTGCAGGCATTGGCGTTGCCGCTGTTCACCAGGATAGCCTGGCACTGTCAGGAGGCAATTCGCGGTTTGGTCACGGCAATCGGCGCGGCAACGACCTGGTTCTGGGTGAACACACCGGCACAGGTGGCCGGGGCATCCGAACAGATCAGCCCCAGATCGAGTTTTCCTGAGGACTTGAGGCCACTCGCAATTCCGGCGAAACGGAAGCCTTTGGGGATGTCACAGATATTCATTGCCAGAAACTCTCCATCAGGTTCGGCTGATAATTTCAGCTTATTTCTTCTGCCGGTTGCAGGGTCAAAGAGCGGTAGGTCTCTGCCGTCGGCAGCAAGAGGCAGAATGCAGTCCCTTCACCCTGCTTTTCTTCAAGAAAAACCTGGCCGCGCATCCGGTCGACAACAACCTTGACCAGGGCCAGTCCGACCCCGACACCACAGGGCTTGCCGGTATCGATCTCACCAAGCTGGGTATACTGGTCGAAGATAATTTCACGAGCTTCGTAGGGAATCGCCTCACCATCATTGGCCACCTTCAGCCGAACATAGGACAGCCCGTCACGCTGTTCCGTATCGGCACTGACAGTAAGCCGGCCGGCGTCGCGATTGAATTTTATCGCGTTATCAAACAGGGCTGTCAGGGCGATCGAAAACTTCTCAAAATCTCCAAAGATATCCGGCAGGTCATCTTCCAGGGCAAACGCCAGCTGCAGCTTGCGTTGTTCGATCTGCTGCGCGTGGCCGCGTAACACACCATCAACTGCCATATCCAGGCTGAATTCACGCCAGCGCCAGTTCTCCCGTTCCGACTCGATTGAAAACAGGCGCAGCATCCCGGAGATCAGCCTTTCCAGCTTGCCCCCCTCTTCCTGCACCTGGCGAAGATAGTCCTGCAGGTCTTGCTGTGACAGCTTATGGAAGAACGTCAGGGAGAGGTCGACAAAACCGAGCATCGAGGTCAGCGGGGTCTTCAATTCGTGCGAGAGATTGGTCACCATCCGGGTTTTTGCCCGATTCAGCTTGACCAGATCCCGGTTGGTTCGCTCCAGGGTCCGTGCCTGCAGGCGCAGATTGTTAACCAGCGTGAAGTTCTCCATGGCCAGAGCGACTTGATGGGCAATGGTTACCAGCAGGCTTTGATCTTCACCCCCAAACGCTTCGCCGTTGAGCTTGTTGTTGACGTTGATAATTCCAAGCAGCCGGTCACGGGCCAAGATCGGCACCGTCAGTAACGACCGGGTCTTGTAGCGGTCACCGCCAACCAGGTCATGAAAATGGTGCTCCTGCTCCAGGTCACGAATCAGAATCGGTTCGCAGGTTTCCAGGACATGACCCGAAACCCCCTGACCCGCTGAGACATGTACTGAGTGCACAACCTCCTCTGGCAGCCCGCGCGCTGCAGCAATCCTTAGCGTCCCGTCTTTTTCCAGCAACATCAGCGAGGCCGACTCGACCCCGACCGAAACGGTAATAGAATCGACAATCTGCTCAAACAGTTCCTGGGGTTCATTGTTCCTGTTGGTGGTTTCCCCGATCTGTTTCAACAGGATGAGATCCGACATCCGACGCTGGGCTTCCTGGTAAACCCGGTCCTTATGCACTTCTGCGGTGTGGGCCGCGAGACCACGCTCGGCGGCGGCAAGGACATCCTCGGGCGAACAGGGTTTCAGCAAAAAATCCTGGGCTTTTTCACGCAGAACCTGCCTGACGACATGAAAATCCTGCTGAGCGGAGAGCATTACAACCTGGACGGCAGGGGCAAACTGTTTGACCTGTCGCAGCACCTCGAGACCATTCATATCCGGCAACGTCACACTGCAGAAAACCAGTCCGATCTGCTCGGCAGAGAGAAGGCCGACAACGTCTGCGCCACATCCGGCGCAGAGCAGAGAATAGCCTCCATCCTCCAGGATTGTCTGCAAACGGGCCAGGTCAGTGTGAACATCCTCCACGAGAAGGATGTTCACGCTCTCTTTTTCAATGCTTTCAGACATAAGCACTCAGGTCAGGGGGTTAACTTCCGCAACATTTTTTATATTTCTTGCCACTCCCGCAAGGGCAGGGATCGTTCCGGCCGACTTTGTCTTCCTCACGCGTTTTCGGTGCTTTGCCCGCAGGCTCCCCACCACCCATCCGGTTGAGTGCCAGCTGTTGCTGGCGCTGCCGCGCCTCTAATTCCTCAACATCCTCTTCTCGGGCCAACTGGACATGGAACAGCTTCTGAACGACATCCTGGCCAATCCGCCCCATCATCTCCATGAACATGCTGTAGGCTTCGCGCTTGTACTCTTCTTTCGGGTTCTTTTGCGCATAGCCACGCAAGCCAATCCCCTCTTTCATATGGTCGATGGAGAGCAAGTGCTCCTTCCAGCGGGCATCGATGGTCTGCAGTAACAGGATCCGGCTCAGATGGTCCATCACAGGTGGGGTGAAGTCGTCCCGCTTTGCTGCAAGAAAATCATTCGCCTGCGCCTTGAGATAAGTTTCCAGGTCGTCCTGACTCACTTTTTGCTGATCGATGCCATCAAGATCTGGGACAAAGGCGAATTGCTTCAGATACTCTTCCAGCAACCGTGGCCAGTCCCAGTCAGCAGCGGAACTCTTCTCCGGACAGAAGCTGGCGACGATATCCTCCACCATTTCGTTGACGTTTTTGGAAATCGTTTCCGGGATATCCTCGCCGCCCAGAACCTGCCGTCGCTGTGAGTAAATCACTTCCCGCTGGCGGTTCATGACATCGTCATATTCGATCAGGTGCTTACGAATATCGAAGTTGTGTGCCTCGACCTTCTTTTGGGCATTTTCGATCGCCTTGCTGATAATGCCGTGCTCGATCGGCTCACCTTCGGGAATACGCAGTTTCTCCATGACAAAGGCCACCCGCTGAGAGCCGAAAATCCTCAGCAGGTCATCTTCGAGGCTCAGGTAGAAACGGCTCATACCCGGGTCGCCCTGTCGACCGGAACGACCGCGTAACTGATTATCGATGCGCCGCGATTCATGCCGTTCGGTTCCCAGGATGTACAGCCCGCCGGCGTCTAGGACTTCCTGTTTTTCAACCGCGCAGACCGGCTGGTATTTTTCCAGCGCCTGCTGGAAGGCGGCCTCGTAATCCTCGCTGTTGGCGGCTTCGACCTTCGCCATCATTTCCGGATTGCCCCCGAGGACGATATCGGTTCCCCGGCCCGCCATATTGGTCGCGATGGTCACCGCTCCCTTGCGGCCCGCCTGGGAGACGATCAACGCTTCCCGGCTGTGTTGTTTGGCGTTGAGGACATGATGGGTCACGCCCCGCTTCTTCAACAGCGCGGAAAGCACTTCGGATTTCTCGATCGAGATCGTTCCAACCAAGACCGGCTGACCCCGTTTGTGACACTCGATGATGTCGTCGATCGCGGCGTAAAATTTTTCCTTTTCAGTTTTATAGATCACGTCAGCGTTGTCCTGCCGCTGCATCGGCCGGTTGGTCGGCACGACCGCAACATCCAGGTTGTAAATCTGCTTGAATTCTGTCGCTTCGGTTTCCGCAGTCCCGGTCATCCCCGCCAGTTTTTCATACATGCGGAAATAATTCTGAAAGGTGATTGTCGCCAGAGTCTGGTTTTCACTCTCTATCTTGACCCCTTCCTTGGCCTCAACCGCCTGATGCAGGCCATCGCTCCAACGACGACCGGGCATAAGACGACCGGTAAACTCATCGACAATCATCACCTGCCCATCCCGGACCACATAATCGACATCGCGGACAAACAGGGCATGTGCCTTGAGTGACTGGTTGACATGGTGCAGCAGTTCAATATTGCTCGGCTCGTAGAGGTTGTCTATCCCGAGCAATTTTTCGACCTTGGCGACCCCCTGCTCTGTCAGGGCAGCGGACTTGGCTTTTTCATCGACAGTGAAATCACCGGTGTGGGTCTTGACCGACTGGCCGATCTTCCCTTCCCGGTTCTCAGTGGTCTCCCCCTTCTGCAACTGCGGAATCAGCCGATTTACCCGGTAATAAAGATCGCTGGACGAATCGCTGGGGCCGGAAATAATCAGCGGTGTTCGCGCTTCGTCAATCAGAATGGAATCGACCTCATCGACGATGGCATAGTGCAGCGGCCGCTGAACATAGTCCTCAAGGTCAAATTTCATATTATCGCGCAGATAATCGAACCCGAACTCATTATTGGTGCCGTAGGTGATATCCGCCTGGTAGGCAGCTTTCCGTTCGGCATCACTGATTCCATGGATGATGCAACCGACACTCAAGCCGAGAAAACGGTAGACCTGTCCCATCCATTCGGCATCACGGCTGGCCAGGTAGTCGTTGACCGTGACAACATGAACGCCCTTCCCGGTCAACGCATTGAGATAAACCGGCAGGGTCGCAACCAGGGTTTTCCCCTCACCCGTTTTCATTTCGGAGATCATCCCCGAATGGAGCACCATGCCACCGATCAACTGGACATCGAAATGACGCATTGCGAGGACCCGCTTGCTGGCCTCACGGACAACGGCAAACGCCTCGGGGAGCAGTTCATCGAGAGTTTCCCCCTGCTCAAACCTAAGACGAAACTCTTCTGTCTTCGCCGCCAGCTGCTCATCACTGAGAGGTTCCAGGCCGGATTCAAGTGCGTTGATCTGAGCAACATACGGCTGCATTTTTTTCAGATAGCGATCATTTTTACTACCGACAACCTTATTTACCAACGTGCGGATCATATTATAAAAGCTCCATAGAAAGAGCCCTGAAGCGAGTCATCACTCAAGCAGGGGACCATCAATTTAAACTCAGGAAAAACAGAATTTTACTCATTAAGCCGGACGGCATGTTAGCACAACGGCCTTCGCGGTCACAAGAAAGAAAGGGGGACAGGAGAGCAGGTAGAGCAGGGCGAAAAATAGGATAAAAACAGCTCTGCCGCGTTCCGAGGAAACGCGGCAGAGTGTCATCGCTCTGGTTGGATTCGATATTGGGGAACTAAAGAGTATTGCGCGGATCGATCGGTACACCGTTGAGCAGGATCTCATAATGCACGTGCGGACCGGTTGAACGACCCGTGTTACCGACCTCGGCGATCTTGTCTCCGCGGGCTACTTTCTGTCCACGCTTTACCAGATTTTTGGAGTTATGCGCATACAGGGTACGGTAACCATAGCCGTGATCGAGCACAACCGTTTTCCCGTAGCCGGGGGACGTCTCAACCCGGGCAACAATGCCCTCGGCAGTAGCATGGATTGGAGTTCCCGTGTTGGCCGCGATATCGAGACCTTCATGTCTCTTCGGGCGACCGGTATAGGGGGACTTGCGCATCCCGAAATAGGATGTCAGCCAGCCCTTGATCGGCCAACCCTGTGGAGTCGCCCCCGACAGAGAGTGCTGATCATTGAGCAGGCTGCGAATCTCCTCCTGGCTCTGGCGGCGCAGATCGATCGCCAGCCGCATCCCGTTGATCTGCTTCTGCAACTCGGTCAGGTTGTTGAGTTCATCCATTTCCGGCGCCCCGCCAATCCCCACCGGTGCATCAATGACGTCACTTCCCAGGCCGTTCAGCATGCGAATTCTCGCGTCTGTTTCGGCGAGCACCACCAGCTCCTGACGCAGATCGGCAAATTCCATCGCCAGGCGCTGGAACTCCTGGCGCTGATCACTGTTCTCGGCCTGCAGACGCATCAGCTCGATCTGGTTGGAATTGAGGACGGTATAATCGCTGGCAACATAACCGGCGACAGAAAGCAAAACGGCAGAGACGATGAGGCAACTGACCAGCAACCAACGCGGCACAACCAGGCGGCGGACCTGCTGCCCGGAAGCTGGAATGATCATCACTGTAAAATGACGTGAAGCCAAAGAAATCTCCGTCACAAAAAAACCAACATGATTAAAATTTAATAATTTTATACAAACTTAATGGGTCTTCGGCAAATTGTCAAGCTTTTTACCCAACCGTCTCAACAGCGCCCTGACGCAAAACTCATTAAGCTGAGAATAATATACGAAATGTTGGGCGAAGTACAGACCCCGCTCATCATTTGACGCAAGAGAGCAAAACCGTCAAAAGTCCAACTTATGTCTGGGTCACCCTGATCTCCCGCTGCGGGAAGGGGATGGTAATCTCTGCCGACTTCAAAGCCTTAAAGACAGCCAGATTGACGCGGTGAAGAGTCTGAAAATATTGATGAGTCGGCACCCAGTAACGATAGCCGATATCGACGGAAGAATCCCCGAACGCCTCGATCCCGACCTGCGGCGATGGCTCACCGGTCACCGCTGGAATCTCTGCGAGAGTGTCATGCAGGATGCGGATTGCCGTTTCCGGGTTATCGCTGTAACTGATCCCGACACACCCTTCCACGATCCTGTATTCCCGGGAGTTCTGTAAAATTTCTCCGACAATCAGCTTGTTCGGAATGGTAATGGTGACCCCATCCTCGGTTTCCAGGAATGTCTGCCCCAGTCTTATCTCCCGGACGACACCGAACACCCCGGCGACACTGATCGTGTCCCCGACCAGAAAAGATCTGCCGACAATAATGACCAGTCCGGCCCCGTAATTTGACAACGGTCCTTGAATGGCATAGGTCGCACCGAAGGCAACCGCACCGATGGCGGCAATAAATGGCGCAATCGTAATGCCGAACTTGCCAAGCGCAATAATCACTGCAAAAAGCAGGATCAGCAATTTCACAAAAGAGGTCAGAAAGTGACTCAGGGTCACATCCAGGTTCTTTTTCTGGCAGAGTTTCCCAACGACCCCTGCCGTCCATCTGCCTGCTGCAAAGCCGATGACCAGAATGATCAGGGCACCGACAACCTGAAAACTGTAATTAACGCCGAATTCGACGATCCTGTCGATCACGTTTTGTAACATTGCCAGCTGATCTTCAAGCTCAATATTCATAATTCACCCCGCCAGGCAAGCAGCATCTCTTTTCTCGTCACGTCACATACCTTCCCGCCAGATCCCGAACAGGACGGACGCTTCAATTCTAACAATTTCGTCCAACAGAGCAATCGCCGGTGCCGACCCCCCCCCAAAAAAACAGCTTCCCTCAGGATCCCCGGAGAGAATATCCCGCTGAAAGCTGACAGGAGCCATGTGGGGAGCGCTCCGGCATCGGTTAACCATCTGCCGCCCCGCGAAACAGGCACACATTGTCGGTACCGATACCGTCATTCATCATCTTGGTCAATTCTTCGGGCGGAAGCGGTTTACTGAAGTAATAGCCCTGCATTTCGTTACAACTGCGGACTTTGAGGAATTCCATCTGTTCCATGGTTTCAACACCCTCGGCAATGACTCGCAAGCGCAGGCTTCTGGCCATGGCGATGACCGCTTCAACAATCGCCGCATCATCCAGATCCTTGGGGATATCGCGAACAAAGTCCTGAGCAATCTTGATCCGATCAATTGGAAAATTTTTCAGGTAACTGAGTGAAGAGTAACCCGTACCGAAATCGTCAATGGCGAGATGGACCCCACGTACGCGAAGATCTGTCAGGGTCAGAATCGCCTCTGTCGGACTTTCCATGATCGCGCTTTCGGTCAGTTCCAGCTCCAGACAATCTGCCGCCAGGCCCGTTTCAAGCAGAATTTCTTCAACCTTGGCGACCAGATCGGGCTGCTGGAACTGGCGAGCCGACAGGTTGACGCCCAGGCGCATGACGGGAAAACCTTCATCCTGCCAGGCTTTAGCCTGAGCACAGGCGGTTCTGAGGACCCACTCCCCTAGCGGGACAATCAAACCCGACTCTTCAGCCAGCGGGATGAATGTTGCTGGAGAAATCATCCCGCGCTCAGGATGATTCCATCTCAACAGGGCTTCCATCCCGGTCATCCGGCCGGTTTCCAGATCGAGCTGCGGCTGATAAAACAGAGTAAATTCATTTAACTTGAAAGCCCGCCGCAGGTGAGTTTCGAGGGTCAGTCGCTCAACGGCCTGCATGTTCATCTCTTCGGAATAGAACTGGTAGGTATTCCGGCCGCGTTCCTTGGCGACATACATTGCCGTATCGGCATTACGCAGCAGGGTCGATTCATCCGTACCGTCAATCGGATACAGGGCAATGCCGATGCTCCCCGAACCGAACACTTCCTGCCCATTCAGGTTCACCGGATCCGAGAGAACCTCGAGGACCTTTCTGGCAATGGTTGTGACATCCTGGATTCGGTTGACCGATGAGAGCAGGATCACGAATTCATCACCACCCAACCGGGCTACAGTGTCGGTTTTGCGAATACATTGGCTGAGTCGAGCGGCAACAATCTTCAGCAACTGATCACCGACAACATGTCCAAGGGTATCGTTGATCCGCTTGAAACGATCCAGATCGAGAAACATAATCCCGGCCTGACGACCATCGCGACCAGCCTGGGCCAGAACCTGGTTGAGCCGGTCCTGCAGCAGCGCGCGATTGGGCAGGCTGGTCAACGCATCATAATAGGCCAGCTGCTGAATCCTCTGCTCCGCCTGCTTCTGCTCGGTAATATTGTTGAGGATGCAATGGGTGCGCTTGAACAGGCCCCGACTGTCCGTCCCTATCCGTCCGGTGACCGCAACCGTCAGGGGCGAACCATCCTTACCGATCATCTCAAATTCGGCTCCATCGACAGAACCATCCGTCACGAAGTGAGGGAACACGTCTTTGAAGTTCGCGGCCGACTCGGGTGCCATGAAATCGTCGAACCGGCGCCCCAGAACCTCTTCGCGCCGGTAGCCGAACATGTCGAGAAACGCCTGGTTGACTTCCCTGAAACAGGCCTGTTCATCAAGGGACTGATAGGCGAGCGGAGCCTGCTCGTACAACGACCGAAACCTGCCCTCACTGTCACGCAGTGCCTGCTCGGCCTTTTTCCGGGCGCTGATATCGATAAAACTCTCCAGCAACATTCGCTCTCCCTTGATCGTGACTTCGGTCACAGTCTTCAGGATCGAACGGCTTTCTCCTTGCGCATGTCGCAGTTCACATTCCCGGTTATCGATCGTCTTTCCCATGTCGGTAATGGGGCAGAGACCGGTCTGGGAGAGGCAAATGGCTTCACGGCAATTGGCGCCGATCATTTCATCACGACTCATGCCGGCCAGTTTCAGCGCAACATTATTGGCATCAACAATGAGATGCTTTTGTGGATCGACCAGCACAATTCCTGCCTGTACCGAATCGAAGATCGTCTTCAACCGGTCTTCGGTTTCATGCAGGTCCAATTCTATCTGTCGGCGTTCAGTGATATCGGTATAAACAAGAACGACCTGCACGATTTCATCCAGGTCGTTCTTGATGGGTGCTCCCGTGACATGAAAATAACGCCCGCCGGAAATAAAATAGGGCTGCTCCACGATCCAGCGGGTGGCCAGCACCTGATCAAAAATACACTCACCGGGCTGATCATCCGACGTACAGATCACCCTACGGAAATTTTTACCGATGACCTCAGCCTCTTTTTGGTCAGGGAAAAAAAGTTCCCGGCTTTTCCTGTTGTACGCCTGCAGCAGCATCTGACCATCGACCACCAGAATCCCGGCACCGGCAGAATCGAGGATGGTCTGAATCTCCCGTCCGGCAAGAGTCAGTTCTTCATTGGTTTGCTGCAGATGTTCCAGGATCTGGGAGAAGGAATCACACACGATCCCGATCGGGTCCAGCGAAATAAGGGTTTCATCATCCAGCTCTTCCGGTTTGAGCGGTAATGTTCCCATGACCTGCAACAGCTGGTTGACCTTGTCGCGGACATACCGAACCGTCTCCTGGCCTTTCACCTGCAGGCGGTGGTTCTCCTCCTTGAGCTGATCAAGGTCCGGCTCCAGTTGAGAAATTATTTTTTCTGATTCAGCCTGTCCCATAGTCCACCCTGCCTACGCTGTGTAAACCTATCCTGCCGAAATCGGTTTTTCGATCAGAATCCGGTAATAGTCCTGTAATTTCTGTACCGTCACCGCATATCCCATGTTTCTGACCGAGTCCGGAATCGTCGCGGTGGAATCCCGATTGTCAGTCATGATCGAGAGCTGAACCCTGCCTTTCTTCAAAGCCGACCGGTGCGAGTTGACTTCACGCAGTGTGGTCAGCAGGGTCGAGGGGCAGATCTGCCCCCGGATATCAAACTCGATCAGTTCCGCTTTCTGCTCACCCATCAGAAAACCCCTTCTTCCTTTTTATCAACTTCAAATGGTGAGATTATCTCACCACAAACCTTTGCAGAACACGGCTGCCGACCCAGGCCCCGGGAATCAATCCGACCAGGTAAAAAACTGCCTGCAGGGAAAAGATCGGCAATCCCCCAAGCAGGTGCCAGACATTACAGCCGGGTGTCATCCGACAGGCCAGACCCATCACAACGCCGCCGACCAGCACCGAAACAATCTGCCGCTTCGGGGCCTGCAATCGCACCCTGAACTCACCGAGGCGGATGGCCGAGACGGCCGAGCCGAGGATAATCCCGACAATCAAAGGATATTGAATGATCGCGACTGCATCAAATTGGGGCCCGGCTCCACCGGCGAAGGAGACATCTGAAAACGGCGGGATGTAATGAATCGGCTGAGCGCTCAAATAGCTTAATCCGGAGACATGCTGAGGGAAAAACAGCTGTTCAACCAGGGCGCCCAGCTTGGTATAGGCGGTGGTTATACCCAACGGCATGCCGACAAGGACGTATGAAAACAAGCCGATCAGCGCCAGAATCAGAGCCGCCTTCCACGGCTGCAGATAGCCTTCGGCCGCGGCATCCCGCGACCATGGCAATTTACGCAGCACCACGGCCCAGAGCCCTATAATCAGCAGCGCAGCCAGCAGGACCAGTACTGTCGGATCGATATCAAGAAGTTGCGGCAGGGTTGCCAGACCGGAAAAAACTACGGTCTTGGCAAACAGGGAGGTCCATAATGGATGAATTTCGGCGTAGATAACGCTGCCGAATAACAGACCGCAGAAAGCGTACAGGCTCAGCAGATTGCCAGAACCCATCTTGTAGAGAGTGCCGACGACACAACCACCGGCAAGG
>PKUD01000058.1 GCA_002869695.1 Desulfuromonas sp. | reverse complement strand
GAAATAAGCCAGCGAGATCGCCAGGGCCAGGGCAAAGCCTGACCCCTTGCCTGAACGGTTCGACTGCAGCCCGAGTGGGACTCCGACGAGGGCGAAGACCAGCGGGGTGAAGGAGGTAACAATCCGCTTGTAATACTCGCCTTCAAGGCGATAATACTGTTTCGGGTTGCCGGTTGCCTGCGGTATCGCCGCCCGCAGTTCCGCCATCGAAAGCTCTCCCTTGGACCGGTCCCGTTCCTGCTCCTGCTGCAGGTGCTGGCCCATATCCAGGTTGATGTCGTAGTTGGAAAACGCAATCGTCTGATAGGTCGGTTCCTCAGCTTTGCCGATCGCCGGTTGACGATGGATGCTTCCGTTTTGCAGACGCAGGGCCAGGGTGTAGGTTTCCGGGTCGGAGATAAACCGGCCCTGCTCGGCAAAAATTGTCGATGGAACGGTGCCTTCCCGTTCATCCGAGATGAAAACGCCATGCATCATCCCGTTCTGGTCGTCTATCTCCGAGGCATACAGGACGATGTCATCAAAGTCGTCGTTGAAGATTCCTGACTGGATCCCGATATTGGCCCGGCTGGAAGCGATCTGAAAAATCTTACTGCGGAATTCGGTTTTGCTCTGGGGGATGGCGACTGTATTCAGGAAAAAACTGCCGGTGCTGAACAGGATAGCCAGCAGCAGAACCGGTTTGAGAAGGGAATAGAGGCTGATTCCGGATGCTTTCAGGGCGACGAATTCGCTGTCTGCGGAGAGTCGGCCGAAAGCGAGCAGGATGCCCAGCAGAAAAGAGAGCGGCACCGTGATGCTGAAAAAGCTGGGCAGCATATAGCTGAAAAGCTGCAGGATGTCGGTTAGCGGGACCCCCTTGTTGATTACCAGTTCCATCAAGCGCGGAATCCGCCCCATCAGCAGCAGGAAGGTGAAGATCAACAGGCCGAGCAGGGTCGGAACCAGGACTTCGTAGAGAATGTAGAGATTGATGCGTACTTTCGACATAACCGTGCATGTTAGTCTACTGCCTGCGTTCTGTAAATATAGGAAACGACACGGACTGCACGATCTGCTCGCGAATCGGTGGCTGCTGCTCTCCATTTTTTCCCTTGCCTGAGCTTCAGGTGCATGGTATAGACACGCAGTTAATCATCCCACACGCTCACCTGATCCAGTCAGGCTGGTGCTTCGCTCGTCGAAGGCCTGCTGGAAACGATGGGGGCGGAGGCCAACAACCGAACCGAACAGGAGTAGAAAAATGGCACAGATCACTATGAAGCAGTTGCTCGAAGCGGGTGTCCACTTCGGGCACCAGACCAAACGTTGGAATCCCAAAATGAAGCCGTACATCTTCGGTGCGCGCAACGGTATTTATATCGTTGACCTGCAGAAGACAGTCCGGTACTTCAAAACAGCCTATGAGTTCATCGAGTCAACTGTCGCCGCCGGCGAGAAAGTTCTTTTCGTCGGGACCAAGAAACAGGCACAGGATGCGATTCGTGAGGAGGCTGTCCGTGCCGGTCAGTATTTTGTCAATAATCGCTGGCTGGGCGGCATGCTGACCAACTTCTCCACCATCAAGGCAAGTATTGATCGTCTCAAGAAGATTGAAGCGATGGCTACCGACGGGACGCTGGAACTGATGACCAAGAAGGAAGGTCTTCAGTTGGAGCGCGAGCGGATCAAGCTGGAAAAGAACCTTGGCGGAATCAAGCATATGAGCAAGCAGCCGGGTGCAATTTTCATTATCGATCCGAAGAAGGAGGCGATTGCCGTCAAAGAAGCCCGTCGTTTGGGGATCCCGGTGGTTGCAGTGGTTGATACCAACTGTGACCCGGACGGCATTGACTACATCATTCCCGGAAATGATGATGCTATTCGTGCCATCCGCCTGTTTGCTTCGAAAATGGCAGAGGCCTGTGTTGAAGGTGACCAGCAGCGCAAGGCAACCAAGCAGACTGCTGCTGAGGGCCAGGATGAGCCGGTCGCCCCGGTCGAGACCCCTGCTGAGCCGGTTGTTGAGGCCGCTTCGGAAGCCGCACCGGAAGCCGCACCAGAAGCTGCACCGGAAGCTGCACCGGAAGCTGCACCGGAAGCTGCACCCAAAGCTGAATAAATCAAGTCTGAGCAGAACCACAATAAAAAAATATCAGGATGGCCGACGGCCGGGCTTCGGTCCGGCCGTTAGTTTGACACGCAGACAGCAAAGAGAACGGACGCAACAGGGTTCGTCTTACATTTACGGAGGAGAATAACGTGAGTATTACAGCATCAATGGTCTCTGAACTGCGCAAAAAAACCGGCGCAGGCATGATGGATTGCAAAAAAGCTTTGACTGAAACTGCCGGCAACATGGACGAGGCGGTCGATTTCCTGCGCAAGAAAGGTCTGTCCGCGGCTGCGAAGAAGTCAGGCAGGGTTGCCGCCGAGGGTGTCGTCGTGGCGAACTCGGAAGGGACTCTGGGAGCACTTGTCGAAGTGAATGCGGAAACGGATTTTGTCGCCAAGAATGAGGCCTTCCAAACCTTCGTTGCAGGAATCTGTGATGTCGTCATGAACAATGAAGTCGCCGATGTTGAAGCGCTCAAGGGTTTGCCTTTCCCGGGCTCGGAGCGGAATGTTGGCGAAGAATTGACTCACCAGATCGCGACTATCGGTGAAAACATGGATATCCGTCGCCTGCAGCGTTTTGATGCCGGTGAGGGGGTTGTCGCATCGTACGTCCATGGCGCCGGAAAAATCGGGGTTCTGGTTGAACTGAAAACCAGCAGTACCGATGAGCAGGTCCTCGCACTGGGAAGGCAGCTCGCCATGCATGTGGCCGCGGCTGGTCCACAGTACCTGAGCCGCAAGGATGTTCCCGCGGCGGTTGTCGATAAAGAAAAAGAGATTATGCGGGTCAAGGCGCTGGAAAGCGGCAAGCCGGAAAATATCGTTGACAAGATCATCCTTGGTCAGATCAACAAATTTTTCGGTGAAGTTTGTCTGCTTGAACAGGCCTATGTGATCGATCCTGACCAGAAAGTCGGCAAGATTGTTGAAGCACTTGCCAAGGACCTTGGAAGTGAAATAGTCCTTTCCCGTTTTGAGCGTTATCAGCTTGGTGAGGGGATTGAAAAGAAAGAGGACGATTTCGCTGCCGAAGTCGCCGCAATGAGCAAGTAAGTTCCCCATTTGACAGGAGTCAGCGTGGCGAAGGTCAAGTATCAACGGATTCTGCTGAAACTGAGCGGAGAAGCACTGGCAGGTGATCAGGGTTATGGTATAGCTCCTGATGTGATCAATGGGATTGCTGCCGAGATCAAGGAAGTTGTCGGTCTTGGTGTCGAGGTGGCCCTGGTGATTGGTGGAGGCAATATCTTTCGTGGACTTGCGGCCTCTTCCAAGGGCATGGACCGGGCCAGCGCAGATTACATGGGCATGCTGGCGACGGTGATGAACAGCCTGGCGATGCAGGACGCTCTGGAAAAGCAGGGTGTCGATACGCGCGTTCAATCAGCGATTGAAATGCAGCAGATCGCCGAGCCCTACATCAGGCGCCGGGCGGTTCGCCATCTTGAAAAGGGGCGGGTGGTGATCTTCAGTGCCGGCACCGGGAATCCTTATTTCACAACGGATACGGCGGCAAGTCTCCGCGCGATGGAAATCAACGCGCAGGTGATTCTCAAGGCCACAAAGGTTGACGGTGTCTACACCGCTGATCCGGCCAAGGATGCCAATGCTACCAAGATTGATGATCTGACCTACCTGGATGTGCTGCAGAACGGCCTGCAGGTCATGGATGCCACCGCAACCTCGCTCTGTATGGACAATAATCTGCCGATGATTATTTTTGACTTGACCCAGCCCGGGAATATAAAGAAAGTTGTTCAGGGTATGAAAATCGGCACTATCGTGAAGAAAGGAGATCAGGATGTTTGATGATGTCCTGCGTGAAGCTCGCGTCGGTATGGATAAGGCGATCAAAGCGTTAAAACGTGATATGGCCAAAGTACGCACGGGTCGGGCGTCGGTTTCTCTGCTTGATGATGTCAGGGTTGATTATTACGGCACACCGACTCCTCTCAGTCAGGTGGCGACCCTGTCGGTTCCTGAACCGCGCCTGATTACTGTTCAGCCATGGGAAAAAAACCTGATTCCTGAGATTGAAAAAGCAATTTTCAAGGCGGATCTCGGACTCAACCCCTCTTCAGACGGTCAGTTGATCCGACTGCCGATCCCTGCTCTCACCGAGGAACGCCGCAAGGAGATGGCCAAACTGGTCCGTCGGATGGGCGAGGATGCGAAGGTGTCGATCCGCAATGCGCGCAGAGATGCCAATGAAACCCTGAAAATGCTTGAGAAGGAAAAAGAGATCACCACCGACGAGCAGAAATCCGGTGAAAAAGATGTCCAGAAACTGACTGATGATTTTGTTCAGAACGTTGATGAGATCGTGAAATCCAAAGAACAGGAACTGATGGAGATTTGATTCAGGTTTCCCTGTTTTTGAGTACAAACACCAACAAGGAGAATATCAATGGCTCTCAAGATTAACGAAGACTGCATCGCTTGTGGAACCTGCGTTGACACCTGCCCGCTGGGGGCGATAGTCGAATCCGGTGAACTCTACTCAATCACTGACGAGTGCACTGAATGTCGCGCCTGTGTTGACAGCTGCCCGGTTGATGCGATCGTCGACTGATAGAGTTCTAAAGAAAGAAATTAAAGGGTGTCCTCGCGGCACCCTTTTTTTCTGCCTGAAAACAAGCGGTCGGCGAGCGTTCCCGGCTTGCTGAACCTGTCCCGACATGTTATTTTTACTTCTTTGTTGGAACCCTCTGCGGCAAAATTGACAGCATATGATGACACCTGAACAGACATTGTCAGCTCAACTAAGGCACCTGGCGATCATCATGGATGGTAACGGGCGTTGGGCCCAGCAGCGCGGCCTGCCGCGACTGGCTGGTCATCAACAGGGTGCTGAAGCGGTCATCCGCACTGTTGATGAATGTTTACGTCTCGGAGTCCGCTACCTGACCCTGTTTGCGTTCAGTTCGGAGAACTGGGGACGACCGGAGCATGAAGTGGCGACGCTGATGGAACTGCTGCTCAAATTCCTTTCCTCGCAGCGCACAAAAATGCTGGAAAATGGTGTGCAACTGAGGGTCATCGGTGACCGTGAACGGCTTTCTGACGCGGTACAGAAGGCTCTGTACGAGGGGGAAAAACAGACTGAGACAGGCGATCGTCTGACCTTGACTCTGGCCTTGTCCTATGGTGGGCGTAATGAAATTGTTCGGGCTGTCAGAACGTTGGCCACCAAGGTCGCTGACGGTTTTCTGACTCCGGAACAGATTGACGGAGCCCTGCTCGAGGCGAATCTGGATACTCACGGAATGCCATCGCCAGATCTGTTGATCAGGACCAGCGGAGAAATGCGGATCAGCAATTTTCTCCTCTGGCAACTGGCGTATGCCGAGCTTTATTTTACTGATACGCTCTGGCCGGACTTTGGCAGAGATGAAATTCAGCGCGCCACCGATGTTTTTCAGATGCGTCAACGTCGTTTCGGCCTGACTGAAGAGCAGTTGACGACCAAGAAGAACGCTCATCCCGAGGAGAAATCCCATTAAACAGCGGATTCTAACAGCCCTGTTTGCCCTGCCAGTATTGGTTCTGGTTATCCTCTTTGCCGGTCCTGTCCTGTTTTCGCTGCTGATTGCCGTAGTTCTGTTTCTGGCTCTGCTCGAATTCTATCGAATGGGCCTTGCGGAGCAACATCGGGCTGAACAATGGTTATCTGCTGCAGTCGGGACCATTCTGCTTGGTGCTCTCTATCAACAGCGATTCGACCTGTTCCTGCTGCTGCTGACTTCTTCTCTACTGATGATTTTTCTTAAAGTCCTCTTTTCGCCGCCTGCGGGTGACCTCAAGCAAGCAGCCCCTCTCCTGGGCTGGCTCGCTCTGGGTCTGCTATATCTTCCATTGCTGCTCGGACATTTGGTGCTGTTGCGCCTGCTCCCGGCAGGCAAAGAATTGATATTTCTGACTCTTCTGGCGGTGATGTGCTGTGACACATTTGCCTATTTTGTCGGGGTAAAGTTTGGTCGGCGCAAACTTTATCCGACCGTCAGTCCGAACAAGAGTTGCGAGGGAGGCATCGGTGGGCTGCTTGGGGCAGTCACTGCTGTGCTTCTGGCTAAGTTGATATTCCTCGAGCAGATCGGTTTTACGGAAGCGATTCTGTTAGGCCTGCTGCTTGGTTGTGCCGGACAGATCGGTGACCTTTTTGAGTCGTTGCTCAAACGGGCCTGCGGAGTCAAGGATTCGGGGTCTATCATCCCGGGGCACGGCGGCCTGCTTGATCGTCTGGACAGCCTCCTGTTTGCATTTCCGGTCACCTACTATACTGCCAGATACTGGTTCGGAGGTTGAAGGCAGAGATGAAACAACTCGCAATTCTCGGCTCGACCGGTTCAATCGGCGTCAGCACCCTGCAGATTGTCGCTGCTTTTCCTGATAAATTCCAGGTCACTGCATTGACCGCCGGGCGCAATATTGACCTGCTGGTGCAGCAGGTCCGACGCTTCAAACCGAAACTGGTTGCGGTCATCGCTGAAGAGGATGCTGAGCGACTGAAGAAAATACTCGGTTCTGACGGCCCTGAAATCCTGTGCGGTGTTGAAGGGCTGATTCATTGTGCCAGCTCTCCCCAGGTCTCCACAGTGGTTGCGGCGATCGTCGGAGCAGCCGGACTGGTACCGACCATGGCAGCGATCAGGTCGGGCAAGGATATTGCCCTGGCCAACAAGGAAACGTTGGTGACTGCCGGCTCCCTGGTGATTGAGGCAGTGCGCGAGTATGGCGGCAGACTGCTGCCGGTCGACAGCGAACATTCCGCGATCTTTCAGTCCCTTGAGGGCCATCAGTCTGAAGATATTCGCAGGTTGATACTGACCGCGTCAGGTGGTCCGTTCCGTGAATGGCCGTTGTCCCGTTTGGCGTCGGTGACCCCCGCTGATGCCCTGGCCCATCCCAACTGGGATATGGGGCAGAAAATTTCCATCGATTCCGCCACCATGATGAACAAAGGGTTGGAGGTGATCGAAGCCCGCTGGCTGTTCGATCTCCCAGTCGAACGGATTGCGATTCATGTCCATCCGGAGAGTATTATCCATTCGATGGTCGAGTACCGGGATGGTGCCGTGCTGGCCCAGCTCGGCATTCCCGACATGCAGACGCCGATCGCTTACGCGCTCTCATGGCCGGATCGTTTGCCGCTGCAACTGGAGCCTCTCGATCTGTGCAGGATCGGCACCCTGAATTTTTCAGAGCCTGACCAGGCCAAGTTCCCATGCCTTGGCCTGGCCTACGCGGCAGGTCAGGCGGGGGGGAGTGCTCCGGCGGTCATGAATGCGGCAAACGAGGTCGCTGTCGAGGCTTTTCTTGATCGCCACATCTCTTTTCAGCAGATCCCACAGTTGATAGAAAAAGTTCTGGAACAGCATACTGTCGAAGATTTGACCAATATTGATCAGGTCTTACGCGCTGACTTGTATGGGCGTCGAACCGCCCGTGACATAATCGCTGGAGGTTTAACTTGATTACCATAATTGCCGGAATTGTCATGCTCAGCATCCTGGTTTTTGTTCACGAGCTTGGACATTTTTGTGTTGCCAAACTTTCCGGAGTCAAAGTTCTGAAGTTTTCCATCGGCTTCGGGCCCAAGTTGCTGTCTCGGCACTGGGGCGATACGGAATATCTGATCTGTGCCATCCCCCTGGGTGGTTACGTTCAGATGCTTGGCGAAGGAAGCAGTGCAGATGCAGAACTGACGGAAGAGGAGAAAGCTTTTTCTTTTGCTGAAAAACCAGTTTCCAGACGTCTGGCAATAGTTGCTGCCGGTCCGCTGATGAACCTGATTCTGCCTTTTCTGGTTCTGCCGGTCTCCTATCTGGTCGGTGTTCAACTTCCGGCGTACTATGAGCAGCCTCCCTGTGTCGGCCATGTTATTGCCGATTCAGCAGCCGCGAATGCAGGCTTTGTCGACGGTGATTGCATTGCCGAGGTGAACGGTCGCAGCCTGTCGAGCTGGAACGATGCCAACAAGGCGCTACTGGGTTCTGCCGGTGAGTCGCTTATCTTCAAAATAAAGCGCCAGCAAGAGACCTTTTACGCCAACTTTCCTGAAGAGAACGACAGCCTCGAAGGGCTTCAGGCGCTGGGTTTGATGCCACAGCAGGCGGCCCTGGTGGGCGGGTTGGCACCCGATATGCCTGCGGTAGCGGCGGGAATGCAGGTTGGAGATCGTATTCTCAGGGTTAACGGTCTGGATATCTCATCCTGGTACGATCTCAGACCAGCTATACAGCAACTCGACGGGGGCGACGTTGCTGTAACGATTGAACGCGATGGCCAGTTGGTGGAACTTTCCATCACGCCTAAGCTGCAGGAAGAGAGCGGTGATTACCTGGTGGGCATCTCTCCGATGACCGAAACGGTTGAAAAACGTTTTGGCTTCATCGAAGCAGGTCGGGCCGGAGCAAAGCGGTCTCTTGAATTAATCGAGCTGACCCTGGTTTTCATTGAAAAACTGTTCACCGGGAATGTTTCGGCGAAGAATATCGGTGGACCGATAACCGTCGTACAGGTTGCCGGACAGGCCGCGCAGACCGACTTGTCGGCGATTCTCTCTGTTTTGGCCTTTATTTCAATTCAGCTGGGGATTCTCAACCTGTTACCGATTCCGATTCTGGACGGCGGGCATATCTTCTTTTACTTTTTTGAGATTGTTTTCCGTCGGCCTTTGTCGATGTGGGCCCGGGAAGTGGCGCAGCAGATCGGTCTGATTCTGCTGGTCATGTTGATGGTACTGGCCTTCTATAACGATTTGGTTCGGCTATGGCCCTGACCACGACCTCTGCAAATAACGGGTTGACGATTCTGGCCCTCGATTCCTCTTCGATGACCGGTAGCGTTGCCCTCTGGCGGGATGGCGTGTTGCTTGCGGAATCGCTGTTGAATCTGCGCACCACCCACAGTGAGAGATTGCTGGTGCAAGTTGAACAGCTTCTGGCGGCAACCGGCCTGGCACTGGTTGATTTGGATCTGCTCGGAGTGGTCCATGGGCCGGGGTCCTTTACCGGCCTGAGGGTCGGGTTGGCCACCGCCAAAGGGTTGGCAACTGCAGCCGATCTACCGGTCGTCGGGCTCTCGACTCTCGAGGTATTGGCCATGAATCTTCCGTTTGCTCCTTATCCGGTCTGTGCCTTTCTCGATGCCAGGAAGCAGGAAGTCTACAGCTGTCTTTATGATTGCAGCAGCGGCTTCCCGGTAGCGGTCGGTACGGAGACAGTTCAACCGCCTCGCCAGCTGCTCAATAACCTCGCAGACGAGGTTGTCCTGGTCGGAGACGGGGTGCCGCTCTATCATGGGTTGATCGATGAAATTCTTGCCGGTCGGGCCAAGCTGCCCCCAGCGGTTGCTCATCAGCCCCGCGCCGCTGCTGCCGCAGTCCTGGCAGCGGTTAAGTTTGATACAGGTCTTGCGCTACCAGTAAGCAAATTGAAGCCCTGTTACATCCGCCCCTCTGACGCTGACCTGCCGAAAAGCAGAGGTGGATCAGCTGTTGTTTGAGTCCTATGAGGGTCGTCGCAATTTAATTCCCCTTCAGGGCAGTTGCGTTGTTGACAATGTAGTGACGCTTTGGTTATTTTTAGAACAGAAATTTTATTTCTAACCCATGCGTGGAGGTGAAAAATGGACATTGATCAGAACGTGCTGCAAGACCTGCTCGACAACAACCCTCGGTTCCGCATGCTCTATGAAGAACACATGATTTTTGAGAAACAACTGGCCGAATATGAGAAAAAATCTTTTCTCTCCCCCCAAGAAGAACTGGAAGTGAGTAAAGTCAAAAAAATGAAATTGGTCGGCAAGGATGAAATGGAGCGGATGGTCGTCTCCGTAAGAGCCTGACTGCCGGCATGACATAGCGGAAATCTTTTGCAAAGGGTTTAAGCACATGCTTAAACCCTTTGCTGTATGAATAACCTGTTTTTTTGTTGCAGTGATCCATGTTCGCTGCATGTTTTGTTGGAGAGATGGACTCAAGGAGTCGCCGAAATTTTTGAGGAGGACCAGGTGAAAAAAACCGGCTCACAAATTTTATTGGAATGTCTGCAACTCGAGGGGGTCGAGAAAGTCTTCGGCTACCCGGGTGGGGCGGTCATCAACATCTATGATGACCTGTTCGATTCACCGATCGAACATATCCTGACGCGCCACGAGCAGGCTGCTGTTCACGGAGCCGATGGGTATGCGCGAGCGACAGGGAAGGTCGGTGTGGTTATCGCAACCAGCGGCCCTGGGGCCACCAATACTGTGACCGGAATTGCAACGGCCTACATGGACTCCATCCCGATGGTGATCATCTGCGGCCAGGTGCCAACCCCGCTGATCGGCAATGACGCGTTCCAGGAAGCCGACATCGTCGGGATGACCCGTCCCTGTACCAAGCATAATTATCTGGTTCAGGATATCAGGGATCTGCCGCGGATGCTCAAGGAAGCGTTTTATATTGCCCGGACCGGTCGTCCCGGACCGGTGCTGATCGATCTGCCGAAGGATATCCAGGTTGCGTCAATGAAATTCAGTTATCCTGACAGTGTCAACCTGCGTGGCTACAAACCGACCGTGAGCGGGAATCTGCGCCAGATAGAAAAGGCCGCCAAGATGGTTCTGGCAGCCCGGAAGCCGGTGCTTTATGTCGGAGGGGGTATCGTTCTCGCCAACGCCTGCGAAGAGCTGCTCAAATTGGCTGAAATGACCCGTATCCCGGTTACGACGACATTGATGGCCATGTCCGCTTTTCCCCAGGCTCATCCGCTGGCTTTAGGGATGCTGGGGATGCATGGGACCTATTTTGCCAATATGTCTGTAACCGAGTGCGACCTGTTAATTGCAGTCGGAGCACGCTTCGACGACCGGGTTACCGGACGGATCGATTCCTTCGCCAAGAAGGCTAAGGTCATTCATATAGACATCGATCCGACCACGATCAAAAAGAATGTCGGTGTCGATTTGCCGATCGTGGGTGATATCAAGAATGTTCTCTCGACCCTGACTAACAAGCTGCTTGAACGTGATGACCAGATCGACGAACTGCAGGAGGCGACCCAGGATTGGATCACGGACATCACGACCTGGAAGAAAACCCATCCGATGGCTTATAAAAAGTCGAAATCGGTGATCAAACCCCAGTTCGTGATCGAGAAGATTCGTGAGTTGACCGATGATGATGCGATTATCTCAACAGAAGTCGGTCAGCATCAGATGTGGACAGCGCAGTTCTTCAATTTTACCCAGCCTCGCACATTTCTCACCTCCGGTGGGCTGGGAACCATGGGCTTCGGCCTGCCGGCCGCACTGGGGGCCCAAGTGGCGTTTCCGGATCGCCAGGTCATTGACATTTCAGGTGACGGATCTTTCCAGATGAATTCTCAGGAACTGGCGACCTTGGTTCAGTATCGACTGCCGGTCAAGATTGCTATTCTGAACAATAATTTTCTCGGCATGGTCCGTCAGTGGCAACAACTTTTTTTCAATAAGCGTTACAGCCAGACCTGTATGGATCTGCCGATCGACTTCGTCAAGCTGGCGGAAGCTTACGGCGCGACAGGGTTGCGCACTGACAAAGTTGATGAGGTGGAATCGGTGATCCAGCAGGCCCTTGATACTCCCGGGCCGGTGATCATGGAGTTCAAGGTGGACCGTGAAGAAAATGTACTGCCGATGGTTCCTGCGGGGAAGGGGATTCATGAAATGGTGCTGGCTTCTTAAGCTTTAACGCATTATATTGCCAATGTTTATCTGACCGTTACAGGTTTTGTTTGTAGGAGAGGATTGTCGAGATGAAACATACAATTTCGGTTTTGGTGGAAAATGAATTCGGGGTTCTGTCACGCGTGTCGGGTCTTTTTTCCGGTCGGGGATTCAATATCGAGAGCTTGTCGGTTGCACCGACCCTCGACCCTGATACCTCCCGGATGACGATTGTGACCCGTGGGGATGACCGGATTCTCGAGCAGATCAACAAACAGCTGAACAAGCTGATATCAACGATCAAAGTTGTCGATTTTACCGGTGAGGACTTTGTCGAACGCGAACTGGCCCTGATCAAGGTGTCCACGGAAACCGAGAATCGCGCAGAGGTGCTGCGCATTGTCGATATTTTTCGCGCCAAGGTCGTTGATGTGACGGCGCGTTCCTACACGGTTGAGATTACCGGCGCCCCGGCCAAGATAAATGCCCTGCTCGAACTGCTGCGGCCCATGGGAATCAAGGAGATTGTTCGTTCCGGTCCGGTCGTTATCGGTCGCGGTGTTAAAGGTGTGGCCGGTTGATGGCTGCTATCGTTGCTTCAAACAGCCCTAACGGGAAGATGAGTTAAACTATGAAAAATTGCAATCAACCGATTGCTGTCGAGGGCTATCCCTTTATCGCCCTGTTTGCTTTTGTGACCCTGGTTTTTGCGCTGCTTGGCTGGGCGTTGCTGACCCTGGTGCTGCTCGCTCTGACACTTTTCTGTGTCTACTTTTTTCGTAATCCTGAGCGGGTGGTTCCGCAGGGGGACAATCTGGTGATTGCCCCTGCAGATGGCAAGATTATCTATGTTGGGGATGCCTACGAAGAGCGCTATTTCAAAGAACAGATGACAAAAATCAGTATCTTCATGAACGTGTTCAACGTGCATGTAAATCGCGTGCCATGCAGTGGCAAGGTTGTGGAGATGTTCTACAACAAGGGAGAATTTCTCAACGCTTCTCTCGACAAGGCCAGTGCACAGAATGAGCAGGCCGGGATTCTGCTGGAAACCGAATCGGGCCAGAAGGTTCTGTTTGTCCAGATCGCCGGTCTGGTCGCGCGGCGGATCGTGACCTATCCGGTCATCGGAGATCTGTTGAAACGGGGGCAGCGCTATGGCCTGATCCGTTTCGGCTCCCGGGTTGACATCTACCTGCCGAGACATTGTGATGTGCAGGTCACCCTGGGTGAAAAAACCGTTGCCGGTGAGACAGTATTGGGAATTCTGCCATGACAGAAGAGATAACCCGCAGCGATAAACGGGAAAACCTGCGCAAGGGGGTTTACCTGTTGCCGAACCTGATCACCTCCGGAAGCCTGTTTGCAGGTTTTTACGTGATCATCGCCTCGACCAATGGAGATTTCGTACGGGCGGCATGGTTTATTCTCCTCTCCGCGATTCTGGATGGGCTCGACGGCAAGGTGGCGCGCATGACCGGCACCACCAGCAAGTTCGGGGTCGAACTCGATTCCCTGGCCGATGTCGTCGCTTTCGGGGTGGCTCCCGGGGTGCTGATGTATACCTGGGCGCTAAAGCCTTTCGGCAAACTCGGCTGGCTGGCGGCGTTTATCTACGTGGTATGCGGTGCACTGCGGCTGGCCCGTTTTAACGTCCAGGTGACCACGGTGGAATCGAAGCGTTTTATCGGCCTGCCGATTCCGGCTGCAGCGAGTATCGTCGCAACCTGCGTGTTGCTGTTTTACGAACTGGGCGGAACAGGGACCATTAAAAAGGTATCAGTGGTTCTGCTGGTTTTCCTGCTGGCCTTTCTGATGGTCAGTAATATCAAGTATTTTTCACTGAAAGACCCGGGGCTGTTCAAACGCCAGCCATTTATCATGCTGGTCGTCGCTATAATTCTGCTGATTGTCATCGTTGCGCAGCCGGAAATCATGCTGTTCTGTATCGGTATGAGCTACCTGGCCTCGGGGCCGCTGGGCTATCTTTTTGCCCGACGTAAGCAGCAACATGACGTTGAACTCACTCCTGAGAGTGGCATTGAAGATGATGAAGACGCGGCAAAACAGGATTGAGTTTGCGGATTGAACTCTCCGGAGATTATTTTTCGGGGAAAACAGCTTGACTTAACCGGTTTTTTCCGGTTGAATCGCTTATTCGTAAAAAGCGTTGAAGAGGAGTAGTAAGCGCTCATTTCCGTTCCAGAGAACCGGCGGTCGCTGCAAGCCGGTACGGAAAACGCTGAACTCGCCTTGGAGCTGCAGCGATGAAGCCCCTGAGGGTTAGTCGTTGTCGTGAACCTGCGTAAAGGGTGAAAGAAGGTCCGTCAGACTTGACGGATAAATCAGGGTGGTACCGCGAAGCGACAAGCTCTCGCCCCTGTTTCAGGGCGGGGGCTTTTTTGTTTTTTACACAATTGAAGAAAGGGGGTGGTTCTGGGTGGAATCTGACCTGGGTGACCTGATGAGCACAAAACTGATAACCACAAAACTTTATCTGAACTGCCCCGTCATTGATCGTCGGGCAACAACAATGAGAAGGACGATGCCATGAGTCAAAAAGAGAAGATCATTATTTTCGATACGACCCTCCGGGATGGTGAACAATCTCCTGGCGCAAGCATGAATATTGAAGAAAAACTGCGCATAGCCCATCAGCTTGAGCGTCTCAATGTCGACGTCATGGAAGCCGGTTTTCCGATTGCCTCGGTGGGGGATTTTGAAGCGGTCAAGAGGATTGCCCAGACGATAAAAGGCCCACAGATTGCCGGACTGTCACGGGCCAACAATATGGATATTGATCGTGCCTGGGAGGCACTTCAGTATGCCGGTGAGCGTGGTCGGATTCATACCTTCATCGCCACCAGTGATATCCACATGGAACACAAACTCAGGATGAACGAACAGCAGGTCATAGATACTGCTGTCGCAGCGGTAAAGCGGGCCGTCGGCTATACGCCGAATGTGGAGTTTTCCGCAGAAGATGCCGCCAGAACCCGTTTGCCGTTTCTCGCACAGGTTATTGAAGCAGTCATCGAAGCCGGGGCGAGCACCGTGAATATCCCCGATACCGTGGGTTACACGATCCCTTCCGAATTCACCCGGATCATCAGCTACCTGAAGGAGCATGTCAGCAATATCGACAAGGCGATTATCTCGGTGCACTGTCATAACGATCTCGGCCTGGCTGTTGCCAACTCGATGGCCGCGGTTCAGGCAGGCGCCCGCCAGGTGGAATGTACCATCAACGGAATCGGTGAACGGGCCGGCAACTGTTCTCTCGAAGAAGTGGTCATGGGCTTGCGGACTCGCCACGATATTCTTCCCTATACGACCGATGTCGCGACGGAACAGATCATGCCGTCGAGCAAGTTGCTAACCACCATTACCGGCATTCAGGTCCAGCAGAATAAGGCGATTGTCGGCGCCAATGCCTTCGCCCATGAGGCGGGCATTCATCAGCATGGCGTGATGATGAAGAAGGAAACCTATGAAATCATGACTCCCGAGTCGGTCGGCCTGAACGCCAACAAACTGGTGCTTGGCAAACATTCCGGGCGTCATGCATTTATCGACCGACTCAAGGAACTCGGTTACGACCTTAACAAGGAAGAGATCGAGAAGGCCTTTGTCCGCTTCAAGGCCCTCGCGGACATGAAGAAAGAGATTTTTGATGAGGATCTCGATGCCATCGTTGCCGACGAAGTATTGCGGGTCACTGAGACCTACAAATTGCTGCAAATGAATGTCAGCTCCGGTTCCTTTGCCGCACCGACCGCAACCGTAGAGATGCAAGTCGAGGGTGATATCAAAAAGGCTGCAGTTATGGGAGATGGCCCGGTTGACGCCAGCTTCAAGGCGATCAAGCAGATCACCGGAACCGATTATCCGTTGCTCAACTTCTCGGTGGGGGCAATAACCGGCGGAACCGATGCGCAGGGTGAGTGCTCGGTTCGTTTGAGAAATAATGAAGGTCGTGAAGTGCTCGGCCAGGGTGCACACCCCGATATTATTGTGGCCAGCGCCAAGGCTTATATCAACGCGTTAAACAAGATAGCCAGTATTGCCACGCGTGCGCGTGGCGACGTATAAATCGTACCTCGCTGAAGACACAGGAGAACCCATGGGTAAGACGTTAGCTGAAAAAATTTTTGACGCCCATCTCAGGGATGAGCCGTTCGAGGGAACCAAGGTCCTCTCTCTCGATCGGGTCCTCTGCCACGAGATCACCACACCGGTTGCGATTGCCGATCTTGAGTGGCGAGGAAAGGACCGGGTGTTTGACAAGGACAAGATCAAGGTCGTCATCGATCATGTGACTCCGTCAAAAGATTCCAAGACCGCGACTCAGGCAAAGATTCTGCGCGAGTGGGCGCGACGTCACGATATCCCTGACTTTTTCGATGTCGGTCGTAACGGTGTCTGTCACGCGATCTTCCCCGAGAAGGGTCACATCCGTCCTGGTTTTACTGTCATCATGGGGGACAGCCACACATGTACCCACGGTGCGTTCGGTGCTTTTGCCGCAGGTGTCGGGACGACTGATCTGGAAGTCGGGATTCTCAAAGGTGTCTGTTCTTTCCGCAAACCGGCCACGATCCGCGTGAACCTGAACGGCACCTTGCCACCGGGTGTGTTTGCCAAGGATGTTATCCTTTACGTCATCGCACAACTCGGCGTGAACGGTGCTACTGACCGGGTCATCGAGTTCCGCGGGCCGATCGTTGACCAGATGAGCATGGAAGCGCGCATGACCCTCTGTAACATGGCGATCGAGGCTGGAGGAACCTCCGGGGTCTGTATGCCAGATATGATTACGGTCGACTACCTCTGGCCGTTTATTCAGAACGAGTTCTCCAGCAAGGACGCGGCGCTGGCCGAATACAGCCAGTGGGTCTCAGATGAGGACGCCAGCTATGACAAGACCCTTGATCTCGACATCTCCGCGTTGACTCCTCAGGTGACCTACGATTACAAACCTGATTGTGTCAAGCCGGTCAGCGAACTTGCCGGAACCAAGGTCGATCAGATTTATATCGGCACCTGCACCAACGGCCGCATTGAAGATCTGCGTCAGGCCGCTGAAGTTCTGAAAGGCCGGACGATTGCCGATTCGGTGCGGGGTATCGTTTCACCGGCAACCCCGAAGATTTTTCAGGATGCCCTGACTGAAGGGATCATTCAGGTCTTTATGGATGCCGGTTTCTGCGTGACCAACCCGACCTGCGGCGCCTGTCTCGGGATGAGCAACGGTGTCCTGGCAGAAG
>PKUD01000192.1 GCA_002869695.1 Desulfuromonas sp. | reverse complement strand
GGGACGGCACCGCTCGCTTCATCCGCCTGATGCGGAAAAATCCTCGCAAAACTGCGATTGACCCAATCGACGAGGCCTTGCTGAGACCTGAAGTTGCAGTTCAGGCGCAACGGGGTCAGCGACAATCGATCATCCAGCGTCCCCTGAAAGGTGCGCAGGAAAAGACCCACTTCGGCCTCGCGGAAGCGGTAGATCGACTGCATCGGATCACCGACCAGAAAGAGGGAGCGACCATCTCCCGCCTGCCATCCGCACGTCAGGGTTTTCAGCAGGTCATACTGCAGCCAGGAAGTATCCTGAAACTCGTCAATCAGGATATGATGAAGATTGCTGTCAAGTTTCAACAGCAGGTCGGACGGATCATCGACAGCACCGAGGGCCTGCTGCGCCTTGAGGGCTATCTCGGCGAAATCGGCCTGCCCTTCCCCACGGAACACCAGCCACAGTTCACCCACCAGCAGCGGCAACAGTTCGATCAAGGCCTGCAGGATCTGCCACTGGTCGCCACGATAGCTGGATGTCGGCAGGCCACGCACCCGTCCAAGTTGACTTATGAAGGCGGGAAATTCCTGCAAAGAGCTCAGCAGTTGCTGCATCCGTTCCTTGCCCGACTTTTCGCCTGGCGGGAACCCAAGTTTAATATTGACTCCACCCGGCTTACGCAAATCACCCGTGCCGGTCAGCAACAGATCCGCAATCCCCAGCCAGATCGGGAGATGGTCAATCTCGGCCCTCGGCATCCAATCCAGGTCAGTCAGGTAAAGCAGCGGTCGATCACCTTCGGCAGAAAGGTTCGCCGCTGAGACTCGGCCGCAGGCCAGAATTTCCTCGGCAAAAGAAGCCGGCAGGTCAGCGACAAGATCCTCCAGACAGCTCTCCACCAGCTGCCGCAAGCCGGCTTCCAGACGGTGCTGCAGATCTGCCCCGCCGGCTCCCAGCAGATGGCGCAGCCACTGGTCGCGTCGCCGCAGCATCTCGACCAGCATCTGCTGCAGGCGGTCGACCCGGTTATCAAGATGACCCAGCAACCGGGCGACCTGTTCACTTCCAGGGTTATCACTACCCAACCGCGATACCAGCTTTTCCGCCGCCTGCTGGTAAAGCTGTTCCGGGTTTTCAGCCAGTTCAGGAACACCGCCAAAACGGGTCAGCCAGGGCATTTTGCGGACCAGGGAGGAGTTGAAGCTGTCAATGGTCTGGATGAACAACAGGGCCGGGTTCTCCTGCAGGTTCCAGGCATGTTTTTCATCCTGCAGCAATGCCTGCCGGGCCAGGGTCCAGGTTAGCCGCTTATGCTCTTCTTCAGGCGGATCATGCTGCGCGGAATCAAGGGCCTGCAAAACCCGGTGGCGCATCTCTGCCGCGGCTTTGCGGGTAAAGGTAATGGCCAGAATCGAACGGGGCGTTTCCACCCGTCCGAGCAGGGCCAGATATCGCTGGATCAGCAGCTCGGTCTTACCGGAGCCGGCCGGAGCCTGGATGATGAACGACCGTTTCGGATCGATGGCGGCAGAGCGCTGCTGCTGGTCGGCTATCTGCTGACTGCTCATAAACGCCCCTCGCCGCATTCGGCCTGCGCCTCGTTAATCCGGCACAGACCGGCAAGATCGCAGTATTGGCAGGCCTTTTCATAACTGACCGGATCAACGTCCGCTACGCCGTTGACATAATCAGTTGCCAGCCGACCGAGCTGCTGGCGCCAGAATTCGAGCAGTTGCGGCCAGTTATCAACACCGAGCTGCTGCAGAGGTTTGTGCTCCTGAACTCCTTTTACCTTGGGCAGCAACCCTGCTTCACGGCTGATGCCGACCATTTTGCACCCGCCGCGACGTACCTGGGCAAAGGCCACCCCGTCCGCTTCCTTCCCCGCCTCGCCAACCGCATAGATCGGCAGCTGCGGTTCCAGCAGACGCTCGCCGAGCAGACTGTCCGGTGTACTCTCGCCGGTCTTGTAGTCAAGGATCACCCGACTGCCATCCTCCAGTTGATCGACCCGGTCGATAACCGTCTCTATTTTCAGCGGGCCCAGTTCCTCTGCGTGTTTCTTTTCAACCTCCAGTACTGTAAAAGGAACCCGGTTTTCTTCTATATCCCTCAACCACTCGCACACCAAGCCTTTGAGTCGGATCCGTTCAAGTTCCAGAACAGCTATGAGTGATCGGTCAGAGACCTCGATAGACTCATCAATCGTCCGGTTAACATGCTTCTCGACCAGCTCGACGCGCTCCTCATCCTTCAGTCCCAGCAATCGTGCCTGGTCTTTAACCTCGCCCCAGAAACTTTCCAGCACCCGGTGCAGCAGGCTCCCCCGCTCCATGGCATCAAGCCCGGGTTGCGCCTGATCAAGTTCACGACCCCGCAGGCGATAATGGACAAAAGCCCGGAAAGGGCAAAGCGCCTGATCCTTGAGAATTCCCGTCCCGCCCTCGGCAAGGTCGGAGGCCAGCACCGGACCACGAAAATCCTCCTGCTCAAGTAACCGCGGAGCGGAGGCCTGGATCTGCTGCTGTGGGGCCCAGGAGACAGGGACCTCGGGGCTGACTTCTTCCAGACCGGCGATCAGCGGACTGGGCCGCAGTTCGCAATCCCCTTCACGCAGTGGATAACTGAAAATGATATCGGGGCTCGCCGCCTTGAGCCGTCTTATCACCTGCCGGGCAAAATCGAGCTCGCGGTCTGCTCCGGCGTGTGGCATCTGGTGTCTGATCTGCAGATCGACCGGCAGGAACGGGTTTGGATTGGCGGG
>PKUD01000154.1 GCA_002869695.1 Desulfuromonas sp. | reverse complement strand
GGAGCAGCTGCCAAGAACAGCCGGCCGTGAGATTGTTCAACTGATCCCGGATATTCCGGGGCAGGGTGGGCGCCTTGAGCCCGGATTTGCCGCCGCTCTGGCGCAGTCCGATCAGGTCCCGGTGGTGATCAGTGTCGAGTTTGGTTTGAATCGCACGGATATTCTGGACGATTACAAGTCCGGGCTGGAGGAGATCGCCGCAACCCTCAGACAAACGCCGGGCAAGCGGATGATCGTCGAAGGGTATACGGACAGTACCGGGAACCCTGAATACAATGAAAAACTCTCGTTCCAGAGAGCGGTACGGGTCAAGGATCACCTGGTCGGACTTGGGGTTGACCCTGCCCAGATTATTGCTGTTGGTTATGGCCAGAGATGGCCGATTGCAGATAATTCCACTGAAGTGGGACGCCAGAAAAACCGCCGGGTCATGTTTCTTGTGATCCCCGGAAGCAACTAAGATATCTGGTATGGAGGCGCAACCGGGGCGAGGAGATGCCGAGTCCTGGCTGTAAAATGAAAGGTGATTTGGAAGAATGAAGGCAAATCAACAGATTGATAAAAATCTTTTTTTTCGTGAAGTCTGCCTGGCAATCTGCAGCAGTCTCGATTTTTGTCATTCCCTGGGAGCTGCACACAAATACCTGGCGACGACCATGCCGCTGGAGCATATCCACCTCAATCTCTACCAGGGGAAAAACGAAGATATCTGGACTTTTACCCAGGGCGCGCAGGATGGCGTCTGTCAGAAATGTGTTTTTTCGCCGGCGGACAATCCGGGCGTGCATGAGTGCCTGGAACGCTACGCCGAGCTGAACCGGAAGGGAGTGCTGGTCTACCAGACGGCGGAACGTTCCCCGCTCGGCTCGGTGGTGGCCCCTGTTCTCGGTTACCAGGGCCGTTCGATCATGGTTATGCATCTGAATATCGGCGAACACTACCTTGGCTCGGTGGTGGTCACCGCCCGCCAGGGAGAGGTGTTCAATGAGGGGCATGCCGAACTGCTGAATGAAACCAACGAGCCGTTCGGCATCGCCGTCTCCAATGCCTTGACCTATGAGCAGTTGAACCGCATCAAGGAGCGGCTGGCGGATGATAACCGCTTCCTCAACAAAGAACTCAAACGGACATCGCAGGTGACCATTATCGGCGCCGACGGGGGGCTCCAGTCCGTGATGGAGATGGTCGAGCAGGTCGGTCATCTGAACAATTCCGTCCTGCTGCTGGGTGAAACCGGGGTCGGCAAGGAGATTGTCGCCAATGCCATTCACCAGGCCTCCCCGCGCCGCGACGGTCCGATGATCAAGGTGAATTGCGGGGCGATCCCGCATGAACTCATCGACAGTGAGCTGTTCGGCCATGAAAAGGGCGCTTTTACTGGCGCCACCAGCCGCAAACTGGGGCGCTTCGAACGCGCCAGCGGCGGGACGATCCTGCTTGATGAGATCGGTGAGCTGCCGATGTCAGCCCAGGTCAGGCTGTTGCGGGTTCTGCAGAGCAAGGAGATTGAACGGGTCGGTGGCGTTGAGGCGATCCCGGTGAATATCCGGGTCATTTCCGCGACCCACAGAAATCTGGCAAGAATGGTCATGGAGGGGACCTTCCGCAAGGATCTCTGGTTCCGGCTCAATGTCTTCCCGATCGAGATCCCCCCACTACGCCAGCGGAGAGAGGATATCATTCCTTTGATGCACCACTTTATGAACCTGAAGGCGACGGAGATGGGCATGCGGCCGCCGGTGTCGATCGACGAAGCCTGTGTCGAGCGCCTGATCCGTTACGACTGGCCGGGAAATGTGCGGGAGTTGGAAAATGTCATTGAAAGGGCACTGATCAAGAGCCGCGGGAAGGATCAGCCGCTTGAGGTTGTGGTCGCCTCGATGCTGTCGAGCCTGCTGCCGGAAAAACATGTTCACGAATCCGTTGCCCTTGACCCTGTGTCGGAGGCAACCGATTTTGCCGGTAACTATTCCGCAGCCACTGAGGGAGACGGTGCCCTGAGTCTGGATGACGTGGTCGCCCGCCAGATCGAAAAGGTCCTGGAACTGACCAAGGGTAAGGTCAACGGGTCCGGCGGGGCTGCCGAAATTTTACAGATTCACCCCAGCACCCTGCGCCACAAGATGGAGAAGCTGGGGATTTCCTACGGGCGTGGCCGGGGCCACTAGCGGGGCTGAATCGTCACGCAGTGTTTCCGTATGTGGATGTTTTCCGGGAAAAGGCCCTGTTCGCTTCCGCCGGTTATCACATGCGGATATCGGTGGTTCCGGATGAGCCCGGTTTTTAAGGGTTTCCCGGGTTGAATTGGTTGGCCTGTTTCTGGCAGCGAGTTTAAACAGCACAACATTTTATTGTGATTTATTTGGGGTTGTCCTGATCGAGATGCCAGGTTGCATTCGATGGAACACCCAGTCTGACGACCAAGGTGGCGAGAACAGGATTACTGTTCAAACTTCAACGGGACCACAGCCGGAAAATGATCTGTGACTGGGTCGATGTGGTTTGTCGAGGAAGGACCTCCATGGTGTTTGTGCGCATATTGTCATTTGTTCTGTTTTGCCTGCCGACCTTGAGCCTGCCGGTGGTTGCGGCTGAGGGTTGCCTGACCGCAGGTTGTCATGCCGAGTTCGCCGACGTGGCTTCACCGCATCCCCCGGTCGCGGATGAAGACTGTCTCTATTGCCATATCCAGAACCGACCGGAGCATCCCACTGCACAGGGGAGCAGTTTCGAACTGGTCACGCAGGGCGCGGCGCTC
>PKUD01000172.1 GCA_002869695.1 Desulfuromonas sp. | reverse complement strand
CACGGAAGACTTCGAAGGCAGTTCCGTAATTACCACTGTACCGGTGCTTGGTACTGGTATCTGGACGATTGACTCAGGTACCTACCAGGGACTTCCGGTAAATACCGACCGGACCATGAGTCTCGTTGATCTTGGTTTGTCCGGAGGACTTCAGGCTAACTCGGTTCTCGATGTCGAGGTGACGGTCAACACAGAGGCCACCACCGGAATCGTCTTCGATTACTACGGTGCGGACGACTTCAAGTATGCCGGCATCTCGGCCGACAATAACACCCTGGTCATCGGCCACTTCATCGGTGGCAAGTGGGTGGTTGATGCGGCGACCGACCTGAAGATCAAGGCGGGCGCCGATTATGAACTGGCCCTGTCCCTCAAGGGGACCACTGTCGATGTGGCCCTCAAAGCAGAAGGCGCCCAGAACTGGCAGGCGATGGCCGGTCATGTCTTTAATGCCGTCACCGTCGACGGGGACTTCGGCTTGCTGGCCAAGGATGGAATGGCCTCCTTTGACAGTGTGACCATCCGTACCGATGACCCGGCCTTCCGCGATGCGGCACTGGTTGCCGCCACTGCCGCTGCAGACCCGTCTGCGGGTGAGGCGCTGAGTGATGAGAGCCTGGCACCGATCGTCGCCGCGGCGATCGATCGCTGGAGCGCTTCGGGCCTGGTGGACGAGGTGGCCCTGGCGCGGATGGCAGGGGTCGACTTTACGATCGCCGATCTCGACGGACTGCTGCTCGGCCGCACAGACGATGGCGAGGTGACAATCGATATCGATGGTGCCGGTCATGGCTGGTTCGTCGACAGCACACCCGCAGACGATGCGGAGTTTGTCGCCGATGGCTCCGGCAGTCTGGTCGCACCAGGCGATAGCGAGGCAGCGGGGAACATGGACCTGCTCTCGGCAGTGATGCATGAACTGGGTCATGCCGCCGGATATCAGCATGATGATCAAGGTGTCATGGATGCGGAACTGGCTGCAGGTGAGCGGGCCACCGCGCTGGTCTTCGATGACGTCAGCGGTGAACTGAGCGATGCCTCAGCCAAGCGGTCCTGGCAGAACGATCCGCTGCTGCAGATCGATCCGAGCAAGTGGTACAAGGTCGGCGCCAAATGGGATCATGAAGCCGACGATGAGTGGATGATCCGGATCTAGCGACCCCGGGACATATGGCGTCACCCCCTTCCGGAGAGAGCAGAACCCTGCTCTCTCCGTTTTTCTGCCTTCTCAAAAAGATTTCTTTGTCGTGGTTTCATTAAAAAATATCGATCTTTTCCCTAGTGTTTATGTCGGAAATCTTTACAGCGAAAAAATCCCTTGTTTACTCCTTTGAAATTATTAGATTTATATATTGGAATGTGTATTGCATAACAGTGTTCTGGGGTTTTTCGCACAAAAGAAGCCTCTAATGGCCGAAATGAGACCCAATGAAATCCTGATTTTATAGAACCGAATTTAAAGAGACGGATCGGGCATATTTTTAGAACGTTGTTAGCAGACAGGGGCATGTTTTTAGATAGACCTCGCCAGCGGAGGAAGTGAGTATGAGACGGTATCGTAAATTTAGAGGCTCTCGCTTTTTTGATCACAAACCTCTTTCCTCCAAAACGTCCCGACCGCGTAGAAAAACAATTTTCGAGCCGCTAGAGCCACGCCTTCTGTTGTCGGCAGACCTGTTTTTTGCCGGCGCAGCCGCGCTTGATCTCACGCTGCAACTGGACGATGCAGACTCGAGCGTGCTTCAGCTTATCGACAACACCGATAGCTCAGTTCTGATTGAACAGGCACTGAGTGAAACGTCCGGTGTGACGATCATGGGCTCCGCTGACCCGGATCGTCTGGTGGTCGACCTGGACGCACCCCTCCTGCTTGAAAACGGCATCAACTTCATTGACACCACCTCCGGTGACGGCGATACCCTTGTTGGACCCAATTTTGACAGTACCTGGAATGTTGACGGTCAGGACACCGGTGACGTTGAGGGGATTGAATTTTCCGGCATTGAAAACCTCACCGGTGCAGCCGGGAATGAGGATACCTTTGTCTTCGCTCCCGGTGGCGGATTGTCCGGCCAGCTTGAAGGTGGCGACGGCGGCTTTGACAGTATTTCCCTCGAAGGATCATATCAGCAGGTAGAGTCTCTGCCTTCCGGGCCTGACTCAGGGGATATCGTATTTGACGGCCAGTCACTAACCTACAGTGGTTTTGAGCCGATAGGCTTAAGTACAGTCCAAGATGCTGTTATAACCATTAATCAAGAACCATATACGTTATTCAACAGCGGTGAGGATATCAGGATATACGAAAGCTCTCCCGGCACCCTGACGGTTGAAAGTACAACGGGTGAGTTCGAGGACCACGATTTTTCTCTTTCCACCCTGGAAACCCTGAGGATAAATCTGGGAATCGGTGATGACACGATCATTATCGACAACATCGGCAGCCATGCCGATGCACCGGCCATTTCAATTTTCGATGGCGGCGGGAAGGACACCCTCATCCGCAGGGACGATGTCACCCTGGCCAATGTCTCGCTGGGTGTTGACGCCAGCAATAATGAGGTTGAGCAGGAATCGGCGACGTTCTCGTATGTGCAAAGCTTCCTGCAAAACAGCGGTGTCATATTCAGTGGCGCCACCATCGTCACCCACGGCTATCAGCTGACGGACGACAATGGCGACTCGCTGGCCCCGATTGCCGAGGCGATTCATGCCTTGCCCAACCAGAGCTGGTACCTGGATTATGATATTGCTGATGATGAGGAGCCGGGTCTTTTTGACCTGACCCAGTCGGAATTGCCCGGTGCCGGCGATAGCAGTACCACCGGTGAGCTTGTCCTGCTTTTTGACTGGGCCGCCGAATCAAACCGCTCCTCCGGTGGCTGGACGGAAGCTGCTGGCGATGCCCTTTTCTCTATGCTGGTTGGTCTTGACGTGGTTGATGTCAGTCCAACAAATACCGACCACACTGACGACATCCCGCTCCATTTCATCGCCCACAGTTTCGGTTCCGCGGTTACCAGTGAGGCCATCGAGCGCCTGGCGTATTACGACATCCCGGTCGATCAAGTGACCTTCCTCGATCCTCATGATTTTGATCAAAGTGGTGTGCCGGTTGATCAGGACCAGGCTCAGTATGCTCTCAATCAGCCTGAAGGTTATGGCGTCTCTATCTGGGATAATGT
>PKUD01000062.1 GCA_002869695.1 Desulfuromonas sp. | reverse complement strand
TCAAGTAGCCCAATCCCGAATCTGCGTGGTACTTGGTCCGGCACTTTTGTGAGTAATAAAGAGACTCGAAGCCTTCGGGTACATATTGATAGTCAAAATGGTAGAAACCTGGAAGGTACATGGCAAAATTCAGACGGCATAGCCATTGGTTTTGTAGGTGGTTATTTGTCAGGAGAGGGGGGAATCACATTTGAATTGTGGAGCGTGGAGGAAATTGGCTGCGATGGGCTGTGGGGGTATTATGACAAACCATATTTTGAATACACTATTAGTGGAGATTTAGATGTTAGCATGGAACCAATATCTGTTACAGATAACGATGCTACCCGCTTCGCAGGGTGTTCTCTTTATGAACATGGTGAATTAACTATGAATCTGGACTGGCCAGCACTCAACTAGACAAATGGTGCATGGCTCACCTCAAAATTTACGACATTTGAGAACACAAAACGGCCAACACGAAATTTCATGTTGGCCGTTTATATATCATAAAGGAAGAATGGTTATTTTGAAGTCTACCATCGCCAGCAAGAAGACATATGACGACCACCCATTTCATGTCGTGGCCCTTCCCCCACATGCCGCCCCTTTGACGCATATCCCCTGTGGTGCTGGTGATTACACCCGCTGTAACCACAGGCAAACTGGGGATCATAACCGTCAGGCAGAATTACGTCAGCTTCCGAATTAGCCTGGTCAAGCACCTTTCCATATTGCCTCTTAAGGTCTGTCATCTCGGCTTCCAGCTTGTTTAAAGTGCCAACCGTCGTGTTTTCATTTGCACGTGCTTCTTTGTACTCCTGGGATTTGTCGTTGAGAGAATCCTGTATCGCTTCGAGTTCCTTCGCATATTTATCATTGATGGCATCCAGTTGCTGTCCTTGCTCATCGGTCAAGTTGGACTGAGTATATGAACCACGATGGCCATAGCATCCATTGCATGCAAGGCTTGTTGAGACAAACAAAAATAGTCCAATAACGCTTGCTGCTCCCAAAATCAATACGATCTTCTTCATGACTATGCTCCTTTGTTATCTGTTGTGGCAGTGTCGTCGCAGTAAGGGCAATGTGACCAATTCTGCTCGACAACCTTGCTGCAATTCGGACAGTTGTGCTTAAGCGTTTCTCCGCAGTGAGGGCACCGGAAGTAGCTTGGCAGAATCCCGCCCGAACATTTTGGACAGGCCAATGCTGTGCCGACAGGGTACGGCTGACGACGAAAAAGCAGCCATACAATAATGGCAATGAAGATGAGAATGAAAAATCCCGGCATAAACCACCCTCCCATATGCCAACCACCCCAGCTAGATCCTGGACCACAAAACATAATCGTTACCCTTCGTATCCGGGATGACCGCAACCCTGATAATGCTTGTGTCCACGGTCATGGTCATGTCCATGATAATGACCACTTCCACATCCCCAGTAGTGTCCACAACCGGACAAGACAAATACGGTTCCGAGAATAAATATTGGCAACAGAATCTTTTTCAACATGAGGCTCTCCTTTTAGTGAATGCCTCTAAAGAGAGCAAAGCCGGTGCCATATTCTTAAGGCTTTGGATTTATTGACGAATTGATTTTGAACGGATGCTGACTGGCAAAATATTTACCGGTTGGCAGGGTTAGATATCGCTCGTCTGTAAAAAGTTTTGACAGTATCAGGTGAGACCATAGTCCTTGAGTTTGTTCTGCAAGGTCTGTCGGGTCACACCGAGAATTTTTGCGGCTTGGGTTCGGTTGTTGTCAGTTTGGCGAAGAGTGGAAAGGATAAGTTCTTTTTCCATATCTTTGAGGGTCATGCCCGGCCTGACGGCAAATGGCCGCTGCACGTCTTTGGCGAAGGCCTGACGGACCTGAATCGGAAGATGGGACAAGCCAATCTGTTCGTCGAGGCAGAGGATGACGGCCCGTTCGATGGCATTTTCCAGCTCCCGGATGTTGCCGGGCCACGAATAGGACAACAGGGCTTCGAGGGCTTCTGAATTAAACGAACGGAGGTCTTTTCTGTTCTTTTCGGCGTAGAGGTTCAGAAAGTGCTCGGCCAGAGCAGGAATATCCATCGGTCTTTCACGCAATGGTGGCAGATGCAGAGGGACAACACTCAGTCGATAGAAGAGGTCTTGGCGAAAATGTCCTTCGTCAACCATCCGCTTCAGGTCGCAGTGGGTCGCAGCGATCAAACGCACATCGACCTTGATCGTTTGTGTGCCACCAAGTCGCTCGAACTCGCCTTCCTGTAAGACTCTCAAGATTTTGGCCTGAGTCGTCGGCGACATATCGCCGATCTCATCCAGAAACAATGTCCCTTGATCTGCCAGTTCAAAGCGTCCTTTGCGCTGTTCCGTTGCGCCGGTGTACGCCCCTTTCTCGTGACCGAATAGTTCGCTCTCCAGTAAGTTTTCATTTAGCGCAGCACAGTTGACCTTGATGAAGGCCGCTTCTTTTCTAAGGCTGTTATTGTGGACGGCTCCAGCAACCAACTCCTTACCGGTCCCTGATTCTCCCGAGATGAGCACAGTCGCATCCGAAGGCGCTACCAGACCAAGATTTTCCGCTAACTCCTGCATTGCCTGGCTGCTGCCGATCAAGTTGCCGAGATCAGAGTCCGCCTCCTGTTGTTGAAGTGCTCCCTCCTTCAATCGACAGACTTCGAGGGATCGTTCGACGGTCTGAAGCAGGGCATCGGCGTCAACAGGTTTGGTGATGTAATCGAATGCGCCCTTTTTTATGGCCTCAACGGCTGTCTCAATCGAGGAAAAGGCAGTGATAATGACAACAGGGAGATTCGGCTTTAACTGGTGAATTGCGCTCAGGGCTTCCATGCCCCCCATGCGTTTCATCTTGAGATCGAGCAGGATCAGGTCAAAGTGATTCTCTTTCACCAAATATACGGCGACGTCTCCGTCATCCGCTTCAACCAGATCATAACCTTCCCCACCGAGATGCGCTTTAAGCATGCTCCGGTGTGCTTTGTCATCGTCTACCAGCAATAAGCGGCTATCAGATGTTTTCATGATTCTTCCCCATCGACCGGTAGGCTCACGATGATGCATGTTCCATGGGCTTCTTGGCTCTCCACCTTGATCTGTCCGTTATGCTGCTCGACAATCTGCTGGACCACCGCTAGACCAAGGCCTGTTCCTTCTTTTCTGGTCGTATAGAAAGGATCAAACATCTTCGTCTTTTCTTCCGATGATAGCCCTTTCCCGGAATCCTGCACCATCAGTTCAACTGCACTGTCCCGAGAGGATGCGCTTAGAGTTATTTGATCACCTGCTGTGGAGGCTCCAAGACTGTTTTGCAGAAGGTTCAGCAAGACCTGCTGTAAGAGGTCGGGGTCGGCAATTATTTCTAACTTTCCATCGGGTAAAAGTAAGTCAATCTGGACCTGCTGGTTGTCTGCATCAGCCTGAACCATCGTCACAGCGCGTTGTAGTAATGGACACAGGTCAAAGGGTTTCAGTTCCGGTTCGCGCGGCCTGGAAAATTGCAGCAATGCCGAGACCGTTCTGTTCAAACGGTCAACTTCACCGACCATCAGATCCGCATACTCTTGGACTTTGGTGTCTTTT
>PKUD01000211.1 GCA_002869695.1 Desulfuromonas sp. | reverse complement strand
TGCCGGGGAACTTGATGCATTGTTTGCGGACCAGGGTTTTGTGAAAAAGGCGCGCAAAAGTATCTTTGATGTTTTCAAGTAAGATTTCTAAACATCATAGTATCTCCAAGTAAACATTTTCGGTGCTTATCACTGCCCTGCTCTGGGCGCCGTAAACAAGAGGGCCTACAGATTTTAGTCTGTAGGCCCTCTTGCCGTTGCGGTTTGTTTAGTGATTGATTGTATGTTTATCGTTGTTTATTGACGCAGCAGTGACTAAGAAACTCAGGGTGATTCACCCTGCCCTGATCTCTAGAGCGAAGTTTACATCGCCCGAATGATACTAAAGGCTCCAATTATCTCTCCAGGTGAATAACCCGTGGCTCGATCTTCCGGATATAATTCTGACAGCTTTGCTTTTGACTCAGTACACAGCGTTGCTCTGCTTAATTCTTATTTTGATCTTTCGAACACAGGAGAGTCAGGGTCTCTGAGCTGCGTCCGGGTTCTTAAGTTATTTTGGCCATCGTGCATTTGTCCATTCCTCGACTGAGTTGCGAACATCCCATTGTTCTGACGATACTGGTATTGGTTTTGTTGTTTGGATTGGTGCTGATAGGTCTTCCCGGCCTTTGGCATCCGCGCGTCAGAGCCACTTCTGTTATAGGAGCCTTCTCCTTTGCCTCCTCCACCTCGTGCTAGGGCAAGCTCACCCCCTGAGGCGGTCATCAGGATTGCTGTAACAATTCCAATGATGGCGATCGTTCGGCTTTTCATCTGTTTCTCCTTTGGTGATATTTTATGGGCCATGCGATTACATTGCGGGTTTAGACGAAACAGTCATTGAAAGGTTTACATTTATTTCGCTCTTGCCAACTGATGGCCCAGCGACCTTTTAACCGTTACACCTCTTATTACAGATAAAAGGCCGATCCGATTATCCGGCGTCGGCCTTTCTCGTCATACAGGGTTTGAGAACCCCCTGTTGCTGAAGATTTTGCTTTGCAAGCGTCTCAGCAAAGAATCCTGGGCCGCTCCGCGAATTGACCGATGGCGATAAATCCTCTACGCTAGCAGAAATTCATTGCTGCCGAGTTGGGTTGTCCTCGGTCAGTGCTGGGTATTTTCCTCTGACAGAAGAAAAATATAAACAAGAAAGCAGGTTGCTCTCAATGTTATTGGCAAAGAGAATGGCAAAAGCACTGGCACAGGTTGGGGTAAAAGTGTTGGACTACGAGGAGTCGAAAGATCCGAAATTTATGGACGGGGAGGTTACGCTTGAAAATGCTCTCAGTGTTCAGGTCGGTTCCGATTATGCGTGCCTGTGTCTCCTCAAAGGAGAAGATATCGACTACCTGTTGGAAATGGAAGATATTGCAAATGAAGAGGCCTTTGCGACTGAGGTTGCCAGTTTCATGAAAACCTGGACTCCGTAAATGGACCACGTAGCCATTTATTGCCCCTGGCAATGAGTCGGTTTGTTGATTTGCAGAACATCTTAGTGATGAAAACGGCCAGCCCGAGATATCGGGCTGGCCGTTTGTGCTTTAGCGGAAAAGAGATATCATAATCATTACCGACTCTTTTGCCGAATTAACCTGCGGGGCAAACCAGGCCGTTGTACCTTTGAAGAGCAATAGCGAGTGGAGAGGATGCTCAATGGTTGTTTTGGTATCTGGGGGTGGGGAGTGTCGACAGTTTGGCTTATTTCGGTTGGTCATCATACGTAAAGTAAAAAGATCGACGGTGATAACGCAATTACGAGGGTGGGTGCGATGAACGAATTCTCGGAGAATCCATCATTTCAACACCATTTCAGACGCTCCCCCGATTGGCTTTATCTGCTCCGCGAGTTCTACAAACTTTATCGGTTCAGCTCAGCAGGTGGCAGTGCGAATATCCGTTCACATCAAAAGGAAGTACGTCATCGCTTGTCGCGGTTGTTGAAACTCAGCCCGGCCTTCCATCAACCCCTGGCTTCGGAAAAACCAGTTTGCGCACATTTGTCCAGGGCTCTCGACCTCGGCTTGTCACATCCCACGGCCCCGCTGGCAAGAGCGATTGAACGAATTCGCGACCAGCTCCATTGGGAGTTCGGTTACGGCAAGCTTCCTTCCGGATTGGGCAACAGGTACGCTTTTTCTGTATTAATGGGGCCTCGGGGGCCAGTCGTATCAGAGGAACTGATCCTCGGCTTGGTCCTGTTTGCGCCGGGGACCACCTATCCGACGCATAGACACCAGGGAATTGCGGAATCCTATTTCTGCTTGAGTGGATCCATCTCTGAGAACGATGTCGGAGTTTATGTCCCCGGCTCGCTGATTCTCAATCCCCCGGACCACCTTCACCGGATCACAACCAGTGATCACGAACCTTCCCTGCTCGCTTATGCCTGGGTTGGCCCTCCGGAAAAACTGGCCGATCAGAAGATGGTTTTCAGTCGGCAGAGGTCTAAATAGGTCGTAATTATTTGTCATCTACCATAAGCCTGGGACGAAGAGCGAACGTCTCCGGCCCGAATTGAAAGTTCAGTTCCCAGGAGGAATTCTGCGCAGCTCAGTTGCCTGAACCCGCAGTGATTTCTACACGCCGCCGGAAAAATCCCGTCAGCGAGGAGCTTTATGTCGATTGTTTCATGCCGTTGGCACCGGTCGGGTCTCGGCAATGGCTGTAGAAGCATGCGGGCCTACAGAATAAATCTGTAGGCCCGCTTGTTTTGTTGATTTCTCTTCGAAAAGAACCCGCGAGTGGCGCAGGAGAGAATCCGCTGAATTATACTATGGTTGAGTCTCCTTTGCCGGATTTCATCTACAGGGACACTTCCGGGAGGTCATCAAGCCAACCGCCCTTCTCTGTCAGCTGTCTCACCAGGATGCGGGACGACTCATGCTGGTAACCCGGGCGGGCATGGAGTTGCTTCAAAATCAATTTGTCGTCAACCCGGCCGCAAATCTCAAGTTTGCCGATGTCGTGGCCGATAATGAATTTGAAGCGTTTGGCATAGCCATCCATCTTGCGCCGGGCGTCATCGACCAGATCGACACCCGACTTGAGTGGCACCTGAAACTGGTGGCGGACCCGTTCGACCGGCATGCACTGGTAGAGGTAGTAAGGATTGACCCCGATTTTCAGCAGGCCATCCATCAGCTTGGTCAGGGCCTCGACGGAATCGTTGATGCCGCGCAACAGCACCGCCTGGTTATTCACAGTCACACCGGCGCTGCGCAACCTCTGTACTGCCTCCCGGGCTGTCGGGGTGATTTCGTTGGGGTGGTTGAAGTGGGTTGGGACGTAAAGTGGTTTGCTGCGATTGAAGTCAGCGAGGAGTTCGATCAGTCCGTCGTCGAAAATACGTTGCGGGAATACCACCGGGGCACGGGAGCCGATCCGGACGTAATTGAGATGATCAATATCGCGCAAGGCATCCAACATTTCTTTGAGTACGTCGGTCGGGAGAAGTAATGGATCGCCACCCGACATAACAACATTCTTGATTTCCGTATGGGAGGCAATGTATTCAGCCGCCTGCTTAAAGTTCTTGACGGTTTGATCATTCGGCAAGCCAACCATCCGCTTGCGAAAGCAATGTCGACAGTACATGGAGCAGTACTCTGTTGCCACAACCAGCGCCGTGTAGGGATACTTGTGCAGGATGCCATTTCCCTTGTCGTGCTTGTCGTCTCCATAGGGATCGCCGGTTGTCTCCCCCATGTCCCCGGTAAGAATCAGCTCGTCTGTTGAGGGAATAGCCAGCTTGCGGATTGGATCATCCGGATCTGCCGGATTGATCAGTTTCAGGTAGTAGCGCGGAATGTTCATCGGGTGGCGGGCAGTGATTTTTTCCAGGTCCTGACGTTCGTCTGGACTCAGGGGGAGGTACTCCTCCAGGGCCGCAACCGAGGTGATGTTATGCTTCAGTTCCTCCTGCCAATCCACGTTAAGCCAATTGCAATCTTCTCTGTCTGCTGTACTTGCGTGCTTCATAATATCACCCTTGTTGTTCGCAGAGTTGTCGTGCCCGAACTTTCGCAAACCCGAGCATTAGTGCAAGAACCCGCTCCGCCTAAATGGCGGCTTTCTCCCCATGAACGCTGTGCTGAAACAGGTGCACCGACATAAAGAGAGCGCTATCAGCAGAGGCATGTGCAGCAGATGTGGTCATAGAGATTAACAGCAGAGAGAACCTCTGTTGTGTGGAGAGAGCAGGCCGGTAGCAACGTGCCATTTCAGTCATTAATCAATTGTTTGTTAAGGACAGGGCCGCCCGCACCCGGTATCGAGACGGAGCGTCAAGATCCAGTGCTGCCCTGATGAGAGAGGGTTCGTCCCGTTCCTGCCTGGGGCAAAAACGGTCCACCTCAGTTGCGGGTCTATGGTCGGAACGCTCAGAAAGAACGCCGCCATCAACGTGCGGAACTTAACATAATCCAGGTTAGGATTGCAAATCGGCAGCGGGAGGGTCTGAATGCCTGCCCTTACGACCCTCAATAATCAAATGCAACCTAAACAATGGTTACCGGACATCAGTTCTCTATCCCAGAGTCACCTGGAAACCCCAGGTAATAAGTTGCGCACTTTTAAAGTTGGGTTAATCTAAAGGGATGAACGGTATCATTCTTCGATGGCTGATCCTGACGCTGGCGATTATCGTTGCCGCCTACCTGTTTCCAGGGATAGAAGTCGGCAGCTTTGGCACCGCACTTCTCTCCGCTCTGGTGCTAGGGATCCTCAATGCCTTTTTTCGTCCTGTTCTGATCATCCTTACCCTGCCCATCAACGTTCTCACGCTAGGCCTGTTCACTTTCGTGATCAACGCATTTTTGCTGCTCATGACCTCGGGTCTAATCGGCGGACTGATCGTAAACGGCTTCGGATCAGCGTTGCTCGGTTCGTTGATCATCAGCCTAGTGAGCTGGCTGCTTAGTTCGTTTATTAACGATCGAGGACAGATCGGATCGATCCAGGTTGAGCTTCACCAACGGAAAGACGGACGCTGGGAGTAGCCATGGAGGAGAGGCTTTTTGTTTTTCGCCCCTTATCGGATGTATAAATAGCCGCTCCGCAACTCTGGATTGGCTATTTACAATTCATGCGGGGAATAGAATGTCCTCACATTCTGCGTTCTTTCAACAGCTCTTGCATGACCCTGTTCCAGAGGTTCGGCGAATTTTTGATATGTCGTTTATTGGTCGAAAAGAGCATTTCAGCGAGAAGGGCGCGTCGCAGAGCCTCTTTTTCCAGATTTTTACTGGCATCCTTGTTGATCATGACACCACCTCATCCCTCAGAGCATTTCAGCATCTATTTTATTAACTAATCACATTTTATGCCATCTTCAACCCCAATTCTCCTGATGCCTATCGAATTTTCTTGGATGACAGTGAAAGGCTCGTCTTTGCCCTCTTTCGCCCATTAACTCATCAGTGAAGAGGGGCGATTCAGGCTTGCTCAAAGGACCTTCCAATATTAAAGTGTTAGCAATGTGTTCAATGCCGACACGTTAAGGTGTCATGTAGATCCTTTGGGAGGGCTCTTATGGAGAAATCAACAGACAAGTTTGCCAGTGATCAGGAGCCCCATATTCCGCAAGCGAGTTATGATCTGCGCATTCTCCAAGCACTGCGTCGCATCATTCGAGCTGTCGATATCCATTCACACAAACTGTCCAGTCTGCACAATATTACCGGGCCACAACTCGCCTGTCTCATGGCTATCAAGGAAGAAGCCCCCATCTCCAGCAGTCATCTGGCGAAAAAGGTTTACTTGAGCCCGAGTACTGTGGTTGGTATTGTCGACCGCCTCGAAGAGAAAAATCTGGTAAAACGTAACCGAGACAGCAAAGATCGCCGACTGGTCCACCTGCTGATGACTCCACTCGGTGAAAAACTCGTCGATGAAGCTCCTTCCCTTTTGCAGGAAACCCTCGCAAATTCACTCGTTGAACTCCCAGAGATAGAACAGGTCTCAATTACCCTCGCTCTGGAAAAGCTGGTTGATCTGATGGAGGCACGCCATATTGGTGCCGCGCCTCTTCTTGAAACCGGTTCTTTGTCTAAAGGGAAGTAGGCTTTAACGCCCGCTTCCGTATTCCTGCCTTCCCCCCTTTGTGTTGGTCCTGGTGAGTCGACTTGACAGCATAGTTGGTTTCTGCAAGAATCATTCGTACACGAAACATTAGAGCGCAAACCGTCACTCAGACGCGGCATTTAGATCCGTTGCTCATGGAGATGATAGAAATGACACATTCCTGACCCCCTCAAGACATCAATCCCATTTAGTGTATCGGCAGATCACAGCCGCCTGTCGCGGCTTAATCATCCATTTTATTATCACCAAATATGCTGGCCAGACGAAATCATTAGTCTGAGGTGTTTTGCTGTAGATAATGTGGACATAGAAACGACTGAATTTAACGTGATGAGTATTTATTCAAGCGTCCAACAAAAAATTGCTGAGCGGATAAATGACGGAAAAATATCAACGTCTAAGTGGACAGACTGGCAATGGCAACTCAGGCATGTTGTCACCAGGCTCGAAACATTTGAAAAACTGCTTGGAATTGAACTTGAGCCGGACGAAAGGCGTAAGGCAGAACAGACACTGGAAAAGTTCCCGCTGGCTGTCACACCCTATTACCTTTCTTTAATCGACCGGCAGGACTACCTCAACGATCCGATTTTCCGGCAATCCTTTCCGAATGCCCAAGAACTGGAAGTCACCAGATGTGATATCGGCACTCCACCAGTTACGTCCCAGGACAAACCTGTTTCCAGTATCACACATCGATATCCTGACCGGGCCCAATTTCATGTGAGTAATGTTTGTGCCATGTACTGTCGGCACTGCACCCACAAGCGCAGGGCTGAAGACACAACGAATATCCCTCACCTCGAGCAGGTCCATGCCGGCCTCGATTACCTTCGATCCGCATCGGAAGTCCGGGACGTCCTTATCACCGGCGGTGATCCTCTGATGCTCAAGGATGCCTACCTGGACTGGCTGCTCACGGAACTTCGGGAGATAGAACATATCCAGATCATTCGAATCGGCACGCGGATCCCGGCTGTCCTTCCTTATCGGGTGACAGACGAATTGGTCGCAACCCTGAAAAAACATCATCCGGTCTGGCTGAACACGCACTTTAACCATCCCCGTGAAATCAGTACTTCGTCCCGCCAGGCGTTGAGCAAACTTGCTGATGCAGGGATTCCACTGGGGAATGAATCTGTCTTGCTATCGGGGGTTAACGATTGCCCGCGCATCATTAAGTCACTGGTTCACAAGCTTGTGGAGAACCGGGTCAGGCCTTACTACCTCTATCAATGTGATCTCTCCGAAGGATTGTCTCACTTTCGCACCCCGGTGGGTAAAGGCATAGAGATTATGGAAAGTCTGATCGGCCACACCAGCGGCTACGCTGTTCCCACCTTTGTCATCGATGCGCCGGGTGGGGGTGGCAAGATTCCGCTCGGCCCGAACTATCTGATTTCTCTCGCGACGAACAAGGTCGTTTTGCGTAATTACGAGGGGGTGATTACGACCTATAAAGAGCCTGACAAGTACGAAGAAAAATTTTGTGACCGGAAGTGTGATCAATGTGAGCTCCATCTAAATCTTGAATACGGACAGGAAATGGAAACAACCGGGATTGAGAAATTGCTCTCCGACCATGACGAAACGATTAGTCTGACACCGTCAGGCAATGAACGACTGGAAAGACAAAATGGAAACCGATCAGGGTGAACCTTTTTGCCGATATCGCTCAGCGGATTCTGACACGGGGTTAACGCAACAGGCTGGCAGGGGAGTTGGCTACCGCAGGGATTAACCCCAGTGCCGCCATGCACGCCTGATCAGCTGTGACATGAGGAGTCGAATTTGAAAAAACGTATATCAACGCGGGGGGCGACCACAACTCGACATATCTCTCGCGGGCTGCAAGGCATGAACGTCTGGTGCAAGTCTCTAGGAGAGAAACGAGCATGAATAAAATTCTTATCGCAGGAGATCGACCAGAAATTGGCACCCTGTTTGAGCTGCTGCTCTGGCAGGCCGACCGGCAATTTCTCCACACTAAAAAACTTGCGGCATGCCTAGATATGGCTTTAAGGACGAAGCCTGATTTGATTGTCGTTGAGAGCCAAAAGGAAAATTTACAAGATGTCTATAACGTCCTTGTTTCATTGAAAGGATCATCCGAAACATATAAGACGCCGGTCGTTTTAACTTTGGACGAAGGGATGCTGGAGGCTGGCAAAGGAGAATTTGCAGGTCTCGTGGAGGATGTGATCTCCGAACCCTTCAAGCCCCTGGAAGTTAAGACCCTGACTGAAAAATATTTATAACTGAAAAGAGCCTATTCCCATGAATTCAGCACGTATTAAAGAGAATCTCGATTATTCGATGCCCTGGAAAGATCAGTTGAACAACTTTGTCAATAGTATTGAGCAGCTCGAACAGTATATCCATCTGACCGACGAGGAGCGGGCTGTCCTGGAATCTAATAAAACAAAATGGGGTACGACACCTTATTTTGCCTCTCTGATGGATGTTGACGATCCGGACTGTCCACTTCGCAGACAGGTTATCCCCTCCAGGTTGGAGCAGCAAAACACCTTTGGTATGAATGACTACCTGCTCTGGAAGGAAAATCGCTCGACTGAAGAGGTTCGTCCCGACAGTATCGCTCGTCAATACCGCGACCGGGTTGCATTTACGGTCACCCAGGCCTGTGGCATCTATTGTCGGCACTGCTTTCGTAAGGAACTTGTTGTCGACGGCGACCTTCAACTTGACTTCAACGTTGACGAAGGATTGCAGTGGATCGCTGAGCATAACGAAGTCCGGGATGTCTTAATTACCGGCGGCGACCCCTTTCTGCTGCCTGACGAACAGCTTGAATACCTGATATGCAAATTGCGGGAAATGCCCCATGTCGAAATGATCCGCTTTGGAACACGTACGCCGATCGTCTTGCCGCAGCGCATTGACTCTGGACTGATGAAGGTCCTCGGTGGCTATCATAGGGTTCCCATCTGGATAAATACCCAGTGCAACCATCCGAACGAAATTACTGAAACGACCTCCAGGGCCGTATTCAAATTACTGAGCAGTGGCATTCAGGTCGGCAACCAGGCGGTTCTGTTGAAGGGGATCAATGATGATGTTGAGACCTTCCGGACGTTGCATCAAAAACTGCTTACGGTTCGCATCAAGCCCTACTACGTCTTCTATTGTGAGGCCGCGCCGGGGATCGATCACTTTCGCACCCCGGTTGAAAAAGGAGCAGAGTTAATTCGCGATGCCCTGCGTGGGCATACAACCGGACTCGCCCAGCCGATGCATGTGGTTGCTACCAATATCGGGAAAATTCCTCTGATGCCGGACTATTACATCTCCGCTAAAGACAAGCAGGAGTATACCCTGCGCAATCATAAAGGGGAGGTGACAACCATCCCGAACGTTCCCTGACAAACAAAACAGAGAATGAAAAGGACTCGTCGGGAAACATAAGAAAACGCTGCAGCAGTGTGTTGCCGTTTCTGGCAGCTCCCCGCTCGCGAAATAATTATTCGAGGAACGAACTATTGGCTTCAGAATCTAATGTAACTCATTCATATCCAGGAAAAATAATGAAGGGACCGGTCAGTATATACGGTATTGCCGAACTGAACAGGCGCGCCGAGGAGGCCACCTTGAAAGTGCGCGGAGAATTGTCTCGCATTGGCTGCTGTCCGGAAACGATTAAGGTGAGCCGTCAGGGAATCTACATGCTGATGCAGTACTGCTATCAGGTGATTTTGGCAGACCCATATGAAGTCCTGATGATTCTCAAGAAGACTCCTGTCGGGCTGAGCGAGACCGAGGTCTGGGAGCGCATCAACCGCAATGTCAGGAAGATTAAGCGTCAGAATCTGAAGCTGTCAAAATGGGCGATCGGAAGTTTGGCTCTAATGATTCTGGGAACTTTTCTAATGCTATTTTTATCAAGAACCTGACAAGAGTTTGTGTCCGGTATCTTTCAACACAAAAAAAGAAACCATCTTATTTTTTTGACCGGTTTGTCCGCTTAGTCAGAAGGATCAGTTCGGGGTCAGGACATTCCTGAAGGTTGTCATCTGGTCCACTATCGAAATGAGGAGAAAAAATGACGTTTTCGCAACAGCCAAAAATGTCCGGCTGGCGTGAATGGTTAGCATTGCCGGCTCTCAACATAAGTGCTATTGAGGCGAAGGTGGATACCGGAACCAGAACCTCCGTGCTTCATGTTTCTTTAATTGAGCCCTTTCGCAAGCAAGGTGCTCTTTGGGTTCGCTTCTGCATACAACCACTGCCGGAACGGGAAGATATCCGCATTGTCGGTGTTGCACCAATCAGCGGGCGGCAGTTGTTGAAGGATTTTGAAGGGCATGACGAGAATTGCTTCATGATCAAAACAGACCTGTCCCTCGGAAATCTGTGCAAAGAGATTGAATTGACTCTGAGTACGCAGGACTCTGAGAAATTCAGAATGGTTTTGGGGCGCACCGCTCTCCAAGAATTTAATCTGACGATAGACCCTCGTCGCTCATATCTTTTGGGAGGCGAGAAGCCACCTGCGACTGTGTCCTGCCCACCGTGATCTCTCGTTTAAATGCCTGATATAGGAATTTCTTCAATTTTTTAGAAATTTTGCTGGGAAATGGCTATTTCCGCTTGGCCGTATCGGTCCTGGAAAGAGTTGAGGCGGCTCTGGACCTTTTTAAATAGTGGTCTTTACAGGAGGTGCGTCTTGCCGTTAATTCAGGCGCCCTGAATTCGTGTTGATCTCTTTCTGCGACACAGCTACTCGTCCCCAAAATTGTTGAGATAAGACGTAAGGTTCACCTTACGGTTGGTTATGCTGAGTTTACGGCGAATATTTTCCCGGTGGCGATTAATTGTCGCTGGAGAAACCCCTCGAATCCTGGCAATCTCCTTTGTCGGGAAACCATGCTTAATCATGTTGCAGACCTGTAGCTCAATTGGACTTAGCTTGGATATGACCACGCGGTCCCTCTCAACAAAGGGGGAAATGATGTCTTCGAGGTTTTTTTGCAGTAATTCGAGGTACTCTAACTGACTGGAATTCATCTCAGCTTGCAGGGCATAGAAAATAGGAATGATGATTTTATCGATCTTGGCCTGAATCGACTCCCCGACCATGTTCTTTTCCCGATGACTCTGGGCCAAGGAGTCATGGAGTGCGGCATTGGCATCTCGTAACGCCTGCCGCTCCACCTGAAGTTGTCGCTGGGTGCTAATTCTCTCAGCAGCCTTTGCAATGCGGTTACTGACGGCATCGATCAGCAGGCGTTCTTCTTTGAGAAACGGGCCCTCATCCTGGCGGGGTTTCTTTTTAAGGTAATGAACTTCAACTTCTCCTTCCTGTAGACCTGAGATGAATATCGGGGCTTTCTGTCTCCATTGGGTGGATTTGAAATTGCTTGACTGGAAGACCAGTTCTCTGTAGCGAATTCGGGCGCAGGTAATTTCAGGATATTGCCAGGACTCTGGCAACAGGGCGATAGTCCCTTGCAATATTTTGTCGAGAGAGTTCTCGTTCTTCTCGATCAATTTTGTCAGTTTGTAGAGACAAGCCAACTCTTTGATGCGCTCCCGCAGTTGAAGTTCTCTCACTTGATACTCTTGTTGTAAAGATACGAGCTTAGAGCGCAGCAATTCCAATTCTTCGCAGCTTCCGGTAGAGCATTCAGTGCTATTCTTCATCCTTGGCCTCGTAGTCCAGTTAAGCAGAGTGCCTATTTAAGATAGGCAAAATATGTGTATCATGATTGTATTTACGTTGATAAGAGTAAAACATAAACTCTCTTAAAATGTTAGAGGTTCAGGCAGATTAGCTGGCTTTTACTGCCAGGCCACATCTGACCTTGCCGGGGAACTCACCCCAGCTGAGGGAGGCTCGAAATCGAATGAGTACAGAAGGATTGATTAATCTCTGCCAGGCGGTTACGCACGGAGATCTGCGTCGCGTAACAAACCTCAAGACCGGACTGCAGGGAATCGTTATCGGTGTATCAGGAGATAAATTGACTGTCCGGGCTGGTCAAGCGACCGAGGTCTGGTTTTACCAGGACTGTGAATAACGTCAGGGGTCACCTTTGGGACGTTCGTGGCTGAAAGGGTGGGGTTGCCATGGCACATGCAGGAACAGCGGTATGCAATCGAGACACCGATTTTTTTCGAGCAATGCTGGTGGGTCTGACCATCGACTGCCCAATCGGCAAGAGCGTTGGGCAGTGTGTGCTGCGAGCCGATCGATCATTGCCATTTGAAGCCAGAGTCGCGTGGGTCAAGTCGTTAACGGATGAAGCGGTTCGGGATTTATATGGATTGCACCGTAATTGTTTTTATGCCGAGACCTGACAGAGAAGACCGTCTATAGGGCGAAGTCTCTCAAGCGGCGAGATAGCAAAACAGGAACGGCCAACCCGAAATAGAGGGTTGGCCGTTCCTGTTTTGCCGAGATGTATAAAGCAGCTATTTTTCCATTGACAAGTATTACCAATTTGGTAATGTATAGCCATCAACGTTTTGTTGTGGCAGGCAAAACGCTGATAACGACTTTCGCGAGTCCTATAGGTAATACCTCCCAAAAGATAGCCCCGTGATCCCCCTCCTTGGTCACGGGGTTTTTTTGTGCGTCTGGTTTGTCAGGGGGCAGGACAATAACCGATCCGACAACGTTCAGGATTGTTTCGGCACGACAAGTGATTGCAAGGGTAGCGACTATTCGCCAAGCATGATACGGATGATTTCCTTGTCGGTCTCTTTCATGCCCTCGCGACCGAGGCGGCCGATATTGTTAATTGTATTTTCGACACCCTTGGTGACAATCCCGTCCCCGTCGTAAAACTGCTGACCATTCTGATACATAAGGAACCCCAGAATCCCCGCATCGACGGACGCAGCTATTTTTGCTGCGCAGGATGGTTTCGCGCCGTCGCAGATAATGCCGGACACCGTCGCAAGAGCATTGACAATCGTATGGGCAATTTCTTCGAAGCGGCCGCCGTGAAGCCAGGAGATCCCAGCCCCGGCCGCACAGCCGGCGCTGACGGCGCCACAATAGGCGGACAAACGGCCAATCCCGGTTTTCTGGTGTATGGCCACAAGGTTTGATACCAGCAGGGCGCGGAGCAGCGTATCACGATCCGCTTCCATCTCGTTTGCAAACACGATAACCGGCACCGAAGCGGTTATGCCCTGGTTCCCGCTGCCAGAGACGATGACGACCGGTAAGTCACAGCCACTCATCCGCGCATCTGATCCGGCCGCGGCCAGTGCTTTGGCACGGACCTTGACATCATCCCCCCACGTTTCGAGGAGTACCGAGCCGATATTTGCCCCCCAGCGGCCTCTGAGCCCCTCCTCGGCGATCGCCATGTTGTAGTCGATCTGTTGCTGCAGGAGATCTTTAACGTTTTTCAGATCGACTGTTCCGGCAAAATCAACAATGTCTCTGACATTTAAGAGAGAACGGTCGGTCAGGCTCTGGGTTGCAATCTCTTCACAGTCCTGGTTGGTATAGATCGTTTCGCTGTTTTTGGTAATCAGAACGACATTCGTGTGGTAATGGGAGATCTGAACTCGCGCCTGGTTTTCGCCTGCCGAGACGGTGACGATGAGATCAAAGGTCAGGCCGCTGTTCGACTCGACAACCTGGATCTCGCTGTTCGCCAGATAGTCGTTGATTTTCTCCCGTTGCGAATCGTCGACATGAGACAGCACTTCCAGAACCTTATCGGCCTGTCCGGCGACAATCCCGGCCGCAGCCGAGGCTTCCAGCCCCCGGAGCCCGCCGGTGTTGGGCACGACAACGCTCTTTACGTTTTTGATGATGTTTCTACTGACTTCCAGTCGAACCCGCTCCGGCTCTTCCTCCAGGACATCGCGTGCCCGTGCTGAGGCGTAGGCGATTGCGATCGGTTCCGTGCATCCCATCGCCGGGACCAGCTCTTCCTTCAGAATGTCAATATATGCCTGGTTGCGTTTGTGATTGTTATCCATCTTTGCACTCTCATCTTAGCGAGTTGTTTACTGCGAGGTATCTGGCGTCCTCCCCGTCAGCAGACCACAAGGCCATGCTATGTTTCAAAGCTGCTTTTGACAAGGGAAATGAGCCCTCCCATTCTTTGTCAAAGTCTCTTTCTTCTCGGGATATTTCCTTTGCTCCTGCTTATCGGGCCCATACTGATCAGCGGCAGTGAGGCCGTTGAATTGTCGGAGGCATAAAGAGGTGGTCGCGATACCCTTGATTCCCTCCTCTATTCACCTCGTCTTTACCTAAAGCTAAAATCTGAGGAGCTGCCGCCGACTTGACAGAAAATGGAAATGCACAGAAATGGTAGTATATATCTAGCAAGCGAATCGCCAGCAGGCAGATCTCTGGAAGAAACGGGTACTCTTTTGCGGTTTGGTCTTAGCGCTGAAAACATTTCGCAAAGGAATATTGATCCGGGGATCATTGATTATGTTTCGGCCGGGAAAGGATTTCGAATTGAAAGTTTGCAACGGTTTCAACATGCCACCTCTCCTCTACAATGAAGCAGGCCGGTGGAGAAGCGTCGGATTTGAACTGGAATTTAGCGGATTAACAATAGAGCAGGCGGGGAAAGCTCTTGAGAAGGCTTTGGGCGGAGAGCTGCAACAAGAGTCAGTCGCTAAATCCGTGCTCCACGTCGAGGAGTTGGGAACGTTCAATATCGAAATCGATTGGAATTATCTGAAAGTCAAAGCGGCTGAAGAGGCTGAAGGACAACAGGAGCCGAGTCAGTGGCTTGACCTCCTCAAACAATCAGCAGCAATTCTGGTACCGGTCGAAATTGTATGCCCACCGATTCCTTTAGATAGGCTGGAGAGTCTGTCGCCGATGATTGCGTCTCTGCGAGAATCCGGAGCTGTCGGTACCGATGATTCGATGATTGCCGCCTATGGCTTACACATTAACGCTGAAATTCCGCGCCTGGATGCGACGACTCTTTTTGCCTTCTTGCGGGCGTTTTCTCTCTTACAGTGGTGGCTTGTCGATGAGCATAAGGTTGCTTTCTCACGCAAACTCAGCCCGTATATCGATCTCTATCCCGAGAGCTATCTTAACACGCTTTTCTCTTGTTCGGGCCCCTCCATGGACCAACTTATGAGTGACTATCTGGCGCATAACGCCAGCCGGAATCGGGCACTGGACATGTTGCCCCTCTTCTCAGAAATCGATGACGGACGAGTCAGTCAAGCTGTGGATGATGATAAAATTCAGGGCAGACCGGCTTTCCACTATCGTCTGCCGGACTGCCGCATCGAGCAGCCAGAATTGTCTCTGCAGAACGCTTGGAATTGCTGGTTGATCGTCGAGCAACTGGCCGAGAAGAGTGCTGCTATGGAGATGCTGGGTGAAAAATTTTTATCGATGGAGCGTCCTCTGCTCGGAGTCAGTCGACGTGACTGGACAGAATTGATCGACCAATGGATAAGCGACCAATTGTTGGCGTGACCGGGAATGATCGTCGCTGGGCACCGGCGTGGTGGTGTAGCCGGATTGTTTTGTGGCTGGCAGGGGCGCGGGCAGTGCGGATCAGCCTGGCGCACACCCCGGTGAAAAAAAATATAGCGGCTTTGGTGGTCGGTGGCGGCAACGACATCAGCCCGGAGCATTATGGCGGCGACATAGAGGCCAAAGTCAAATTGGACCCCGGTCGGGATCAGCTGGAAATTGAATGGATTGAATACGCGTTGCGCCAGAAGATCCCCCTGCTGGGAATTTGCCGAGGGGCCCAACTTATTAATGTTGTTCTCGGGGGGAGCCTGCATCAGGATATTCGGTCGATGCGTAAACGGACTTATAACCGACCGGGCTTGCTCCCGACCAAAAGGGTATCTCTGGAAGAGGGCTCTCTCCTCTCATCACTTTTCGAGAAGACGAGGATCAAGGTGAATAGTCTCCATCATCAGGCGATTAAGCAACCGGGACGAGGACTTCGGGTGGCCGGCCGTGACCGTGATCAGATTATTCAGGCTGTCGAAAGCGATGATGGCAAACCGATAGTTGGTGTCCAATGGCATCCGGAATATCTTTTCTATGTGTCTGGCCAGCGCGCAATTTTTCACTGGCTCTTACAAAACATCTGCCCCAAGAGCCCACAATAGAGAACAAGGCTCTTTACATCAAAAAAGGATTATAGACTGTGGCCAAGCTGCCTGATGAACATGTCCGCGAGAAACCGGCAAGGGAAGAGTCTCGGGCAGATCATCCCGAATCCCAAACAGAGAGGAAAGTCGAGCGCGAAGAGGAGGACAAGGAATACCTGCCGGTCATACTCAAGCGGAGCGATGAAGCGGTCAGGCATCCGGACGATATCCTGGAAAATGCCATCAATGAAGGCCTTGAGCAGCTAGAGCGACCACCACTTTCTTTGTTTCTTTCAGCGATGGCCGCCGGATTGATTCTGGGCTTTACGGCAATGGCGGTTGCCGTTGTTCAATCCCATGCAATGGCAATGGGGCCGGAATATTTTGCGCGACTGGCAATTGCTCTCGTCTATCCTCTTGGGTTCATTCTTTGCATCATGAGTGGGACCCAACTCTTTACCGAACACACTGCAACTGCCGTCTATCCCGTCCTTGATCAACGCGGCAAGGTTATCGATCTGCTGAGATTGTGGGTCTTGATCATCGCGGGGAATTTGATTGGCGCGGTGCTGAGTTCTGGGCTCCTCGTTTTAGGTGACGAAGTCGTACATGCCCGGAAAGGATATATTGAAATTGGCCTGCATCTGGTTAATTTCGGCTCAGGTTCATTGTTTACCAGTGCATTGCTTGCGGGATGGCTCATGGCTCTCGGCGCCTGGCTGGTGATGGCGACCCAGCCCACCCTGAGCCAGATGGTCTCCATCTACATCGTTACTTTTATTATTGGCCTCGGCGAACTGCACCACTCGATTGCCGGATCAGTGGAGATTTTCACGGCTTATTTCATCAGCGACCAGTTCAGCCTTGGTCAGGTATGCCGGTTCATCGGGGTGGCGATATTGGGCAACATGGTCGGAGGGAGTATCTTCGTTGCGCTGCTGAACTATGCGCATATCCGTCAAACCCAAATAAAAAAGCAGGATTAAGCCGTATTTACTGCGGTGTATGGTCTCGACCCAGAAGTTGGCCTGGCCAGGGCTAGGATCTTGAAATCGGTAGCCAAACCTTCATCGTGTCATCTTAATCTCCTTGGGTACGCAGTGGTAAATTGAGTGTCGTGCAGAAGGCCTATCAAAAACCACGTAAATCGATTGCTTTCAGAATTCTTTCGACAGCAATAAAATAAGCCGCCTGGCGATAATTCAATTGTTCCTCTCTCGTTTTTTGCTCGACAGCCTCCCATGCGTCAGTTAGACGGTTTTCCAACTCTTCAAGGGTCCTTTTCCGGCTCCACTGGAATCTCTGCCTGTTTTGCACCCACTCCAGGTATGAAACAGTCACCCCTCCTGCATTGGCAAGAATATCTGGAAGGATTTTGATCGATTGATTATTCAGAACGGTATCCGCTTTACAGGTAATCGGCATATTTGCAGCTTCAACGACCAGCCGTGCCTTGATTTTTTCAGCATTGCCCTCACAAATGACCCCGCCTATCGCTGCAGGGATCAGGATATCAACGTCTAGCTCTAATAACTCCTCGTTACTTATAATTTCAAAAACATCATTCAAATCAGAGAGCTGCCCTCCTTCCTCTTTGCATCGTGCTACTTTCTGAAGTACGCCCTCAACATCAAAACCCTGTTCAGTGTAAAGCCCGCAGTGCGAATCTGACAGCGCAACAATTTTTGCCCCCTTCTCGGCAAGGAAACGGGCTGCATAGGCACCAACATTCCCAATCCCCTGAATTGCTACGGTCGCTTCCTCTAGCGGAATGTCTTCGGCTTCAGCCGCTAGAGCCGTGACTATTGCCACCCCGTAGCCGGTCGCCTCATTCCGTCCTTTTGCACCACCGAGTTCAACCGGCTTTCCGGTAACGACTGCCGGAGAGAATCCGCCATGATGGGAATAGGCATCGAGAATCCATGCCATTTCCTGTGGCCTGGTCCCCATGTCCGGTGCAGGGATATCCTGATCTGGACCAATGAGCATCGCCATCCGTTGGGTGTACCGCTTTGTTAGGGTTTCCAGTTCGTCAGAAGAGAGTTCATGAGGGTTGCAATTGATTCCCCCTTTGGCTCCACCGAAGGGGAGATCAAGCAAGCTCGTTTTCCAGGTCATGATCTCGGCCAATGCGACAAAGTGTTCAAGATCAACATCTTTGTGATAGCGTAAGCCTCCCTTGAAGGGCCCCCGACTCTGGTTGTGCTGAACACGATAGCCATAATAAAGACTGATCGAGCCATCATCACGTTTTAAAGGTAATTCAAAGCGGAGCTCACGATAGGGGCTGCGCAGTAATTGCCTTTTTTCGGGTGCTACAGCCAACAGTTCAAAAGCATTTTCGAGAAATTGTTCACAGCTTTTGCGCGGCATTCCGTTGCTGCCCATAGGGTTCTCCTCTGTGGCATGTTGGACCTTTCTTCACTGTTTTTGCAAAGACCATTTCAACACCGGAGGTGTCATCAAGGTCGTGACAATTGCCATAATGACGACAGCCGAGAAAAGATAGTTGATTGATGGTGGAACGGGCACGGGCGCAGAAAATATCCCTGCACGCAATGCGATATCTGCAATA
>PKUD01000055.1 GCA_002869695.1 Desulfuromonas sp. | reverse complement strand
GGGATCAGCCTGCTTGAAGTTGAGCGTGCAATACTCGTCAGAAAAAGACTCGCCAGAGCAGTCGATGTTGGGCAGACCGTGCAGCCGGCAGGTCATCGGGCGATGCGCATAGACCAAACAGCGACCATCGGTTGAGAGCAGCGGGCAGGGGGTCGGGTCATCCTCGGGCATCTCCTGCCAGTCCTCATGGGGTAGGCGGTTGAGAATGTAAGGATGTCGGAACTCGGGCCAGGCGGCCTGCAGCTCACCGACCCGCTGCAGCGCCTTGCCCAGTACCTGTTCCCTGAGCGTCGCATCGAGCAGGGCGAAGCCGTCCTGCAGCAGCCGCGCATCGAGCAGGCTGATCTCGAACAGACCCCGGCAGCAGGCGGAACATCCTGCGTGACAGGTGATCTGCTCTCCGGCCTGTTTGATACAGTCAGCGAACCAGCCATCCACCGTCTCCAGCAGGGTCTGATATCGGGTCAGGAGACTCTGCATGATCAGCTACTTTTCCTTGTGCGTCAGCACGTTCAACTGCTCGTCCCGCAGACGGGTGAGAATCGACTCGCCGTCCCGGGCGACGCGGAACTCACCGAACTTTGCCTGCTCGTAATCCCTGGCATGCCCCTCCTGGAAAAAGAACGCATTGGTCGCGAACCTGGATTGGCCGTTGCGAATCCGGTAGCGCAGCAGCACCTCATTCTCCGCCAGTGTCGAACCGTCGTCAAACCGGACGAAGCTCGCGACATCCCGCTCATCAACAGCCACCACCAGGTAACCGTCTTCGAGTTTCATGAAGTTCTGGCCGGCAAACGCATGGTTGGCCACCTGAAAGCGCAGCGCCATGTAATCCCCCTGCATCAGCGAACGGGGATCGACCGGGGCCAGTTCGAGCAGGACCACGCGGCCACTGCTGAGCAGGGTCTCACGCTGGTAGATCGTGACATTGACCGCTGCCAGCAGCAGCAGGGTCGTGACAACCAGGGTGATTCTACGCATCAACCTGACCTCCCGCCCCTGCAGAGGGGAACCAGAATCGCAGCAGCCAGCGAGCGGCGAGCAAAAGGGCACCCATGCCAAGCAGCAGCAGCGATTTTTCCAGCAGGGTCGCTGCCAGCAGGTAATAATAGTTGGAGATAAATCCGCCGCAGGCCAGCAGCCCGATGCCGAGCAGGAGCCGGTTGCTGGCCGCAAAACCGACGATCAGAATCAGCAGCGCCTGCCCCAGCCCCGGCGCGAAAACCGCCGCTGCAACGGCCACAGCCGTGCCCAGCAGAACCGTGATCCCGGAACGGCTGGCAACGGAGATCTGCTGACGCCTGAGCAGGGCCACAACCACCAGCGCGAAAACCAGCAGGATGAGGGCCTTGCCCAGCCAGGGGGCATTCTGCGAGAACCAGTTGGCCTCGGGCGAGCGCGTCCACCAGATCCAGCGGCCCCAGAAGATGCCGGCCCTGTAGTAGAGCAGCGCCAGAGCAAGCCCGTACCCGACCGGGCGACAGATGTCAGTAAACCGCACCCAGCGGACATCCTGCATCCAGACCAGGGAGAACCCGGCAGCAATCACCCCGGGCGCCAACCCGTAGAGGCCGGCGCTGTGCATGGCAAAGGTCAGCGCGAGCGCTCCTGCCAGGCTGGACAGCACCCGATAGATGAAGTTCGGCATGACCAAGGCCAGCAGCGCTGCAATGGCAAAGGTCGCACAGTAAACCAGCGGTTCCCGGTCCTCGAACAGTTCGAACAGTCCGAAAACCAGGATCATCTGCCCGGTCAGCCCCACCGCCAGGCCAACCTGACTGAAAAAATCGCTCTCTGGGTTACGGCTGAAAACCAGGTAGGCCGCGCCGCTGAGCAGGGCGCCGACCACCAGCGCGGCCAGCGCATTCTCCATCACGAAGGCGAACCCGGCGCCGACGAAGCCGAGCAGGAACAGTGAACCGATCCAGCCGGCGACACCGAGCATGACCCGCACGTACCAGGGCGACTCGGCCGCGCCCACATCAGGAAGGGCCCCGCGGGTCAGTCCGGCGTCTAGCAAGCGTTGCCACAAGACGTGCCTGGAGAGAGAGGTCATGATTGCTCCTCCAGCGCGATCGTTTTCAGCCACATGCCTCCAACCGCCGACAACCCGATCACAACCAGGCCAATAACCAAAAAACTCCCCTCGCTGCCATTGTCAAACAGCAGCCACCGCCCCAGCCATGTGGTGACGACAATGATGATACTCAACACCCCGCCGGCCAGGACAAAGAGATCCCTTATTCTGCGCCGATAGACCAGGTAGGCGACAATCAGCCAGACGAGATAGCAGATCGGCCCGGCGATACCAAACTCACGGAAATCGAGGATCGCCCAGATCGCCAGAACCGTGACCAGGCTGCCGCTGGCAACCGCCATCACCCGCAACGGCCAGCGTTCGCTCAACCACGAGATCTGACACCGGGCGGCATATTCCCACAGGCAAAGAATAAGAGTATTAAAGACAAAGAAGGTCCAGAGCATGGTTTCGGTGCCGAACAGGACACCAATAAATCCCAGGAACCGGGGGAAGGTCTGGAGATAAAGCAACATCGACAGGTTGATCAGCCCGACCCAGAACAGCAGCAGCGCGCCGAAGCGGCCGATCACCACCCAGGGGAGAATCATCGCCGCCCAGGTCGCGAACAGTTGCCAGGGATCTGCTCCGGTCTGGTAGGTCTGGCCGACCAGCGCAAGCAGTGTACCGACCAGGAGGGTAGACGCGAACAGTGCCGCTTTGCCGGACAACCGGTCAAGACCCAGCTTCCAGCAGATAGCCACCGCCGCCAGGAGACAGAACTCCACTAACCCGAACTTG
>PKUD01000104.1 GCA_002869695.1 Desulfuromonas sp. | reverse complement strand
TCGGTGACCGGCCGGTCAATCCCGACCTGCTGCAAGGTCTCTTCCGTAGAGGAAGTGAGGATCGTCACCGCGAGCATGATCGGCCGTGCGACATTGTTAGCCGCACAGTACTCCCCCACTTCCCTGACCGTGGTCTGCATCATTTCCAGCCCGCCAAGGGCGTGGACGTTGAACATCTGCACACCAAGTTTACAGGCTTCAACCGCGGCCTTGGCCACCGTATTGGGAATATCATGATATTTCAGATCGAGGAACACGTCACCACCCTGCTGACGAACCATACGAACCACTTCGGGGCCGCACCGGGTGAACAGCTGCTTGCCGATCTTGAACAGTCCGACCTTTTCGTGAAGTTGCTCAACCCACTTTTGCGCTTGGGCAAAATCGTCCACATCCAGCGCGAAAATGATCCGTTTTTTTGCTTCATCCATCTTATTCATGCCTCCCGATCAGGCTTTTAACCCGGCTGGTGATTTCCTGGACCCGGGCAACCAGAGGTTGCGCCTGAGGAGGGTCCAGGTCCCGCCGGGCCGCCATCGATTCCATAAACACCAACTCGCCCAGTGCGTCAGCCAGCAGTTTTTTCTTATCACCCTCTTCAAGCCCTTCAAGGTTGGCAACCACCCGGTTGCCATCGAGACTGCCATCCTCCATCAGGCCGACATCGCGCAGCACAAAGGAAAAGGGTTGCGGCAGATCATGCAGGAAAGACTTTATCTCCTCGGCGAAATTGGGCGTCTTCTGTATGACCCTCGCATAGATCGCCCTGAGTACGCTGTTGTAAATTTTGAGAATCTGACCCAGATCGCCGCCAACCTCGGTCGACGGGCCCTCTTCCATCCGCAGCACCCCTTTTTCAAGCAGGCCATAAAGCAGACGCATGCCATCAAACTCGCTCAGTCCGACTCGTCGGAACAGGGCGCGGGCGTTCAGTCGTCCGGGTCGGGCACAGGCGGTAAACTTATCTTCCCCGGGGGACAGTTCATCAAGCTGCTTATCGGTTCCCACCGGGTAGTAATCGAGCGAGATAATCTTGCGCATGAACAGGGCGTGCTCGTCCTGACGGCGCAGCCCCTCCATGATCAGGTTCTGGGTACTCATCGACAACCTGACAATCTTCTCCTGATCCAGAGCTTTCGGCTGAAAAGAGAAACTGCCGGTGTCGAAACCGAACAGGTTGTAGACGATACTTTCAACCTGGGTCCGGGCGGCCAGCCAGAGATCTCGTGCAGAGACCGAGCCCCGCTCGACCAAGACCTTGCCAAGCGGAGCCCTGCCGGCGGAGAGCTGCCGCGCATGCTGCAGGGCATCCCGTTCGACTTTGCCGAGCGCGAACAGAATTTCGCCCAGTTCTTCATCGGCAAAGGTGCTGGTTGCGTACACCACCTCACCTTTCTGGAAATACAGTGCCTTTTCGCCCCCCTCCAGTTCAAAACTGAGAATACCGGTCTTGCGGAACATGTTGAAAAAGGAGAGCAGGTCGGGCAGGGAGATGTCGCCGAGCAGTCCGGTCAGGGTAACCGGACTCTTCTCAGCCGAACGCCCCAGCAGCAGATGCCGCGCTGAATTCGAGAGCACCGCAAGGGATTCCGACCCCAACTGTCTGACCAACTCAGCTGGCAGCTTGAGCTGTCCTTGCGAATCTATTTTGAGAGAATCCATCCTGTCCCTCTGACACCAGGAAGTAAAATCAGCAGCACCCCAGCGGCCTGGCTAAACTGCACTCAGCGCCGCGGCTACCCGTTGCTGCAGTTCCTCTGCCGCTTGATCGACAGCAATCATTGACTTCTCACCGGTGGCGCGGTCCTTGAGTTCCAGCTGCCCCTCCTTTAGTCCCCGGGCACCCACAGTCACATTGAGCGGAACTCCGATCAGATCAGCATCCTTGAATTTGGCGCCGGGCCGTTCGTCACGATCGTCGAGTAACACCTCGACGCCGGCCTGCTGCAACTGCAGATAGAGCTGCTCCGCGGCCTCACGGACTGCGTCGTCCTTCGGATTGAGCATATTGACCAGCACCTGGAACGGCGCCAGCGGCATCGGCCAGATCATCCCGTCGGCATCATGGTTCTGCTCGATCGACGCGGCCACGGTGCGGCCGATTCCGATCCCATAACAGCCCATGATGATATCGTTGGCCTTGCCGTCGGCATCGAGAAAGGTGGCCTTCATCGCTTGGGAGTATTTGGTGCCGAGCTTGAAGATATGTCCGACTTCGATACCGCGGGTATTGGAATAGCGGCCCCCGCAATGCGGGCAGGAATCTCCCTCGCCAGCGTTGCGCAGATCGGCAAACTGCTTGACCTGGAAATCCCGCTCCAGGTTAACCCCTTCCAGGTGAATATCCTTCTCGTTGCCACCGACACCGATATTGCGCAGGTATTTGACAGCGTTGTCGGCGTAAATCGGCACCTGCAGCCCGATCGGGCCGGAGAAGCCAACCGGGCCACCGGTGGCGGCGACAATCTGCTCCGGGGTCGCCAGTTCCAGAACCGCCACACCGAGCAGGTTCTTTATCTTCGCTTCGTTCAATTCATGATCACCGCGGATCAGGACCGCCACCGGCTCATCGTCGGCCATCACCAGCATAGTCTTGACGATCTGGCTCGGGTCCAGCTTGAGCATCACCGAGACATCGGCCACCGAGTGGGCGCCTTTGGTCACCACCCGCTCGATTTCATTCATCGATTCCTGGGAGATCTCGCCCCTGTCGACAACCACGGCCTTTTCAATATTCGCTGAATACTCGCAGGACTCGCAACTGATCACCACGTCCTCACCGGTATCAGCCAGCACCATGAATTCGTGGCTGAACGAACCGCC
>PKUD01000183.1 GCA_002869695.1 Desulfuromonas sp. | reverse complement strand
TTTCTCCTCTGTTTGTGGGTATCTTTTTATTATTCTTGAACTAAACTCGTTTCTGCCGCATTTCAAAAAATTAAAATAATTTCCTTTTCTGACAACCTGTTAATTTTAAAAACCCCTTAAAAAGCAAATAGAGAAGCATGCTTTGCGAAATTTAATTAGTTGACACTAACTAATTGTTTTGCTATTTTATGCTTAACGTGTGGTGGAGTGTTGGCTGGTGATGTTTTCTTGGGTTAGGGAAAGTGATGGAAAGCATACTTAGAACATGGTTATTTCAGCAGTGCGAGTTGCTGTCAGGTGCGGTTCGGGGTGAACTGCTGACTGGTCCGCTCGACAAGGGACCGTTCAGCGAAGCGCTCTTCTGGCCGGAGGTGCAGGCTGATCTGTCGATGCTGAACCGGGTGGCTCAGGCAGCCCTGAGCAGCAGGCAGGCGGTGATCAAGGCGCGCCATGCCGAAAACTCGGAGACCAGTGAGCCACTCGATGCCCTGGCCTGTCCGATCCTGCTCGACGGTCAGCTGTTTGGTGTGGTTGCCGTCGAAATTTCACACCGCTCGCTGCCGTTGCAGCAGGCGGCAGTCCAGCAATTGCAGTCCGGAGCCAAGTGGCTGGAGACGATGATCGGACTGCATGGAACAATGGCCCAGAATCAACTGGCCAACCTGGTCGACCTGGTGACGACCGGTCTCGACGGTGAAAAATTCAAGGTCGCGGCCACCGAGGTTGCCAATGAACTGTTGGAGCGCTTCTCCTGCAACCGCGTCAGTCTGGGTTTCAACCACCGCAAACAGATGCAGGTCGAGGTGATTTCGCACAGCTCGCGTATCGAGCAGAAGTCGAATGTCGTCAAGGCTCTGCGTGATGCCATGAGTGAAGCGGTGGATCAGGGTTTGACCCTGACCTGTCCGTCCGTGGCAGGCGCTGAGTTGGCCATCACCCGGATGCACGACCGGTTGGCCAAGATGCTGCCGGGGACATCAATCTGTACCGTACCGATGATCAAGGACGGCAAGGCGGTTGGTGCTTTGCTGTTGGAACGGTCGAACGAAAACCCGTTTACTCCCGAGGTCGCAGAACAGTGTCAGCAGATCGGCCTGTTGCTCGGCCCGCTGCTCGAACTGCGCCGGCGGGACGAAATGCCCCTGGCCGGTAAAATTCTCAATTCTATCCTCGGGGGGTTCGGCAAGCTGTTCGGGCCCCGTCATGTCACCCTGAAAGTTATTTCTGCATTCTGTCTGGTGCTGATCCTGTTCTGTTCGTTGATGCGCGGCACCTTTCACGTGTCCGCCGATTCGGTTATCGAGGCCGATGTCCGCCGCGCCATTGTCGCTCCGATGCAAGGCTTCATTGCGACTGCCCGTGCCCGCGCTGGAGATATTGTCCGCGCTGGAGATCTGCTGGTCGAACTGGACGACCGCGACCTGCTGCTGGAACAGCGTAAGTGGCAGAGCCAGCGGGCCCAGCTGCTTAAGGAATATCGCAAAGCTCTGTCTGGCGCTGACCGGGCGGAGATCGCCATCCTTAAGGCCAAGCGCGCCCAGGTCGAAGCCCAGCTTAACCTGGTTGAGCAGCAGCTGGCCCGTACCTCGCTGGCGGCGCCGTTCAACGGTCTGGTGGTCAAGGGAGACCTCAGTCAATCGCTCGGCTCGCCGGTCGAGCGTGGAGATATTCTCTTCGAGGTCGCACCGACCGATGAATACCGGGTCATCCTCAAGGTGGATGATCGCGATATCGGCTGGTTGAAAAAAGGGCAACACGCCCAGCTGAAGCTCTCCGGCCTGCCGGAGAAGAAGATCGGGCTCAGTATCGATCAGATCACTCCGGTCTCTATCAGTGAAAAAGGGCACAACTATTTTCGTGTCGAAGCCCTACTGGAAAGCCACTCCGACCTGCTGCGCCCCGGTATGGAAGGGGTTGCCAAAGTCGTCATCAGTAAAGAGAAACTCATCTGGATCTGGACCCGGCAACTGGCCGACTGGCTGCGTCTGTTTGCCTGGCAGCGGCTGCCTTAGGAGAGGGTTGCAATGAGCGAATCTGTGTTCAGTACCTACTGGTACCGCGTTGCCAAGCTGAAGCCGGCTCTGCGGGACAGTACCCGGGTCTCCCGGCATATTTACCGGGGCCAGGTCTGGTACGTGCTGAGCAACAGCTTGACCGGCCAGAATCTGCGCTTCAATGCTGCCGCTTATCGCCTGATCGGCCAGATGAGCGGCCAGCTCTCCGTCGAAGAAATCTGGGACAATGCCGGCCGGATCGACCCCGACAGTCACCCCGGCCAGGACGAAATGATCCGGCTGCTGATCAAGCTGCACGACGCCAACCTGATCCAGAGCGACATCCTGCCCAGCACCGAAAAACTTCTGAGCAAGAGCGGTACCAGCACCTCAAACTGGAAGCAGCGGACCGCCAACCCGTTCTCGGTCCGTTTCCCCCTCTGCGATCCCGACAGATTCCTCGAAAAGTGGAGCCATATTGTCGCGCCGCTGCTCAGCCGCGGGGCTTTTGTTGCCTGGCTGCTGATCATGCTGACGGCGCTGGTTGCAGCCGGAATCAACTGGGTTGATCTGGTTGAAAACGCCACGGTCGATCGGCTGCTGTCGATCAATAACCTGGCGCTGCTCTGGATGACTTACCCGGTGGTCAAGGTCCTGCATGAGCTCGGGCACGCCTTTGCAGTGAAAAAATGGGGCGGAGAGGTCCACGAAATGGGGATTATGCTGCTGGCGCTGACGCCAATTCCCTATCTCGATGCAACCGCTTCAGGAGCTTTCACGGAAAAACGCCAGCGGATCGCCGTCGCCGCAATGGGCATGATGGTCGAACTGCTGATCGCAGCCCTGGCCCTGTTTGTCTGGCTCAACGTCGGCACTGGTTTTGTCAGCGCGCTGGCCTACAACGTCATGTTGATCGGTGGTGTCTCCACTGTGCTGTTCAATGGCAACCCGCTGCTGCGTTATGACGGCTATTACATCCTCGCCGACCAGGTTGAGATTCCCAATCTGGCCCAGCGGTCCAGCCAGTATTTCGGCTACCTGGTTCAGCGCTACCTGCTCGCGTCGCCGGCGGCTGAATCACCGGTGACCGCACCCGGCGAGAAAGGCTGGTTTCTCGGCTATGGACCGCTCTCCCTCTGTTATCGGATATTCGTTCTGTTTGGCCTTATCTGGCTGGTCAGCGACAAGTTCTTCATCATCGGCGTCCTGATTGCCATCTGGGGTGTCATTAGCCTGTTGCTGCTGCCGGCAGGGCGCAGCC
>PKUD01000060.1 GCA_002869695.1 Desulfuromonas sp. | reverse complement strand
CGTTTCCCTTCTTGCACAGCGCCCCATGTTCCATTATTCTGATTTTTTGTTTTACATTATCGAACACACACCTTCGAACCTCGAACTAAAGGATTTCACCATGTCCGATAACCTGATCCAGCGTACTGCCTCCGCCTACACCTACCCACTGCTGATTAAAAACCTGCTGCAAGCCCCGGTGGTGGACAACCCGGACAACGAGATCGTCTATCGGGATCAGCTGCGTTACACCTATGCCGAGTTCCGCGAGAGGGTCTGCCGACTGGCGAATGCTCTGACCGAACTGGGCATCAAACCGGGCGATACGGTGGCGGTGATGGACTTCGACAGCCATCGCTACCTGGAATGCTACTACGCTGTGCCGATGCTCGGCGCGGTGCTGCACATGGTCAACGTGCGGCTGTCCCCGGAGCAGATTCTTTACACCATCGACCACGCCGAGGATGATTTCCTGCTGGTGCACGAGGAGATGCTGCCGATCGTCGAACACATCAAGGGACGGATCGACACGGTGAAGCACTACATCCTGCTCAGCGATGAGGGCAAGCCGGTGGAGACCAGCGTGCCGCTCTCCGGTGAGTACGAGACACTGCTGGCAGCATCGGACAGCAGCTTCGATTTCCCCGATTTCGATGAGAACACCCGCGCGACCACGTTTTACACCACCGGCACCACCGGCATGCCGAAAGGGGTCTACTTCAGCCATCGCCAGCTGGTGCTGCACACCCTCGGCACCCTGGCCGCACTGGCCTCAACCCAGATCCAGGGCAGCTTCCACCGCGAAGACATCTACATGCCGATCACCCCGATGTTCCACGTCCACGCCTGGGGCGTTCCCTACGTCGCCACCGCGCTGGGCGTCAAGCAGGTCTACCCCGGCAAGTACACCCCGGACATGCTGTTGAAGCTGCTGGAGAAGGAGCAGGTCACCTTCTCCCACTGCGTTCCGACCATCCTCCATATGCTGATGAGCCACCCGTCGTTCAAGGACATCGACCTGTCGAACTGGAAGGTGATCATCGGCGGGGCGGCGCTGCCCAAAGCCATGTGCAAGGCGGCACTGGAGAAGGGGATCGACATCTACACCGGCTACGGCATGTCGGAGACCTGCCCGATCCTCACCCTGGCGCAGCTGACCCCGGAGATGATGGAACTGGATACGGCAGAGCAGATGGACATCCGCTGCAAGACCGGTCGTCCGATCAGCCTGGTCCAGCTGCGCATCGTTGACGAGCAGATGAATGACATCCCCCAGGACGGCGAGAGCGTCGGCGAGATCGTCGTCCGCGCCCCCTGGCTGACCCAGGGCTACCTGAAGGACCAGCGCAATTCGGAAGTGCTGTGGCGCGGCGGCTACCTGCATACCGGCGATGTAGCCAATATGGACGAGGCGGGCTACGTCAAGATCACCGACCGGATCAAGGACGTGATCAAGATCGGCGGCGAGTGGATTTCTTCGCTGGAACTGGAGGATATCATCTGCAGTCATTCGGCCGTGGGAGAAGCGGCGGTGATCGGCCTGCCGGATGAAAAGTGGGGGGAAAAGCCGCTGGCGCTGGTGGTGGTCAAACAGGGCGCTGAAGCACCAACCGCCAAGCAACTGGTTGCCCACACCAAGGAGTTTATCGACAAGGGGATGTTGTCGAAACAGGCGATGCTGCTCCAGGTCAAATTCGTCGACGCCATCGACAAGACCAGCGTCGGTAAAATCAACAAGCGAGGGCTGCGCGAGAAATATTCGGCAGGTTGAGAACCGGCCGCTAATTGGATTGACTCAACCGCCTTTTTGCGGTAAAAAATTGACCTCTTCGCCACTATAGCTCAGATGGTAGAGCAGTTCACTCGTAATGATCAGGTCAGCGGTTCGATTCCGCTTAGTGGCTCCAGACACAACAAAGGGTTGGCTCTTTTCCGGGCCGACCCTTTTGTTTTTCCTGACACCTCATCCCTTTTTCCTTATCACCAGCAGTTCCAGCATGCCGAAATAGAACAACTGCGATGAGACCAGCTCGAATCCTGACTCTCTGACCAGGCGGTAATAGTTGTCACGGGTCGGGAACTGCTTCAGGCTGTCGGCGATATAGGCATGAATCGTCGGGTTCGCGTGCAGCAGGGTTCCCCAGAGACCGCACCAGAACTTGAGCAGCCAGTATTGAAAGCGCTGCATGCCGGGACTGGCGGTCTTTGAAAAATCGAGAAAAGCGGCTGTCCCGTCCGCTTTCAAGATCCGGTTGATCTCGCGCAGGCCCGCTGCCAGATCCGGAGCATTGCGCAGGGCATAGCTGCCGGTCACGATATCGACACTGTGACCCTCAAAGTCGGTCTCGCCCATATCCTGGCAGGTAAAGGAGACGTTCCGGTAACGGTTGCGCTGCTCCGCGAGGGTCACCATCTCTTCCGTCAGATCGATTCCGGTGATCTGCCCCCCGGGGAACCGTTCAGCAAGCAGAAATGCTACGTCGCCGGTGCCGCTGGCCAGATCGACACAGACGGGCGCTGCCGTTTCGGGCAGGGCTGAGACCAGATATTTCTTCCATGCCTGGTCGCGACCGAACGACAGGGCCCGGGTGGCGATATCGTAGCGGCTGGCCGCCTCGGCAAAGTGACGTTGGTTGAAGTCCCGCTTCTTATCCGGGCTGTCGATCTGTTTGCCGATGTCGAACACCGCTCGCCAGTCTTTCATCTGTTTCCTCCAGGGATCGGTCGCATCAGGTCAAGCCTTGGGCCGGGCCCGAGTTCGGTCTGGACAATCCAGCGCCGACATCGCTCCGGCAGCGGAAAGGACTCTATCGACCCGCGGCGGCTGAAAAACAGGTGGGCCTCGTCGCCGAGGTCGGTGTCATCGGAAAAACCGGCCATCATGAAATGAACCGGATACCTCTTCTCTCCGCTGATCGAGATCACCGCCATCTCCCTGACCTTGCTGCGATGACCGTCGCAACCGACCAGAAAAGAGGCCGTGACCTGTTCGACCTCTGCGTCCCCCTGTTTCTGAATGGTTGCCGTCACGCCCCCCTCGGACTGGGCTATCTCCACCAAATTGGTGTTGCGCCGCAAGGCCACCGAAAGCTCTTCTGTCAGTCTGTTTTCCAGCAGTTCTACGGTCGTGGCCTGAGGAAGGGCAAGGATGAAGGGATAGGTGTTCTTCAGGGCGTCAAAGCTGAGCTCACCGGCCATAAGTTTACCGCTCGGTCTGCAGCAGCGCCAGCTCCACCGTCAGTCCAGGGCCAAAGGCCATTGCGCAGACCTTTTCCTGCTTGGTCAGCGCCGGTTGAGCCAGCGTTTCCTTGAGGACAAAGAGAATCGTGGCACTGCTCATGTTGCCGTATGCCCTCAGCACATTGCGCGACGGCAGAACCTGTTCAGGCAGCAACTCCAGGCTGCTGGCAACCTTATCGACAATCGACTTGCCGCCGGGATGCACCGCCCAGCGCTGAATATCCCGGGGGCTCAGGTCGTTCCTGGTGAGCAGGGGCTGCAGCAGATCCTCAATACCGGCACCGATAATTTTCGGGACATAACTCGACAGGGAAATATCGAAGCCGAGGTCGCCGATACTCCAGGCCATCGCGTCCCGACCGCTCGGGATCAGCGCCGAAGCAAAGTCATCAACCCGGAAAGTGCTGGACCCGGGCTGCGGTTGCCGAGCACTGACCAGCGCCGCTCCGGCACCATCGGCAAACAGGGAATTGGCCAGAATCGTATCTTCGCTGCCGTTGATCTGCAGGTGCAGGCTGCACAGCTCCAGGCACATGACCAGAACCACGGCATCCGGGTTGGCCTGGCAGAACTGGGTGGCCATGCTCAGTGCTGGAAACGCCGCGTAACAGCCCATGAAGCCAAGATGGTAGCGCTGGGTAGCACCGCCAAGGGCAAGCTCCTGACAGAGAAAGTAATCGATCCCCGGGTTAAAAAAACCGGTGCAGGAGGCGGTTACGACATGGGTAATGTCAGCCGGTTCAAACTCCGAGGTGCGCAGCAGTTTGTGCCCCAGGTCGACGGCGAGCGTCTTCGCTTCCCGGGTATAGGTCTCGTTCCGTTCAGCGGTACTCGGCTGTCGATACGTCCCGTCCCCGGTCGGTATAAAAAACCCCTCGCCCCAGTCCGGAATCACGCTGTGGCGTGTATCGATTCCGGAACTTCGATAAAGCATTCGGACCAGGCGTTTGCCCCGCTCATCTACGGTCCATTCCAGCATCCGTTTGCCAACATCGACCTGGCTGTAGCAGCGTTGGGGCACTTCCGTTTCTATGTGGTGAATCCAGACGGACATAATTGATCCTTATTTTATTCAACCTACCGGGATGCCGGTTATTGTGCATCAAGAGTGAAGGAGCTGGTGACATTGACCCCGTCACCGACCCGGATGATGTCGAGAACGGAAGGGGGCTTCAGTTGATAGTCCTTCAGCGAAAGAGTGAAGGCCAGCTCCGCTGCGATTGTTGAACCGGTTTCGACAACGTTCTGAACCTGTGCCTTTACCTGCTTTTCAATGTCTCGGATCTACAGAGTGAAAACGATTTCGCCGGTGCTGGTGTTCCCCTCTTTCAGAGAGTCGCGGAGACGTTCGAGGTCCCCCTGTTCGCTCCAACCGAGAATCAAGGGGGAAGGCCTCTACTTCGAACATCGCGTGCATCTTTTTGTCCCGCCTGGAATTATCCGTATCCATACCCGAAACGGCGACAGCCAATTCTGGAACACCCAAAACGCCATCTTTCTCATTCACGATAAACGGCTGGCAACTGTCCTTCCCTTCGAAGTCATGCAGGGTTGAACTCCCCTGAAAGGTTATGGAGCAGGTTCCCTGGTAACTGGCCGCAATGACTGAAGAAGAAAGAGAGAGGAAAAGAAGAAAAATCACAAGAGAGCGCATTGAAGGATCCTCGCAGATGAGTATTCAAACAATTTTAAATTATACTACATATCCCTTTCCGTAAGGTGTCATACCGGGACCTGTTACAGCATGGACTTTACCGCACAACTTTATTATCCTCTGTTATAGTGTCATCCTGTCTGAAATACTCCTCGAAGGGAAACTGAAGAATTGTAAAGAAGTGTTGTCGATCCGGAGGGGCGAAAAGGAGACAGCAACATGATTCGGGTCATTTACAAGAACGGTGAAGAAGATCTGGTCACCCCGAAATTCCTCGACATCCTGCTCCACCTCAATGAAATCGATACGTTCCAGAGGGCCGGTGACTGGGTCAATGTCTGCCAGGCGCCGCTGCGCGGCCGGTCCCAGGGCAGCTATTCCGGCAAGGAACGTCGACGTCACCATCACTCTGTGCTGCAGCCCTTTGCCATGCAGAACCAACCGTCCCAACACTCTGAGTAAGTGCAGCTGACTGACGATTCTCCCCGCTGCCGCTATGGGCTATGGTTTTTCGTTCGGTGAGACGTCCTGACCGGTCCGCGGTTCCAGCTCCGGCAGCTCAGCAGGAATCGGTGGTGGTGTTACCTCTTTGGCAGGCTTTCTCCCGCCCCGGATAAAACTGATCAGCGCGGTAAATACCAGCTTGACCCCGCGCCAGATTTTCGGTAGTAACCAGATCAGCAGGATCACAAACAGGACCAGCAGCAGCAGGAACAGCCAGGGGTTGTAGAGAGCCGCGAACAGACCGCCGATGACCACAATATCCTCGACAATCGAGGCAATCCAGTTGCTGAACGGCTCCGGTGAGGTGTTGATCAGGACGCGCCCGCCGGCCTTGGCGGCGTGAGTCCCCGCCGTCAAGCCACCGCCGACAATGGCTACCGCCAGCGCCACCACCGGATCGACCTCGCCGACAGCACCGACCGCCAGCGCAGCCCCGGCCGGGATGCGGATAAAGGTATGCAGGGTATCCCAGGAATTGTCGACACCGGGTGTCTTGTCGGCAACGAATTCGATCAGGTACATGGCCCCTGCCGCAAACAGGACCAACGGGTCGGTGAGGATCATCAGGTCTGGTGGCAACACCATGTGCCCGGAGGATCCGAGCAGTCCCAGCACCAGGATCGTCGCATAGAGGTTGATTCCGCTGGCCCAGGCGACTCCCATGGTCATGGCGATAATGGTTGCTATCTGGTCGAGCTGTTCCATGCCGTTCCTTTCATCGCGGGTTACCCAACAGTTGACCTGCAACTGTATTTTACATGATTTGCAGTCTTTGGCATACTGCAGCAATGGCTTTGCCCGGAGTATTCCGTTCTTGACAACCCAAAAACATCCAGCCAAGCTGTCTATCAATTAATCACGTCCTAGGATGAATTGATGCGCATTCTCCATCTCCTCAGCCAACGCCCGGAGCTGACCGGCAGCGGCGTCTATCTCAACCAGATGATCCAGCAGGCCCAGGCCCGCGGACATGAGAATGCCATGCTGGCCGGAGTTCCCGACGATTTTCACCACCAGCCGGACACTATTGACTGCCGCACCTTCTTCCTCCGCTTCGGCAAGGACATCCCGCACCATGTCACTGGCATGAGCGATGTCATGCCCTACCCGTCCACCCGCTTTCGCGACCTGAACGATGAGCAGCTTGCTCACTATGAACAGAGTTTCGCCGAACTGCTGCACCTGGCAATCCAGGATTTTCAGCCGGATATTATCCACAGTAACCATTTATGGATCATGTCAGCGCTGGCCCGCCGCCTGTTCCCGGAGATCCCGATCATCGCCAGTTGTCATGGCTCCGACCTGCGCCAGTTCCGCACCAACCCGCACCTGCAGGAGCGAATCCTGAAAGACTGCCGGAAACTAGACGGCGTTCTGGCACTGAGCCTGGCTCAGCGGGATGAAATCATCGAGCTTTACGGCATTGCAACCCAGAAGGTTCACGTTACCGGGGTCGGTTTCAACTCGCGAACCTTCACCTGGTCACCCAAAAGCTCCGCGGGCCCGATGCGGCTTGTCTACGCAGGAAAATTGTCCAATGCCAAAGGGGTTCCCTGGCTGCTGCGTGCGCTGGATAAACTGACCGATATCGACCTGGTGCTCGACCTGTGCGGCTCGGCGGCCGGACCGGAAAAGGATGACATTGTCGCGCAGGCACAACACATGGGAGAACGCGTCAAACTGCACGGCAACGTCGAACCGCAACGGCTTGCGGAAATCATGCGCCAGGCACACATATTTGTCCTTCCTTCTTTTTTCGAAGGGTTGCCCCTGGTCCTGCTTGAGGCGATGGCCTGCGGCTGCCTGCCGGTGGCCACACGACTGCCCGGTGTTGAAGAAGTCTTTTCTCATCTGGAAGGGAACGGCATCAGTCTGGTCGACCTGCCGGAACTGCAGGGAATCGACAGCCCCTTGCCGGAAGCAGAGGAAGGGTTTGTTGAGCGACTGGCCGCAGCAATACGGGAACAGATTGATGCCAGCCGGAACAACCCGCGCACCAGTCCCTGCCCGGAAGCAGAAAAACTCCTCGCCCGCTACAGCTGGAGCGCTATTTTCGATGGGGTGGAAGAGATCTACCGGAGATTACACCTGGGGTAGGAATTCGTTTTAATACCTGGCTCCGTCACTCACTATTGAAGCTTAGCGCAACGGCAGCAATATCGTCATGCATTTTGAACCGGGGGAACCTGCGGCACTCCGGATCGGTCCGCTCTATCCCCCGGACCGCACGGTGCAAACCGGAGAGTCCTCGTTTCAGGTAGCACTCGACCATCCCCGCGAAGTCAACACCACCGACTGAATCGGCCGGCAGATGAAGTCCATCGGTAAATATCAACAGATGCTGCAATCCGCTGGTGGACAGTTTTCCTGTCTGCAGAAAACCATGCATTTCGTTCTCTCCGTTCAGCACCCCGAATTGACGGTTCATTCTCAACCGCACCCGTTCAATCTGCGGAGCCAACAGCTCACGGATATTTTTGAATCCATGCCTGACCAGCAGCTCCCACTGCTCAAAGATCGCGCGGTCGTGGCTGTAGAAGGGGGCCGGCAGACTGAAACGACCGTCTTCAAAAATACAGAGAATCAGGGCATCGCCGATCTGGACATAGTCCAATGTTTCACCCTGAACTCTCACCGCCGCGGCACTGGTTGACCAGAGTTGCAGCCGTTCAGCCAGATCCACCCCGGAGACGACCATCCCCTTGGCGATCGCCTGATTGGCCCGCTCAGCCAATCCAGCAAGTCCGTCGTCGTTGCCCGCAAAAGCGGCCCGTGCCAGATGGGCCGCCCACCATGCACCGCTCTTGCCGCGATACAATTCCCCCTTGAGGCTCGAGGCCCCATCAAACACACCGAACAGGTTCTCCTGCAGCAGCAGGGCATCTTCGTTGAAGACGCCGGAGCCCTGCTCCAGCAAAGAGCTCGAGGAAAAGCCACGCTGAGGTTGGGGAACAGTTGAGAAGAGCTGGGCAAAAGCTGACATTGGACACCGGTTCAGGCCGAGAGGAGAAAAACTGTTTGCAGAGCAACTGTAGGGAAGAACCGCTGAAATGTAAAATTGAAAATTCGGATATGTTCTTTAACTGGAATAGGAATTTTCTATAGTTCCCAGGACAGGGAAAAGATGCCACCGAGAAGGCCAGGTGGCATCTTTTCGAAAAGGCCAAAATGATCCTTTGTCCTCAACGTCAGGCATCAGGGGGCAACGGCAATACGTCAACCGGCCGCAACCGCCAGATCTCCTGGTTATATTCCTTCATTGTCCGGTCAGTAGAAAAATGTCCGCTACGAGCCGTATTGATGATACTCGTCCGCGTCCACGCCTCAACATCCCGAAACTGAACTGCGACCAGTTCCTGGCAGCGAACGTAACTTGCGAAATCCGCCACGGTCATCCAGGGATCCGCAGGGCTGGTCACGGCCTGGATCACCTCGTCAAAGATCCCCGGTTCATGCCGGTTGAAATGGCCGGTTGAAAGCAGCTGCATCACCCTCTGCAGGGCAGGATCAGCCGCGATGACTGCGGCCGGATCGTAGTGAACCTTAAGCGCCTCAACCTCTTCGGCCTGCAATCCAAACAGAAAGAAATTCTCTTCCCCAACGGCAGCTCGAATCTCCACGTTGGCCCCATCCAAAGTGCCGATCGTGACCGCACCATTCATCATGAACTTCATATTCCCTGTCCCGGAAGCTTCTTTCCCCGCCGTCGAGATCTGTTCTGAAAGATCGGTACCGGGACAAATCACTTCCATGGCCGAGACATTGTAATCGGGTAGAAACGCCAGCTTGAGTCGATCACCGATATCGGGATCGTGATTGATCACATTGGCCACGTTGTGGATCAACTTGATGATTTTTTTTGCCATGGCATAACCCGGCGCCGCTTTTCCGCCGATCACTACGCATCGGCTGGTCCACTCTTTGGGTTGGTCGAACTTGATCTGTGCATAGAGATGAATCAGGTGCAGCACGTTGAGTAACTGACGCTTGTATTCGTGAATCCGTTTCACCTGAACATCAAATAACGCCTCAGTATCGAAGAGAATCCCTGTCCGCTGATGCACCAGTGACGCCAGACGCTGTTTGTTCTGCTTTCGCACTTCACGCCAGCGCTGGCGAAAACCTTGATCATCCAGTTTCTCTTCAAGTTGAGAGAGTTCGGCAAGATCGGTCATCCACCCATCACCGATGGTCTCAATCAGCAGTTCACGAAGTGCCGGATTGGCCCCGGCCAGCCAGCGCCTTGGGGTCACGCCGTTGGTCTTGTTATTGAATTTTGTCGGCCAGAGCTGGTAGAAGTCATGAAACAACCCCTCTTTTAACAGTCGGGAGTGGAGCTCGGCCACACCGTTCACTGAAAAACTGCCAACCAGAGCCAGGTGTGCCATCCTCACCCGATCGTGGGGATCGATAATCGACATCCGCTGCAGGCGCTGCTGATCGCCGGGCCACTTCATCGAAACCAGGCTCAGAAAGCGGCTGTTGATTTCGTAAATAATTTCCAGATGGCGCGGCAACAGGCGCTGAAACAGGGCCACAGGCCAGGTTTCCAGCGCTTCGGGCAACAGGGTGTGGTTGGTGTACGCCATGGTCCGGGTGACGATCTCCCAGGCCTCGTCCCACTCCAGTTGCTCTTTATCCACCAGCAGTCGCATCAATTCGGCGACGGCAAGGCTGGGATGAGTATCGTTGAGCTGAAAAACATTATTATCTGAGAAGCTGGAAAAATCCTCTTTATGGGCCCGCTTCCAGTGCTTGAGAATGTCCTGCAGGCTGGCAGACACCAGAAAATACTGCTGGCGCAGGCGTAACTCCTTGCCACATTCGTTCGCGTCATTGGGATACAGGACCATGGTGATGGTCTCGGCATCGTTTTTCTCGGCCACCGCCTCAAAATAGGAACCGGCATTAAACTCAGAGAGATTGAAGTCTTCGGCAGAAGCAGAAGACCAGAGTCTCAGCGTGTTGACCGTCGCATTGCGATAGCCGGCAATCGGCACATCATAGGGAACCGCCAGCACTTCTTCAGCGTGCTCCCAGTTCACAATCATGCGCCCGCTATGGGGATCTTTGTAGACGTGCGTGGTGCCACCGAACGGAATCACGCAGGTGTAATCAGCACGCTGCACTTCCCACGGGTACTCACCCTGGCGCAACCAGGGATCTGGCTCTTCTACCTGGTAACCGTTCTGAATCCGCTGGCGGAACATGCCGTATTTGTAGCGCAGCCCGTAACCCATCACCGGCAATTGCAGGGTGGCACAACTGTCCATAAAGCAGGCGGCCAGACGCCCCAGACCGCCATTGCCAAGCCCGGCGTCACGCTCAGCCTCCTCTATCTCTTCCAGATTCATCCCCAGGTTGTACAGCATGCGTCGCACCGGGTCTTCAATGCCCAGGTTGAGCAGATTATTCCCCAAGGAACGCCCGATAAGAAATTCCATCGACAGGTAATAGGCCTTTTTTGTATCCGCCTCGTAATGGGACAGCCAGGTATTCCGCCAACGCGCCATCAGGCGGTCACGGACGGAGTACGACATGGCTTTGAACAGGTAATATTCCGCCGAATGGAGATGCCGGCCGAAGGTGTTGTAAAGATAATGGAGAAAACTGATCTCCAGGTTCTCTTCATCATTGCCCAGGCACTGCAGGGCTTTGCGGATGACATGTTCCGTTTTGGCGTCATAGTCGGGTGCGTTCATCGATTCTCTCCCGATTGATAAAGCTCAAGATAACGGCGGGCACTTGGACTCCAGCCGAAATCCTGGCGCATACCATTTTTCTGTAGTTTCTGCCACTTTCGTGGGCGACCGAAAAGGGTCAGCGCCCTCTCAATCGCAGCATAAAGGCTTGACGGTTCAGGGGCATCGAAGGTAAACCCGGTGGCGTCTCCCTCCGTCAGCGTCGTCTCATTGGCATCCACAACTGTGTCCTTCAGCCCGCCTGTCGCATGCACCACCGGCGGCGTGCCATAGGCCTGACTGTACATCTGATTCAGGCCGCAAGGTTCAAAGCGTGACGGCATCAGAAACAGATCTGAGGCAGCTTCGACCAGATGCGCGAGTGATTCCGAGTAGCCGATATGGACAAAAACCCGCTCTGGATACTGTTCCGCCAGGAGCCGCAGTTGCTGTTCGTATGCCACCTGCCCGGTCCCGACGATAACAAAGCAGGATTCGCTCGATTCAATCAGAGCGGGTATGACCGCAGTAATCAAGTCGATCCCCTTCTGTTCGACCAGGCGGCCGACAAAGCCACACAAGGGCGCCTCAGGTGTTGTCTGGCCCGCCGATATCTGCTCAAGCAGGACCTGTTTGTTGCGTTTTTTCTGGGCGACACGGCCCCGGTGCTCACTGTAGTGATAAGGAATCAACGGATCAGTCGCCGGATTCCATACCGAGGTGTCCATGCCGTTGATAATTCCGTGCAGTTGGCCCTGCTTGCGGCGTTTCAGCAGTGTTTCATGCAAGCCAAAGCCCTGTTCAGGACTGCAGATTTCCTCGGCATAGCTGGGGCTGACGGTGGTGAGCTGATCAGCGCAGACAATGCCAGCCTTCAGCATTGAGAGATTATTGTAAAATTCAAGAGAGGAAAAATGCCACCACTCCTCGGGCAGCCCCAGTCCATGAAAGAGCTCATAAGGGAAAAGTCCTGCGTAGGCCAGGTTGTGGATAGTAAACAGGGTCCTTGGATGGGAAGGCTCCAGCTGCAGCCAGGCCGGGACCAGACCGGTCTGCCAGTCATGGCAATGCACGACATCCGGCTGCCAGTTCAATCCGGCCCGATTCATCGCCAATTCCGCCACGACCCGGGAGAACAGGCCAAACCGTTCGCCGTTATCCCACCAATCTTCGCCGGCACTGTTCTGATACGGATTCCCCGGACGGTCAAACAGGTCATCGATGGCCACCAGCAACACCGGCCCAGCAAGACTGCTGACCCCGCCACGCAGAATCCGCGCCTGACGCCGCAGCCCGCATCCCTCCACGTCCAGCGTGGCCAGTTGTTCAATGTCATCAACCCTGTCCAGGGCGTCGGCATAGGCCGGAAGCACCAGCTGAACCTCCTGCTGCATGTCGCGCAGGGCGACAACCAAGCCGGAACAGGCATCGGCCAACCCACCGGTTTTGACCAGCGGGTAAACCTCTGAGGAGGCGAAGAGAAGCTTCATGGTAAAGCGTCCTCCCACTTCAGAACAACCATCCCCAGCGGGGGCAAAGTGACCAGGGCGCTGCAAAGCCGCCCCATCCAGGGGATCGCTTCACTGACCAGATGTCCTTCCAGGCCGACATTGCTGCCGCCGTACAATGCGGCATCCGTGTTGAGCACTTCGCGGTAATGTCCACTCTTTGGCAATCCGATACGGTAAGCGTCTCGCACCACCGGAGTAAAATTGAACAGGCAGACCAGTTGCTCCCCCTGAGCCTGCCGGATAAAGCTCAACACCGACTGGGAATGATCGTGGCAGTCGATCCACTCGAACCCCTGCGCTTCAAAATCATCTCCATACAGCGCTTTTTCTCCGCAATAGAGGTGATTGAGATCCCGCAGCAGCAATTGGACACCGCGATGAGAGGGTTCGTCGCACAGAGACCATTCGAGCGCCTGGCTACAATCCCATTCTTTCCATTGGGCGAATTCTCCCCCCATGAACAGAAGCTTTTTACCCGGATGAGTCATCATATAGCCAAACAGCAGCCGGAGATTGGCCAGTTTCTGCCAATCATCACCCGGCATTTTCCCGGCGAGAGAGCGCTTCAGGTGCACCACCTCGTCGTGACTCAGAGGCAGGATGAAATTTTCGTAGTAGGCATAGACCTGGCTGAAGGTCAGCTGATTATGGTGATAGGAGCGGTACACCGGATTCTGGGCAAAATAATCCAGGGTGTCATTCATCCACCCCATGTTCCACTTCATGGAAAATCCCAGGCCGCCCATCCAGACCGGCCGCGACACCATCGGCCAGGAGGTCGACTCTTCCGCCATCATGAGCGCACCGGGATGCTGGGCATGGATTTCGGTGTTCAGTGTTTTAAGAAAATCGATCGCCTCGAGATTTTCATTGCCACCATAGCGGTTGGGCAGCCACTCCCCCTTCTGGCGTGAGTAATCGAGATAGAGCATCGAGGCCACGGCATCCACCCGCAGGCCGTCGAGATGAAACTCACGGATCCAGTAAAGCGCGTTGGCAATCAGGAAGTTCCGGACCTCATTGCGCCCGAAGTTGAAAATGTATGTGCCCCAGTCCTGGTGCTCACCCAGGCGGGGATCTTCATGTTCATAGAGTGCACTGCCATCAAAGCGCGCCAGGCCGAAACTGTCTTTGGGGAAATGGGCCGGGACCCAGTCGAGGAAGACACCGATATCGTTCTGGTGACAGTAATCGACGAAGTAGCGGAAATCATCCGGATCTCCAAAGCGACGCGTCGGCGCAAAATAACCCGTCGTCTGGTATCCCCACGATTCATCGAGGGGATGTTCGCTGATCGGCAGCAGGTTGATATGGGTGAAGCCCATCCAGCGCACATAGTCCACCAGCCGGTGAGCCAATTCCCGGTAGTTGAGGAACCGCCCGGCATCGCCGCGCCGCCAGGAACCGAGATGGACTTCATAAATAGCGATCGGTTGATGTTGCCAGTCAAACTGGCGACGTCGCTCAAGCCACACCTGATCCTGCCATTGGTAGTTGCTGCAATGAACGATGGATGCGGTGCGGGGGCGCATCTCCATGGCCCGCGCATAGGGATCGGTTTTCAGGGCACAGGATCCCCCTGCAGTGCGGATCTCGAATTTGTAGCGATCGTCTGTCTGCAGCCCGGGAATAAACAGCTCCCACACGCCGGACTGCCCCAGACAACGCATGGGATGCCGCAAGCCGTTCCAGCCATTAAAATTCCCGACCACCGAAACTCGCTCAGCAGCAGGAGCCCAGACCGCAAAACCGACGCCGTCAATACCTTCCACCTGGCGGGGTTGTGCGCCAAGCACGTCGCAGACATGCCAATGGCGCCCTTCCGCCAACAGGTGGAGATCCAGTTCACCGACCAGCGGGAAGAAGGTGTAAGGGGAGACCATCCGGTACTCTTCTCCGGAGGGTTCACGCCAGATCACGGTATAATGGGTGGGCAGACGCTGCTTCTCTTCGGCACTGATCAGCCCGCGGAAAAGGCCGGTATCGCCGACCCGCTCCAGTTCCGGGCCGCCCTCCAGGCGGGCCGAAACAGCCATCGGCAACCACTCGCGGACCAGCCACTCGCCCGCCTGGTCTTCGTGATAACCCAGCAGGGTAAACGGATCATAGTGACGCCCCTGATGGAGGAGTTTGGCCCCGTCTTGCTCAGATTTGAGGATTTTACGCATCATCAATACATCATCTTCCACATTCAGCCCTGACGTTCTGTCCGCAAAATCCATTCGTGAATCGTCTCTTCCAGGGAGGCCGTAAGCTGATCCCAGGAGAATGCCCAGCCCCAGTTATGTTCCGTTGTCCCCGGCGTATTGAGACGATGTTCTTCGCCCAGTCCCAGCCAATCCTTCATCGGGATGATAGCCAGGCGTGCCGGAGAGTTCAGCGCGGCGACGATCAATGGCCAGGGCATGGGACCGACCTGTGCCGGCAAGGCACTCAACACGTGCTGTTGCAGCTCGCCGGACAAAGAGTTGAACCAGCCGCACGTGGTGTTGTTATCGTGCGTCCCGGTATAGACGACAGAGGTTTCGACCAGGTTCTGCAAACTGTGGGGGTTGTCCGCCATCCCGTCAAAGCCGAACTGCAAAACCGACAGGCCCGGCAGATTGAAATCGTTCCGAAGCGCCGTTACTGCAGGGGTAATCACCCCGAGATCTTCAGCAATAAACGGCATGTGCGGGAAATCTTCCCGCAACGCTTCCAGAAGCTGGCGGCCGGGGGTCTCCACCCATTGACCGTTAATCGCCGTTTCTTCGGTCGCGGGGACTTCCCAGAGGGCCTGCAAACCACGAAAGTGGTCAATGCGCACCAGGTCGACCTGGCGAAGCACACTCGCAATTCTGGCCCGCCACCAGGCGAATTGATCTTGCTGCATCCGCTCCCAATCGTAGTGGGGATTACCCCACAACTGCCCGGTTTCGGAAAAATAGTCGGGCGGCACGCCGGTGACCACCGTCGGCTGAAGTGTTTCGTCCAGCCTGAACAGCTGCGGGTGCGCCCAGACTTCGGCGCTGTCATAGGCGACCGAGATCGGCACATCCCCGAGCAGTTGGATTCCGCGCTGATGTGCCAGCCGACGCACCTCCTGCCAACGACGATCGAGCAGGAACTGCTCAACCTTCAGCTCGTTGAGTCGCGCCGCAGCCTCAGCCGAGAACTTTTCCAGGGCCTGCGTCTCGCGATAGCGCAGCTCCTCCGGCCACTGAGACCAGGGTTGCCCGGAAAAATGCTCCTGGAGGGCCATAAACAGGGCAAAATCGTCCAACCAGTCAGAGTGCCGCGCCACAAACTGTTCAAAATCGGGACGCTGAGCGGTCGACAACGTCTCCCCGGGGGGCAGCAGGGCAGGATTCAGCGCCCGGCAGGAGCAGGTCTGATAGGGGGAACGATCACCATGGGGAACGCCCAGCGGCAATATCTGCCAGACAGACAAACCACAGCGCGACATCCAGTCGAGGAAACGTTCAACATCCTCATTCAGGATGCCGCCTGGCAGCGAGGTCGGGTGCAACAGAACACCTGCACGTCTCATCTTGTCATCTCTTTCTGGCTTCAAAATTTCACAAGAATGATTATTGCCGGTTCATTCCTGCTCGCACCATCGGTGATCAGTTACGCCGCATCGTGCCGGCACTTTCCGGGTTGCCGCCACCATGGGACAAGGGATTTTTCAATTTCTGCGGTGGAACTTTTTCCAGCAGTTGATACAGCCGGATCAGGTGCCGGCGAAACAACTGGTCAAAATCGCGCACACTGTCCGACGGGTTGAAGTCACCAAACCACCAGAACCAGTCAGACCCTTCGCAGACCGCCAGCTGCTCGGTCGCACGGGCCAGCTTTTCTTGCGACAAAAGCCCTGAAGCAACCACCCGGTCAAAACAAAGTTTCGCTTCCACCAGCAGACCCCAGGCCGCGTTTTTATCTTTATCGCCAATCCAGGTGGAAAAGGAACCGTAAACCCAGCTGCCCGCCTTCAGCACCGGCAAGTGGATCACGCTGGCGGGGTCCGCGGGCGGCAGCAGCTCGCTGAACGTTGACATGAGGATATCCGGATGTTCCGTCAGCTTCCGGTAAAGCGCCTGCAAAAAATAATGGCCGTTGTCGGGATAATATTCCCACGCATTCTCACCATCGAGAATCACCGTAACCACCTTGTTCCCCGCCTCATCCACCATGAAAGAGCCGATGGTTTCAAGGTGACGACAAAAATCCTCGGCGGCATCCTCGGCCTTCCAATCCTTGTACTGAAAGCCGATCAGATCGGACAGGCCATCATCGCGAAAGAACAGGGCACAGCGGCAACCATCATGTTTCATTATACGGTACAGGGCTTTTTTGTGTTCCATGCTCGCGGCGGGCAATCTGGAGGCCTCACAGGAAGCGCGCCAGACACCTTCGCCGGAGGCCGTCCAGGCAATATCAAATTCATCCAGCAATTTGACCGCGGCGCTGCTTATGCCCCCTTCCGAGAGCCAGACACCTGCCGGGCGCTTACCGAAATGCGCTTCAAACACGGCGAGGCCACGCTCCATGTGCCAGCGCGCCCGCTCTTCGCCCCCGGGGTACTCGGAATAAACAGGCACCGGCGCCGTGGGCTGGGCATCTGTCATCGCTTTAAAATCGATCAGCAAGGGGACAATGGGATGTCCGTAGGGTGTCATCGACAACTCGATCTGCCCCGCTTCCATCAAGGCGCGATAGCGGGGGATAATCCCCTCCACCACATCCGCCATCACCTCCAGCAAAAGCCTCTGATCATCCCGGGTAAAATTGTTTTTCCGCTCCATCAACCGGGTGACGCGGGGGTCGTTTTGTTTGATGCTGGAGCCCAGCCAGGCGAGGTGATACCAGATGAGCAGATCGATAAAATACTGGCTGCTGAGATAACCGATCCGCGAGCTGTCGAGCTCACCGTCAACATATTGCTGGCGGGCAAACTCCACCAGGGAACGAAACGGGGCGTAGCGGTCAATCATGGTTGGTGCATGGGCGCGTTGACAGCCGGTGATAATTTCTGCCCTGGCTTCCGGGTCGGCAGGGATCGTCGTCACCCCGGCGATGAGATTGAGCAGCGGATCCTTCATGGGGTGTTCATCATCCAAACACCGGCGCATCTGGCTGCCATAGTCATCCAGCTGTTCCAGCAGCACCGGGGCAAAGTTGACCACAACCCGAGCCATGGGGAACGCTTCCAGGTGCGCCACCATGTCGGCGTAATCCTTAATGGCATGGAGATAAACCCATGGCAACCGATAGTCGCCATCCAGGGCATCTCGATAATAGGGCTGATGCATGTGCCAGCAGAGCACGATGCGGGTTTTATTGTTCATTGCAGACTACGCTTCCTTGGCAAGATACTGAGGGGGTTCCTCTTGTGGCTGATCTCCGGATCGCTTCGGAACCGGTCAGCGCACCGGGTGCAGATGTTGACCAAGCATGTCCGGTGTCACCAGGACAATGCCGTTTTCATCAACGTAAAAGCGCTTTTCATCCTCGGACCGATCCTCCCCGATGACCGTATCGGGGGGGATGATACAGGCCTTATCGATCACCGCCTTGGTAATCCGGCAATTCCGCCCAATATCGACATAGGGCAGGATAACACTGTCCTTGACAAAGGAATAGCTGTGTAGGAAACAGCCATTGAACAAAACCGAACGCTTCAAACGTGCGCCGGAAAGAATACACCCTGAGGCGACGGTGGAATCGATGGCGACCCCGCGGCGCCCGACATCGTCAAAAGCAAACTTGGCCGGCGGCATCTGCGCCTGGTAGGTCCAGATCGGCCAATCCGCGTTGTAAAGATTGAGTTGCGGTGAAATGGCGCAGAGCTCCATATTGGCCTTCCAATAGGATTCGAGGGTC
>PKUD01000082.1 GCA_002869695.1 Desulfuromonas sp. | reverse complement strand
TTCACGGGCCAGCAGCTCGAAGGTCTTGATTGCGCCTTCGTCGGTCATGTGACTGGCGGCAATCTGGTAAAAGTTCATAGCGTTCTTTTCGGTCTGGACAGAACGCTTCAGGGCATTCATGACATCTGCGTTATTCATCTTTTTCTCTCCTCTGTGATTTAAATGAAAAACAACAACTTATTCCCCAGCGGGGGGAGTAAAAGTTCTCTGGCCAAGTTCTCGGTCGAGCATGATCAGACCGCGGCCGTCACCTTCAATCCGCTTCAGTTCGGCAATAATCTGACCGAAGGAGGCTTCTTCCTCGACCTGTTCGGTAATGAACCACTGCAGGCAGATCTGCGCGGCGAAATCGTTCTCATCCNTGGCTATGCTCATCAGCTTGTTGATCCGCGAGGTGACCAACTGCTCATGTTCAAGTGCTGTCTGAAACGCGTGCAGCGGCGAATCGTAGTCGTTCTGGGGGGCTGGCATCGCCAGGTAGTTGACCCGCCCACCGGCATCATTGACGTATTCCGCCAGTTTTTCCGAATGGAACAGCTCTTCCTGAAACTGGGTCTCCATCCAGCTGGCGAAGCCGGGCAGGTCCTCGTTGGCGAAATAAGCGGCCATCGCCTTGTAGATGATTCCGGATGCTATTTCAAAGGTGATCTGATCGTTTATCGCATCTTGAAGTTTTTCACTGATCATTGATGTATCCTCCATGATGAAATGGTAATTATAGCTGCTCTTGCCGAAAGATGACCGTGTGGCTCATCATTCAGTTGTACACAAGTATACATCATAACCCTGTATGAGGAAAATTGCATGTACTTTATTGCGGGGTATGTAAAGAAAAAGTGTCGTCGAGCTTGGCCGCTGGCAGAGGCTTGATTGTTGCCAAGACCGTCCAACTGGTCTATTGTTCTAAAACTTCAACCTCACGGGAGCCCACAGGCTGATGAAAATATCCTCCGCCACATTCATTAAAAGCGCTACTCGACCGAGTAACTATCCCCCGGCAGATTTGCCTGAGATCGCTTTTGCCGGGCGCAGCAATGTCGGCAAAAGCTCCTTGATCAACGTGCTGGTCAACCGTCGCAGTCTGGTGCGCACCTCGTCAACCCCGGGGCGGACTCAGCTGTTGAATTTTTTTGACATCAACGGCACCTTCAACCTTGTCGATCTGCCCGGCTACGGGTTCGCCAAGGTTCCGCTTTCGGTCAAAAAAAACTGGGGACCGATGATGCGGACCTATCTGGAACGGAGAGAAACTCTGCGGGCCGTGGTTTTTATCCTCGATATCCGCCGGGTTCCGCGCGAGGAGGATATCCAGATGCTCGACTGGCTGGAGGAATTCGAAGTGCCGACCATTCCGGTTATCACCAAGGTTGACAAGGTTAACCGCAGCCAGCGGGAAAAGCAGATCCGGCCGATTGTCGAAGCAACCGGCCTGCCGCGTGATGCGTTCAGCCTTTTTTCTGCTCTCTCGAAAGAGGGGACGGAGGACGTCTGGGAATTGATCGAAGCGGCGCTGGATCTTGAAGAATAGTCTGCCGGCGGAGGACCTGCATTGCAAAATGGGGCGCCCTCTGCTACAAACGAACAGACATATCATTCGGGTGTCCACCGGCGCAGAAGCCAAGGTGGAAGAATAGGGAAGAGGGTGAAAATCCCTCGCTGCCCCGCAACTGTAAGTGGCGATGAACGTTGGCAAGACCACCATCCGTAATGGATGGGAAGGGCCGATCAGTAAGTTGACCCACAAGCCAGGAGACCTGCCCGGAACCGGAACCTTCGATATGGAGAGTTCCTGACCGTACCCTTTCGCGGGAGAGGGCCGGAGGTGAGAACGCTTTAAACCCCGGTGCCCAGGTATCGGGGTTTTTCTGTCTCGACATGGGTCTGCTGAGCATCCCGCGACGAGCCCCTTAGGTTCAAAAAAAGATCGATTTGCTGACCAGGAACGGGAATGAAAGACGCTATCATTCAAGTCTATACAGGCGAAGGTAAGGGGAAAACCACGGCCGCAACGGGGTTGATGGTGAGAGCCCTGGGGCAGGGGATGAAGGTCCTGCTGGTGCGCTTTCTCAAGCCGGTGGATCCGCCGAGCGGTGAGCTGGAAATCCTTCAGCAACAGCCGAACTTCACCATGGTGACGGCTGGACTGGGGGGTGTTTATGACCGTAATGTTGCCGCTGATTTTGCCAGGGACTCGGCTGAGACGTTTCGGCTTGCCCGCGGAAAAATTATGACCGAAGATTATGACCTGGTCGTCCTTGATGAACTCAACAACGTACTGCACAAGAATTATCTGCCGCTTGAAGACGCCCTGGATCTTTTGCGCAACCGCCCCGACGGAACTGAAATGGTGCTGACCGGGCGCAACGCTCCGCCTGAGGTGATCAGCCTGGCGCATTTGGTGTCACGGGTGGAGAAGGACAAGCACCCTTTCGATGGTGGCCTGCCCGCCCGGCGCGGGGTAGAGTTCTAGCGATGGGGAGACTGATCTATGTCACCGGAGGCGCCCGCTCCGGCAAGAGTCGATTTGCCCAGCAGTTGGCGGAACAACAGCCGGGAGACCTGCTCTATATCGCTCCTGCCCAGGTGCTGGATCCAGAGATGGCGGATCGGGTGGAACAGCATCGCCTGGCACGTGGCGAGCGGTGGACATTGCTCGAAGAACCGCTGCAGCTGGCCGAGCGGTTGGCGCAGATCGCAGATGGGAAATCAGCACTACTGCTGGACTGTGTAACCATCTGGCTGAGTAATCTGTTTTTTCACTTTGATGAAGAGCAGGAACTGATAATCGCAGCAGTGGAGAGGCTGACATCCCTGGTGGATTCACTGCCTGCGCCGCTCTATATGGTTTCCAATGAAGTCGGCTCAGGAATTGTTCCGGAGAACGCCATGGCCCGCAGTTTTCGTGATCTGGCGGGGGCGGTGAACCAGCAACTGGCGACGGCCGCCGATGAGGCGTGGTTGGTGGTCTCAGGTCTTCCGCTCAGGTTGAAGTAACAAAACAAGAGGTCATTAAGATGACCAGAGCGGCCTGCGGCTTCTCTGTCTTTGAACCAATAAAGGGGTGTTCTCATGTTTGATTTACAGATGGTTCTCGACCGGATTCAGCCGGTATCCGCAGAGGCCCAGGCGAAAGTTCAGTCGCGGATCGATCGACAGGCCAAGCCGCAGGGCTCTCTGGGGCGCCTTGAAGAGTTCACCCGGCGCTTTGTTGCGATGACCGGCCGCGAGGATATCCGTAACAAGCGGGTCTATACCTTTGCCGGAGATCACGGCGTGGTGGAGGAAGGGGTCAGTGCTTTTCCCCAGGAAGTCACCCCGCAGATGGTGCTTAATTTTATCGACGGCGGCGCAGGGATCAATGCTTTGGCGCGTCACGCGGGGGCCGAAGTGCAGGTGGTCGACATGGGGGTAGTGGGAGATTTCGACGACTTGCCCGGGCTACTGCGTAGAAAAGTTGCTCCGGGGACCGCCAACTTCACCAAGGGCCCGGCGATGTCACGCGCGCAGGCACTGCAGGCATTGCAGGTCGGGGTGGAGTTGGCGGCTCAATCGAAACACGATCAGGTTGACCTGGTCGGAACCGGCTATATGGGGATCGGCAATACGACGCCGTCCTCGGCGATTGTCGCCGCTTTTACCCACCTGGCCCCTGACCAGGTGACCCATCGCGGCACCGGCATCGATGACGACGCACTGAAAAATAAAATCCGCGTAATCACAGCCGGTCTGGAACTGAATAAACCTGATCCGGCCGATCCGGTGGATGTGCTGGCCAAGGTCGGTGGGTTTGAAATCGGCGGGATCGCAGGGCTGGTGCTTGGCTGTGCCGCCGAACAGGTGCCGGTGGTGGTGGATGGCTTTATTTCCACTGCCGGGGCGCTGATTGCTTCGGAACTGCACCCCAACGTGCGTGATTATATCTTTGCCGCGCACCAGTCGGTGGAGATCGGCCATCGTCATATGCTCCAGCGGATCGGCCAGGAGCCTATCCTCGATCTGGGCCTGCGCCTCGGTGAGGGGACCGGCGGAGCGCTGGCGATGACCCTGATCGAGGGCGCACTGCGGGTTTATCGTGAAGTCCTGACCTTTGACGAGGCCGGGGTTTCCGAAGGATCGGAGCAATGAGACAGCACTGGGACGATTTCCGCACGGCCGGAGCCTTTCTCACCATATTTCCGGTGGCCAACGATGTCGAAATGACACCGCAACGGTTGGGGCGCAGCATGGGACTGTTCCCTGCCATCGGTTTGGTCATCGGCCTGGGCCTGGTCGTCGTCAACTGGTTGCTCGACTCGCTGATCCCCAGGGCGGTGCTCGACTGTCTGCTGGTGTTGATCATGATTGCGATCACCGGTGCGCTGCACCTGGATGGCGTTGCCGACCTGATCGACGGTCTGGCGGGCGGCAAGGATCGGGAGGGTGCACTACGCATCATGAAGGACAGCCGGGTCGGGGCCATGGGTGTGGTCGGCCTGGTGATGGTGCTGCTGCTCAAGTACCTCTGTCTTTTCCATGTCCCGCTGGAGATGAAGAGCGCGGCACTGATCTTTATGCCCACTGCCGGGCGCTGGATGCAGGTCTGTCTCGCCTGCTACTGCCCCTATGTTCGCTCGGAAGGGGGCACCGGCGGAGCCTTTGTTGACAATGTAGATCAGCCGGAATTTTTACGTGCCACGGCGACCCTGCTGATCGCCTCGCTGGTCCTGTTCTGGCTCAAGGGGATCTTTCTGGTTTTCCTGCTCGGGCTGGCGACCACGGTGCTGATCCGTTATTTTGAAGTTCGCCTCGGAGGGGTCACCGGCGACGTGTTGGGAGCGGTGACCGAGATCGTGGAAGTCCTGACCCTGCTGCTGATCCTCGCGGTCTATTAAAGGCTCTGCTGATGGAATCAACACGACTGCATCTGTTGCGTCACGGACAGGTGGAAGGTTTCGAGGAAAAACGGTACAACGGCCAGGCCGATGTTGCATTGACCGATCTGGGACGGGAACAGTACCGTCGTTTGCAGCGCCTGCTCGAGAACAGGCCCCTCTCCGCGATCTTCAGCAGTGACCTGGCTCGTTGTGTCTGGGGGGCAGAACTGATCAGCCGGGCTCATGGGCTGATTCCGGAACAAAATCTCCGGCTGCGCGAACTGAACATCGGCGAGTGGGAGGGGAAAACCTGGCAGCAGCTGATGGACGAATATCCTGAGGAGTGGCAGGCGCGATTGAACGATCTGCTCTATTACCAGGTTCGTGGTGGAGAAAGCTTGTCACAGATGGCTGAGCGGGTGCGGACAGCGTTAACGGAGATTTTACAGCAGCACCCGGGCGAGGAGATTGTGCTGGTCGGTCATGGCGGCACCAATCGGGTCATTCTGCTCGATGCCATCGGTGCCCCGCTGACCCGGATGTTCCATGTCGAGCAGGATTACGGCTGTTACAACATGATCGACTACTACCCCGACGGGATTGCCGTGGTGAAAAAGCTGAACGGATGAAAATCCACCGGGAGCGACATATTCCCGCCCTGCTGATTGCTGCGCCCGGCAGTGGTAGTGGCAAAACCAGCCTGACTCTTGGACTGATGGCGGCATTGCGGCGACGCGGCCATGCGGTCGCACCGTTCAAGGTCGGTCCCGATTACATCGATCCCGGTCATCATGCACTGATCTGCGGTCGGCCATCTCATAACCTGGACGGCTGGATGTGTGGTCGGCAGCAGGTGCGCAAGATCTTTAATCAAGGCTGCGGCGCAGCCGATTTTGCCCTGGTAGAAGGGGTGATGGGACTGTTTGACGGCATCAGCGGTCGTAGCGAAGAGGGGAGCAGCGCCGAAATCGCCAAATGGCTCGGACTTCCGGTACTGCTGGTGGTCGATGCCCGTTCACAGGCGCGTAGTATTGCCGCGTTGGTCAAAGGGTTCACCGCTTTCGACCCGGAGTTAAAGGTCGCCGGAGTGATCGCCAACCGGGTTGGCAGCAAGCGTCATCAACAGTTGCTGGAGGAGGCCATCGGGTCGACCCCGGGGTTGCCACCACTACTCGGATGTCTGCCCCGCCGGGAGCAGATTGCGCTGCCGCAGCGTCACCTGGGTCTGGTTACTGCTGAAGATCTCCAGCCGGAGACTGATTTTGTCGGGCAACTGGCCAGCTGGGTCGAAGAACATCTCGACCTGGACCTGCTGCTGCAAAGCGCCGCCACCTCGGCGGTACCGGTCGGCGGCGAGCCGCAGTCGAAGGACGCGTTACCGGCGCGGGTGCGGATCGGAGTGGCCCGCGACCGAGCCTTCTGTTTTTACTATCCGGAAAATCTGCAACTGCTGGAGCAGAGCGGAGCGGAACTGGTTTTCTTCTCGCCGCTGGAGAACGCCGAGCTTCCGCAGCACCTGGACGGTCTCTACCTGGGGGGAGGCTACCCGGAACTTCATGCTGAGCAGCTCTCCGCCAATCATCGCCTGCTTGACCAGTTGCGCAAAGGGGCTGAGGCCGGGATGCCTATCTATGCCGAGTGCGGTGGATTCATGCTGCTCTGTCGCGCTATTGATGGCCTGCCCCTGGCCGGGGTCTTTCCGCTGAATGTCCGGATGCTGAAGAAGCGCAAGGCGCTCGGCTATCGATCGGTCGATCTGTTGCACGATACTCTGCTCGGCCCCGCTGGAACAAGGGCTCGTGGCCATGAATTTCACTACTCGGAAGTCGATGGAGAAGATCAGCTGTGCCACTGCTATCGCCTCGGGCGGCGAGATGGAGAAGACCTCGGCGGTGAAGGGTATCGATACAAGAACGTGCTCGGGTCTTATGTCCACCTGCACTTTGCCAGTAACCCCCAGCTGGCGGAGAACTTTGTCAATTATTGTGAGGCTCAGAGGGGCTGAGCAGATTTTCAGATTTGATCGGAAGCACTGAATTTTTCAGTGCGGCCGCGTTGCAATCATCCTAACTGAGGAGAGTTAATTGAAGACCCAGCTTGAATCCGCCCGTGAGGGTGTTGCAACAATTCAGATGGAGCAGGTTGCTGAACGGGAGGGTGTGCCGCTCGCTTATGTTCGCGAACAGGTGGCCGCCGGGACCATCGTCATCCCCTGGAATAACAACCGCAAGCCTCAGGCAGTCGGAATCGGAAAAGGGCTGTCGACCAAGGTCAATGCGTCAATCGGTACCTCCTCGGACATCGTCGATTATGCCGCCGAAGTTCGCAAGGCGCAAGCCGCCCAGAGGGCCGGAGCCGACACCTTGATGGAACTCTCGGTGGGTGGCGATCTGGACCGGGTGCGGCGCGAAGTGATTGCCGCTGTCGATCTGCCGGTGGGCAATGTGCCGCTTTATCAGGCCTTCTGCGAGGCCGCCCGCAAGTATGGCGATCCGAACAAGCTGGACGAAGAGCTGCTTTTCGACCTGATCGAGCGACAGTGTGCCGATGGCATGGCCTTTATGGCGGTCCACTGCGGAATCAACCTTTATACCATTGAGCGCCTGCGCAAGCAGGGCTACCGCTACGGGGGACTGGTCTCCAAGGGGGGCGTGTCGATGGTCGCCTGGATGATGGCGAACCGCCGTGAAAACCCCCTCTACGAAAAATTTGACCGGGTGGTCGATATTCTAAAGAAGTACGATACGGTTTTATCTCTGGGCAACGGTTTGCGCGCCGGCGCTATCCATGATTCCCATGACCGGGCCATGGTTCAGGAACTGCTGATCAACTGTGAACTGGCGGACCTCGGCCGAGAGATGGGATGTCAGATGCTGGTCGAGGGTCCTGGGCACATGCCGCTTGATGAAGTGGAGACCAACATCCGGCTGCAGAAACGGATGAGCGGCGATGCTCCCTACTATATGCTTGGACCGATATCCTCCGATATCGCCCCGGGGTATGATCATATCACCGCTGCGATCGGCAGTGCCCAGTCAAGCCGTTACGGCGCCGATCTGATCTGCTACATCACCCCGGCCGAACACCTTGCACTGCCGAACGAGCAGGACGTTATCGATGGGGTCAAGGCGGCCAAGGTCGCGGCCTATATCGGCGATATGAACAAGTACCCGGAAAAAGCCCGTGAGCGGGACAAGCAGATGAGCAAGGCCCGCCGCGACCTGGACTGGCAACGGCAGTTCGATCTGGCGTTGTTCCCAGAGGACGCCAGGGCCATCCGCGCCAGCCGGGTCCCGGAGGATGAGAACACCTGCACCATGTGCGGAGATTTCTGTGCCTCGCGTGGCGCGGGGGAACTGTTCAAAAAAGACCTGTGCGGAGATAAAATCTAGGAGTATTCTACCGCTATAAAAGGCTGAATATATGAAAGAAACCGGACCAACTATCCTCAAGCCGGAAGAGATCGAAGCCGAAAGTTTTCGCATCATCGACAGCGAAGTTGAGCCCCATCCCTTCGATGAGCAGCAGTGGCCCGTTATGCGGCGGATCATCCATACCACGGCCGATTTCGAGCTGGCGGAAAGTACTCGGTTCGCGCCGGAGGTGATCGGAAAAGCGCTCTCCGCGCTGCGCAGCGGAGCTAACGTTCTCTGTGATACCAACATGGTGCTTGCGGGGGTGAACAAAACCCGCCTGGCGAAACTGGGGGGTGGTGTTTGTTGTCATGTTGCCGACCCTCAAGTCGCGGCTGAGGCCATGGCCGCGGGACTGACCCGTTCAACGTTTGCCCTGCGCAAAGGGGTGGCGGAAGGTTGTACCATCTTCCTGATCGGTAACGCTCCGACTGCGCTTTTCGAGTTGCTGCGACTGATCGAGGCAGGAGAAGTGCAACCCGATCTGATCGTCGGGGTGCCGGTCGGGTTTGTCGGAGCCGAGGAGTCGAAGGATGCACTGCTGAAGACCGATCTTCCGTGGATCACGATCAAGGGTCGCAAAGGCGGATCGGCTATTGCCGCAGCAGTTCTCAACGCCCTGATGATCATGGCGGAGGAGGAATGACGCGTCGCAACGTGTTGCGTAGCGGATATACCACCGGGGCCTGTGCCGCTGCGGCGAGCCTGGGTGCCGCGCTGCTGTTGCGCGACGGAGGCCCGCTGGCATCGGTCGAGCTGCTTCTGCCGGCGGGGGACATGGCCCGTTTCGAGCTCGCCGGCCAGGCGAGTTCGAAACGGTGTGCGCACTGTTTCGTGGTCAAGGATGCCGGCGACGACCCGGATGTTACCCATGGTGTCGAACTGCATGCCGAACTCAGCTGGATCGAACGGCGCGAGGACGATTTGGAGCTTGCCGCAGGAATCGGTATCGGACGGGTCACCAAGCCTGGGCTGGCGGTCGCCGTCGGCGGGCCGGCGATTAACCCGGTGCCCCGAAAGATGATCACTGCGGCGGTCCGCTCGGTTTTTCCGCAGATCCCTGACGGGAGAGCTCTGCAGCTGACGCTGTCGATTCCGGACGGGGTGGATCGGGCGAAGAAGACACTGAATGAGCGTCTCGGGATCGTTGGTGGATTATCGCTGCTCGGTACCAGCGGAATCGTCAGGCCGATCTCGCACAAAGCCTGGACCGATACCCTGGAGGTGGCCCTCGACGTTGCCCTTGCGGCAGGGGTCCCCGCAGTCGTGCTCTCCACCGGGCGGACCAGTGAACTGGCCGCACGACGGTTAAACCTCCCGGAAGAGGCCTATATCATGATGGGCGATTTTATCGGCTATTGTCTTGAGGCCTGTCATCGTAAAGGGGTGCCGGAGATAAATCTGGCGGCTCAGTTTGCCAAACTGGTCAAGATTGCCTGTGGTCACAACCAGACCCATGCGCGCAATGCGGAGCTCGATCTGGACCGGTTAAGGACCTGGGGGCAGGAGATCGATCTTGACGCTGAGGATTGTCAGCGGCTAGAGTTGGCCCATACCGCGCGGGAGGTGTTCCAGCTTCTCGGCGCCGAATCACGACTGGTTGGCGAGGTTGCCGGTCGCGCGCTGGAGATGATGCGCGAGCAGTTGCCTGCCGCCGGGGTGAAGATTCAACTGGTGGACTACCAGGGAAAGATCGTGAAAACCTTTCGCTAAAACTGAAGTTCCTCCCTGTCTGGGAGAGGACCGCAAATAGATGTCCCTTAAGGGAGGCCATAATGAAGACGATTCATGTCATCGGAGCCGGGATTGCCGGCCAGGAGGGGTTTACCCCGCGGGCACAGGAACTGATCAGTCAGGCGGATCTGCTGCTTGGTGCGGAACGTCTGCTCGACCTGTTTCCGGAGTTCAGCGGCGAGAAGGTCAACATCGACAAGAACCTCGGGGAGGTGGTCGAAACCCTCCAGTCCGCTGATTGTCGGGTGGTCGTACTGGCTTCCGGCGATCCGCTTTTTTTCGGCATCGGCCGCTACCTGCTGCGTAACCTGCCGGATGAACTGATCGAATTTCTGCCCAACGTGACCTCGGCCCAGTACGCTTTTGCCAAGATCCGTGAACCCTGGGATGATGCGGTGTTCGTCTCCGCCCATGGGCGGCAGCTGGAGGAGGCGGTGGACCGGATTGTTGCCAGTGACAAGTCGGCCATCCTCACCGATGAGGTGAATACTCCGGCGGCGATAGCCGCGGAGATCCTGCGGCGCGGGCGGAGTGGCTACCGGGCTTACCTCTGCGAGGATCTGGGGACCGAGCAGGAACGTATCCGCACTACCGACATAAAAGGGCTGGTCGAGATCGACGCCGCACCGCTCAATGTCTTGCTGCTGATCAAGGAATATGAGGCCGGGGTCAGTCACTATGTGCCGACTCTTGGTATTCCCGATGATGAATTCGTCACCGTCAAGAAGCTGATAACCAAGGAAGAAATCCGGGTGGTCACCCTGGCCAAGCTGAAACTGCGCCACGACATGTGCCTCTGGGACATCGGTGCCGGATCCGGTTCCATCTGTATAGAAGCTGATCACCTGATGCCCAACGGCCGGATCTTTGCCGTTGAGCGGAATGAGGAATGCCGCCAGTTTATCAAGGAAAACCTGCTAAAATTCAATACTCGGCATGTCAGTCTGGTGGAAGGAACAGCACCCGAATGTCTGGATGAGCTGCCGGACCCCGACCGGGTTTTCATCGGCGGTTCAGGTGGGCATCTTTGGGAAATTCTTGACGCGGTGGACCAGCGACTGGCGAGCAATGGACGCATCGTGCTCAACGCGATCACCCTCGATACCCTCACCGCAGCCAACGAGTACTTCGGCAACGCCGGGTACCAGGTGGAAGTGGTGACAGTGAACATCTCCCGGACCCGGCCGCTCTCCGACTACAAGATGTTCGAGGCCTACAACCCGGTCTATATACTGACTGCGGTGAAAGACTGATCGATGACGGCAGCAACGATGTTTTCGCCGGGCCAGGTTCTCTTTGTCGGTGCCGGACCGGGCGATCCTGAGCTGATCACCGTGAAAGGGTTGAAGGCTCTGCAACAGGCCGATATTGTGGTCTATGCAGGTTCGCTGGTGAACCCGGACCTGCTGGATGAATGCCCGGCCACCTGTGAAACTCATGACAGTGCGCCCCTTAACCTCGACCAGGTTCTGGAAATTCTGGTGGCCGGCTGTCGTGCCGGCAAGCGGGTGGTGCGTTTGCACACCGGCGATCCCGCTCTCTACGGGGCTATCCAGGAGCAAATGGAAGTGCTCGACGCGGCTGGGATCGACTACCGGGTCATCCCCGGTGTGACCGCAACCTTTGCCGCGGCGGCCAGCCTGAAGCAGGAGCTGACCCTGCCCGGTGTCTCCCAGACCCTGACCCTGACCCGGCTTGCCGGGCGGACCCCGGTTCCGGAAAAGGAGCAGCTGTCACGCATTGCTGCCAACGGCGGCACGATTGCCCTCTATCTGTCCGTGGGGATGATGGAGAAACTGGTCGCTGAGCTGTTGGCCGGAAACCAGTTCACCAGAGAGACTCCAGTTGCCGTGGTCAGTCGCGCCAGCTGGCCGGATGAGCAGATCGTTGAAGGGTCTCTGGCCGATATCTGCGCCAAGGTAGAAAAAGCAGGGATAAAACGTCAGGCACTGGTCTTGGTCGGTGAAGTGCTGGCCGCACGGCAAACAGGAATCCCGGAGAAGTCGAAACTCTACGACCCGGAATTCTCCCACGGTTACCGGCGCTGATCTTTGTGGGTCGCGATTCTTGCCTTTCGTAGTTCTCCGAGCGGAGCAATGCGCCTATGAAAATTGCCATTGTCGCGATAACCCGTCGTGGTGCCGAGTTGGCCCGGCAATTGGGCGGGGAGCTGTTGGAGGTGCAGGTTTACCTGCCGAGACGATTCTATCAAGAGGACAACTGGCATTATTTTTCTGAGCCGCTGGCCGAACTGCTCCCGCGGCTCTTCGCCAGAGCTGAGCAGCTGGTCTGCGTTATGGCCACCGGGATCGTTGTTCGCCTGCTGGCATGTCACCTGCGCGGCAAGGAATACGATCCGGGGGTGGTCGTTCTGGATGAAAGCGGAAATTTTGCCATCAGTCTGCTTTCCGGTCATCTCGGGGGGGCCAACCGGATGGCCCAAGAACTGGCGGAAATTATCGGCGGGCAGGCGGTGATCACCACTGCAACTGACGTCAACAATCTGCCCGCCTGGGATCAGGTGGCCCGTGATGCCGGGCTGGGGGTGCAGCCGGTTTCCCACCTGCGAACTCTGAATCGCCTGTTGCTTGAAGGGGAGACCATAGCCCTGGTCGATCGCAAGCGTTTAATTGCCAACAAATTTATCGATGTGCCGGGGGTTGAACTCTACGACTCATTTGCCGACGCAATCCATTCGGATGCTCCGGGACGGGTGTTCGTGACCAATCGCTATCTGCCGAATATGGAGAACCGCACCGCTTTGCTGGCGATCCGTCCTCCCGACCTGGTGCTGGGGCTCGGTTGTAACCGGGGGACCTCGGCCGATGAAATTGAAGCGGTGGTGAAATCCTGCCTGCCGCAGGCATTTCTCGCTTTTGCCAGCATCGGGCTGATTGCCACGATCAATGCCAAGCGTGATGAAGCCGGCATCAATGAGTTCGCCGAGCGGCACAAACTGCAGGTTGTCCATTTCCCGGCCGAGCAACTCAACCAGGTCGTGGTCCCCAGCCCCCCCTCGGAGCATGCTCTCGATGCCGTTGGAGCCAAAGGGGTTTGTGAGCCTGCTGCGATTCTCGGTGCCCGGGGAGGGCAGCTGCTGATCCGTAAGCAGAAGAGCGGCAATGTGACCATGGCAGTGGCGGAGATAAGGGATTTTAAAGTGTTATAGCTCTGTTTATGCCCTCTGGTTTTCTGCCCTGCGGTCGTGTTGTACGGGCGGAAAAAGAGGTGCCTCGCTCAGGCCTGCGCCTACCTGATCTGCAAAATAATCCCTTCGTTCCGACCGGCTTACAGGAAGAGGGGCGTTTCTCTTAGGACCCGATGAATGAACGGAAAACTCTGGGTTGTCGGGATCGGTCCCGGCGGTGCTGAACATATAACTCCGGCGGCACGGGCGGCGATTGTCGATGCTGACGTTGTGGCCGGTTATACAACCTACCTTGATTTGATTCCCGAGTTGATAGCGGGCAAACAACGGCTCTCCAGCGGCATGCGCCAAGAGGTTGAGCGGTGTCGGTCGGCATTGGCGTCTGCCGCATCGGGACAGCGGGTCGCATTGGTCTGCTCAGGAGATGCCGGTGTTTACGGAATGGCGGGACTGGTTCTGGAACTACTCGACGGCAGAGAGCTGGAGATCGAGATGGTGCCGGGAGTCTCCGCGGTCCAGGCCGCCGCCGCTTGTCTTGGCGCTCCGCTGATGCATGATTTTGCAGTGATTTCCCTGTCCGACCTGCTGACTCCCTGGACGCTGATTCGGCAGCGCCTCGACGCGGCCGGGCGTTCCGATTTGGTGGTTGCTCTCTACAATCCGAAAAGCCGTGGCCGCACCACCCAGATCGGTGAAGCGCGGGCGATCCTGTTGCGCCATCGTGATCCACAGACCCCGGTGGGCATCGTCCGCAATGCCTGTCGGGCCGGGGAGCAGGTGACGGTCACCGATCTGGAGAGCATGCTCGATCATGAGATCGATATGTTTTCGCTGGTGATCATCGGTAATCGTTCGACGCGCATCGACGGTCGCGGACGGATAGTGACCCCGCGTGGCTATGCGACAGGGATAGAGGAGAAAAACAACTTCGAGCAGCCAGCATCTACGGTCTCACCCTGCCGAGCTTTGTTTGTCGGTGGAACGGGGTCCGATGTCGGCAAGAGCGTCATGGCCGCGGGGCTGTGCCGGGCGCTGACCCGGCGAGGATATCTGGTAGCGCCGTTTAAGGCACAGAATATGGCCCTCAATTCAGCGGTGACACCGGACGGCGGCGAGATCGGCCGGGCTCAGGCCCTGCAGGCGGCGGCCTGCCGGCTGGAACCACATGTGGATATGAACCCGGTGCTGCTCAAGCCGAACAGCGACACCGGGTCGCAGGTGATTGTCCATGGTCGTCCGGTGGGGAATATGAGCGTCGGCGAGTACCATACCTACAAGACCGAAGCATTCGCCAGGGTGACCGAGTCGTACCGCCGCCTTGCTGCCCAGGTGGACCTGGTGGTGCTGGAGGGCGCCGGGAGTATCGCCGAGATCAACTTGATGCGACACGACATCACCAACCTGCGGGCCGCGGCGTTGGCTCAGGCACCGGTGATTCTGGTGGCCGATATTGATCGGGGGGGCGTCTTCGCATCGATTGTCGGCACGGTCGAGCTGCTCTCCCCGGAGGAGCGGGCCCAACTGCGCGGGATTGTCATCAACAAGTTCCGCGGCGATGCGTCGCTGCTCGAACCGGGTATTATGGCCATTCAGGACCGCACCGGGCTGCCGGTTCTCGGGGTGGTGCCGATGCTCGATCTGCGGCTCCCAGAAGAGGATTCGGTGGCCCTCGGCCGAAAAAATAACGGCCCTAAAGAGGGTTTGCAGATCGGCGTGGTGCGCCTGCCGCGCATCTCCAACTACACCGATTTCGATCCGCTGGAGCGAGAGCCTGACGTGGCGCTGCGTTATATCGAGCGGGCCGATCAGGTCGATGACCTCGACCTGTTGATCGTGCCGGGAACCAAGAGCACATTGGCTGATCTCGATTTTCTGCATCGCTCGGGCCTCTATGCCGCTGTCCGCGCTTACCATACCGCCGGCGGGCGGGTGGTCGGTATCTGCGGCGGGTTCCAGATGCTAGGCAAAAGGATCAGTGATCCGCAACGGGTCGAGTCTGAGCGGGGCGACGGAGAAGGACTGGGACTGCTCGATGTGGAGACGGTGCTGAAGCCTGGGAAGCAGACTCATCAGGTTGTCGCCCGGTTCCATCAAGGGGCCGCCTCGGTCGCCGGTTTCGGTGGATTCGACCGGGTCAGTGGTTATGAAATCCACGCCGGTGAATCGACCTGCGGGGTCATGAGTCGACCGCTGCTCTGCCTGGTCAGCCGCTCAGGTGAGCCGGTCAGTCTGGATGATGGCGCGGTGTCCGCCGACGGGCGGGTCTGGGGCACCTATCTGCACGGTTTTTTTGAAGACGACCGAATCCGTTCTGCGGTGCTCGCTCCGCTGCGAGCCGGGCGGGGGACAGCGCCAGCCGTTCATTCAACCCATCAGCTGCTCGATGTGGAACTCGAGCGCCTGGCCGAGTCTCTCGAACTGCATCTCGACATGGAACAGATCTGTTCCTGGCTGGTTCCTCCTGGAGGACAAGTATGACGGCCGGACTTATGCTGGGAGCCTTGTTGCTCGACCTGTGTCTGGGCGATCCGCGTGGCTGGCCGCACCCGGTCATCTGGATCGGTCGGTTGATCAGCCGCCTGGAGGCCTGGTTGCGTGACGAGCTGAAACACCTTCAGGCGGCGGGCGTCGTTTTAGTATTGCTGGTGCTGGCGATCAGCGGATTCGCTGCGTTGTTCGCACTGGAGCTTGCTGCGTCTCTGGGGGGATGGCTGGCCGGGCTGGTGACCCTGTGGGTCGGCTGGAATTGCCTGGCGCTGCGTTCACTGCATCGGGAGAGCGCGCTGGTGATCGAGGCGCTGGAGCGGGGGGATTTGAACGATGCGCGTCAGGCCCTCTCGATGATAGTTGGCCGTGAGACCGCGCAACTGAATGATGAGGGCGTACTCAAGGCGTGCCTGGAGACGGTGGCCGAGAATGCCTCCGACGGCGTGGTGGCACCACTCTTCTACCTGGCCCTCGGTGGGCCGATTCTTGGGCTGCTCTACAAGGCGGTCAATACTCTCGATTCGATGGTCGGCTACAAGAATGACAAATACCGGGAATTCGGTTGGGCGGCAGCGCGCCTGGATGACCTGTTGAACTTCATCCCGTCTCGCCTGACCGGGCTGCTGATGGTGGCGGCAGCTTTTCCCCTCGGCCTGGATGGTGGCGGGGCATACCGGGTCATGTTACGCGATGCCGCAAAACATGCCAGCCCCAATGCGGGGTGGCCAGAAGCAGCGGCGGCAGGAGCGCTTGGCGTGCAACTGGGTGGACGGGCAGATTACTTTGGCCAGCGGTTCGATAAAGCGACCATTGGCGATGCGGATGAAAAGCTGACCGTGAAACATTATCATCAGATGATCCGCCTGCTTTACGCCAGCAGTCTGCTCGCCGCGGCGATCGGTGTCCTGCTACTGGGGGTGTTTCAATGAGCAGGCCAGGGCACGGCGGCGGTGTCGACCGTGCTGCAGAGGAGTTGGGATTTTCTCGAGAACAGATCATCGATTTTTCCGCCAGTATCAATCCTCTCGGGCTCCCCGCATCTGCCCGTCAGGCAATCCTTGCTGCGGTGGAGCGGGTTACTGATTATCCCGAGATTGACGCCCATTCCCTGCGCCGGGGACTCGCTCGCCATCATGACCTGCCGGAAGCGAACCTGCTGCCCGGCAGCGGATCGACTGAGCTGATCTACCATCTGCCGCGCACCCTGCGGCCCCGGCGGACGTTAATCGTCGACCCGGCTTTCAGCGAATATGTCCCTGCGCTGCAGCTGGCGGGCAGCCATGTCGATACTTTCCCGCTCAGGGCGGAGGACGCTTTCCAATTCACTCCGCAGAAGCTGCTGGCTGCTCTCCACCCCGATACCGAGATGGTCTGGCTGGCCAATCCCGGCAACCCCTCCGGGGCTGCTGTCGCGCCGGAGCTGTTGCGAGGGCTGGCAGAGAGCCTGGGCGCATGTCGGCTGGTGGTCGATGAAGCCTTTGTCGATTTTGCCCCCGGCTATTCTCTGCTTGAAGCGGTGACGGAACACGAAAACCTTTTCGTGCTCCGGTCGCTGACCAAGTTTTACGCCATCCCCGGTCTGCGCGTCGGCTACCTGGCGGGACCAGCCGAGGACTTGGAGCGTTTGGCGGTGGAACGCCAGCCCTGGACCCTGTCCACGCTGGCACTTGCCGCCGCCAGAGCCTGTTTGGACGATGCGGCTTACCGGCAGCTTACGTTGGCTGAGATTCCTCGGTTGCGCAATCAGTTGAAAGAGGGGCTGGAACAGTTATCACTCACAGTTTACCCGTCCGTCGCCAACTACCTCCTATTCCGGGTTGCCGACCATTGGCCTGACGCAGCGATCCTGTGCTCTCGCCTGCGGCAGGACGGTTTTCTGCTGCGCAATTGTGCGACTTTCCCCTCTCTCGACAATCGCTATCTACGGGTGGCGGTGCGCAGTGCCGCAGAGAACCAGTGCCTGCTGGATGCGTTGGCTGCGATGGGAGGATGACGCATGGCCGAAGTCCTTGCTGCCGATCCCAACGAACTGCGGCTGCTGGCTCAGGCCAGGATGCCTTACGGTAAATATGCCGGGCGGCTGCTGGTCGATTTGCCGGAACCTTATGTGATCTGGCTGGTGCGCAACCAGTTGCCGGAAGGCCAGCTCGGCCAGCGCCTGTTGGCGATCTACGAAATTAAGGTCAACGGTCTGGAATCGTTGCTCGAGCCGCTGCAGTCGAAGGAGGTGCGATGAAACGCCTGCCCTGGTCAGGCGATGCTCCGGTGCTGATGCTGGCTCCGATGCAGGGCCTCACCAACCGGGCCCTGCGTGCCTGCATGATCGAGCGATCCCGCCCGGATGTTGTCTTTACCGAGTTTGTCCGGGTGCAGGCCAAGTCGCGCAAGCGGGTCGCCCGCTCGGACCTCGATGATATCAGGGGACACACCAGCTCGGTCCCGCTGGTGGTTCAGTTGATCGGTCACGGCGTCGAGGCATTGACCGAAGCGGCCAGGATGGTTCAGGACGTTGGCGCAGAATATCTGAACCTCAATCTCGGCTGTCCCTACGGCAGAATGACCAGCGGAGCCACCGGTGGCGAGCTGTTGCGTGATCCGGGGAAATTGGCCGAGCTGCTGCATGGGCTGCGCAAAGCGATCCCGGGCAGTTTTTCGGTCAAATGCCGGGCCGGATATGACGATCAACAGCAGATCTTCCAGTTGCTGCCGATCTATGA
>PKUD01000051.1 GCA_002869695.1 Desulfuromonas sp. | reverse complement strand
GAATCAGGGTTGATAACGAACCACGACCCGACGATTCTGCTGGCGCCCTTCCTGGGTATTGTTATCAGCGATCGGCTGATAAGGTCCTAACCCCTTGGAGACCACTCTGTTGGCAGGGACACCGAAGTCATCAATCAGCGCCTTGCGCACCTTCTCTGCGCGTTCCTTGGACAACTCAACGTTATAAAACACTCCGCCGACACTGTCGGTGTGGCCTTCCACGACCAGCATCCCCTGCTGGGTCGAATTCACCTTGGCAGCCAGCAGTCTCAGTTCGCGAGCGGCTTCATCACTGAACACCGACTGGCCGGTTGCATATTCGATAACCAGGCCGGCTATCTTCAACTTCTCTGACAGCTTGGGGCAGCCATACTCGTCAACCGGCAGGTTTTCAGCGGTTCCAGGACACGTGTCATCGCGGTCGATAACACCGTCCCTGTCGCCATCCGGTAACGGGCATCCGCGCTTATTGACTTCGGCACCGGCAGGAGTATTTTTGCAGGCATCCAGCGCATCCGCGACCCCGTCAGAATCGCTGTCGACAAACTTGACCGGCTCAGGACACCCAACAGCATCAACCAGTGTGCCCCGAGGCGTATCGGCACAGCGGTCGAGACTGTCTATGACTCCATCACGGTCACTGTCTACGACAGGTTTTGCTGCGACTTCGGCCTTTTCGATAACTTCTATAACTTCTTTTTCGGCGACCTGTTCGGCCGTTTCTTTTTCCTGGGATGAATAAGTCGCAGGGGTCGAAGAAATCGACCCAAAATTGAAGGTAAAGCCTCCAACGAAGCTCAGGTTGTGGACAAGATCGTCCTTACGCTGAATATCCTCATCATTAATATCCAGCAGATGCCTGGCATCAAACCGGAGGGCAACGCGGTCATTCAGAAAATATTTGAATCCGCCGCCGTAGGCCAACAGCAGATCAGTGTCACTGTCCAGTCCATCAGGAGAGACTTCAGCAACACCCGCTCCTAACGCAAGAAAAGGGACAAAGTCCTGTTCCACAAGAAAATGATAAAGGACATCCATTCTTCCCTGCGTGATATCGACATCTTCGCCGCCGGTCCGATCTTCTTCAGTCATGAGCCCCGCCAGGACGGCCTCAGCTGACCAGTGTTGATCAAAGTTGTAGCCAAGGGCGACCCCATAAACAGCTGAATCCTTCAGTTTCTGCTCGCTGTCGAACAGATAAAACCCGGCCTGCGGGCTGAGAGTCACGACGCCAGCACGATTTGCAGAAAAACCGGGACTCGCAGGACACAAGAACACAACCAATAGACAGACAATCGTCATAAAATAGCGACTATGCATAACATTCCCTTTTCATGATTTGCAGAATTCTCACAGCATCAAACAGGCTGAAATTTATTTTACGGGACGATGGTCACGTTTTCGGCAGCTGCCTCGATCGGAGCTCCCGCGCCCTGCAGGGTGATCGTATAATTGCCGACGGTATTGACCGACGCAAATTCAGCAGCAACCTGATCGGCAAACAGAGTCTGTACTTCATCGAGATTCAACAGCAACTCATTGTTGCCATAATTGTTATCGAAAAGCTCAAACGCTCCGGTTACAGAATTGGTACTGATCTGGGTTCCATCGGATTTTTTGGCGACGACGGTCAGCGTAGCGTTGTCAAGCACGACCCCCAGGACAGATGCATCAGCAGCCGGCGTGGCTGAAAGGGCAACTCCGGCAAGTTTGAACACCACCGAACGGAGGCTCGCCTGGTCCATGATCGACAATGTCAATGAGACGCCAGTGTAGTTAGCCGTTGCAGCGGTGTTGTTAAAGGCATTCAGGACAACCTTGACCTGGGTGGCGGCTCCGGCACTGGTGGTTTCAACATCGGACGCATCCAGCAGGGTCACCGAGTCGAGGTTGAGAACAACCGAGGTGGCAATGTTTTCGATCGGCACGAGCGTCGCGTCATTGGCGATAATCGTGTCAACATCCTGTGCTGCATCAAGCAGGGTTTCAGTCTCGGTGACGCTGCCGGCAACAGCGGAATCTGCGACGACGCTTTCCACGTCAAGGGCAACGGCCTTAACCACTGCGGCAAAAGAGGACTCGCTCCCGGCAGTGACTGAAAAGGACGTTGTTTCGCTCTGTTCAAGAACCGGCAGCACAGCGACAATTGCCTGTTCTACCGCAGAGGAAACCGTCACTTCCGTCCCGGCAACAATGGCGGCAACGGTATCGGCTGCAATGATCTGAGAACTGATCTCTTTGACAATGGCGACCTGGTCAACGACTTCGGTCACGCCAAGGCCCTTCATCAGGTAAAGCGTCTCTTCAACGGTTTTAACCAGACTGACAAATGCGACCGGCGCGCCAAGAGATGGGTCGTCATCGTAGCTGCCGCCCGCCAGGTCGTTCAGGTCGGCTATCAGCGCAGCCTGTTGAGAGGCTGGCGCCAGAGCCACCATTGTGGTGATCGGTGTTATGTTCTTTGCCCCTGCGGGAGCAAGCATCGGCAGTGCCGGTTTCTGGGTGATCCTGTCGACACCGCCGATTGACACCAGGACATAGTTTCCGTAGTTGTCGGGGATAACAAGATCATTGAAGTCGCCATTTTCATCTGTGTAGGTACTTGCCTCATTGGCGTCCAGCAGGTAATTCCCATTCCGGTCCGCTATGACCAGGGCGCCACTCACAGGTCCCTGCACAACTGAACCGGTAACCGTCTCAAAGGTCCCCGCAGAGCGTGACCCACCATCGCCGCAGCCAAGAGTGCATAAAACCAGACCGAGCAACAAGAGGAGTGTCATCATCTTCCATGTGCGCATCATTTCATATCTCCTTAAAAGAAATCTTCACATTCTGAAACACTTAAAAATT
>PKUD01000110.1 GCA_002869695.1 Desulfuromonas sp. | reverse complement strand
CTGAACACTGTCCTGTTCATTCTAACCGATGACCCCCGCTGCGGAAACCGGCTGCCGCTATTTTTCGCTCACCACGGAAACGGTTTACATCGTTGCAGCATATCGAGTAGGCTGTCTCACTTTCCTGCCATCTTAAGGAGTTCAACAGAAGTGAGTCATCGGCAGACTGAAACCCGGGAGCGCCCCCTGCTCAAGCTGTTGCTCGGCTCTGTCTGCATCAGCTTCGCCCCGATTTTTATCAGGCTTGCCGATGTCTCCCCGGACAGTGCCGGATTTTACCGGATGATGTTTGCCAGCCTGTCGCTGCTGATCCTGATTAAACTCCGCAAGGAAAACCTGAACATGGCACGAAGACCGAAACTCCTGCTGATTCTGGCTGGAGTATTCCTGAGTATTGACTTCATGTGCTGGCATCGCAGTATCGGCCTGATCGGTCCCGGGCTTTCCACCCTGCTGGGAAATTTTCAGATATTCTTTACCGCCCTCTTTTCCTGGCTGTTTTTCCAGCAGAGGATTTCCCGGCTGTTTATTCTTGCGGTCGCAATGGCCCTTTGCGGCCTGCTGCTAATTACCGGGGGGGACTGGCAGGTTTTGCAACCGGGATATAAGCTTGGCCTCCTGTTTGGCGTACTGACGGCCCTCTTCTATTCAGGCTATATCCTGCTGCTTAAACAGGCGCTGAACGACCGCTCAGCCCAAGGCGTCCCGTCCATGCTGATCGTCTCCATCGCGACCACCCTGCTGCTCGCCCTTATAACGCCGGTCACCGGCGGCAGCTTTGCCATTCCTGACAGCGAATCCCTGTTCGCCCTGATCGGTGCCGGGGTGATCAGTTCAACAATCGGCTGGTCGTTAATTTCCACTGCAATCAAACAGGTGCAGGCGACGATTGCCGGTCTGGTTCTGTTACTGCAGCCGACCCTTGCGCTGATCTGGGATGTGCTGCTTTTCGACCGACCAACCGGCCCGATGGAAATTTTCGGTGTTTTATCTATCCTGTCAGCGATCTACATCGGCACCTATCGTAAAGAATCGGTTTAGGAGGAACGCCCTGTGTCGATCAACACCATTCTGATCGCCCTGACCTGGGGAGCCGCAGCCGGCTACCTGATCCTGCGTACACTGGACAGCCTGCTGGCAGTCAGCTTCTGTCTGCACGGCATTTTGCTCAGACGCTGGAAACACCTGGTCAATCCGGCCTCGCCCGGACAGATCAACTACAGCATCATCCTGCGGATGCTGCTGCGGGTGACACTCCATCTGGTCCTGTTCGGATTCCTGCTGGAGACAGGGACACAGTTTATCCGTCGGGAGTACCAGTTCGCTTATCAGGGTACCGAATTCGTTCTCTGGGGAATCGCGGCCCTTGTCCCCTCGGGGTTCCTGCTTCGCAAATCACTGCGCCGGCTGATCGTGGTCTGGAAAGTCACCCACCAGTTTGATTATGCCGAAAAACGCAAACGGACCCTGATGCTGAGAAAATAGAATTGGCAAATATGCGCCAGCCAATGTCCACAATTGAACAGTAGAACAGCTATCTACCTGATAAAACGAACAAAAATGTTCAAAAAACGTCAACAAAACGCCTTCTTTCCCTTTACATTTTCCGGTAAAGTGATAGTAATTTATTCACAACCAAATATCGTGGAAATACTCGAAGGAAGAGAGGTGGGCTATGGGTGAGATAATCTCTGCAGGCCATCGTCAGGCGCTCGACATGATGTCGGTCGCAAGGAAAATTCTGTTCCGCGAACTCCATTACCCCGAAAGCAGAACCCGCGAACTGGTCGAAGGGGTGGACCGGTTATCTCTCGCCTTCGAGTATGTTGAGAACCCCCTCGGTGACGTCCTGCTCTGCCCGGAATGCGAATGCTTCTGTCTGGAAACGTTTGAGGACGGCAGTTTTACATGCCTGAGCTGTGACCATCACTGGTCCTGAGACAAGGTGACCACTCATGTCAAATACAGATGTTAAAAAAGCCTTGATATTGCTCCAGCAAGCACACGACATACTTGCAGAATCTACGGTGGAGAACCTGAGAAAATCGGCTGATTATTTAGAACAGTCGATCGAATGGCTCAACCGGAAAGGATCTGACGAACCAGAGGATCACTAAGAGGAGTGACGGGTCAACCTATTTCGGATACCGGAATGACTGGTCAGGAATTATACTGGCCAGTCATTTCACTGTTCAAGACGCTTGCTTGAAACCCACACCTGTATGTTTCTCCTGAGGGAAAACCCCCACAAAACTCCTTATTTGGTAACTATATTTTATCAAATACGGCACATTCGCCCTCCTAACACCTGTAACTTCCTAATTTTCTATAAATAATTTTTGGCCCATTTTTAGCATTAGCTTAAAGTGAGGGTCTATGTTGATGCCGTAAGCTGGAAAAATCCTTACCAGGGTTTATCCAGAAAACTGCTCAACAATCAGGGACGATACAAACCCGCTTCAGACGTAAAGACAGAGATGTACCGCCTGCTCTTTTGGAGATCAACTTGCATCGGGAAAGGAGTGGAACTATGGTCGAAATTATCTCTGAAACTCAGCGCAAGGCACTCGACATGATGTCGGTCGCCAGACAGATTCTATTTCATGAACTGCACTGCCCGGAAGAGAGAACCCTGGAACTGGCGGAAGGGGTGGACAGACTGGCGCTTGCTTTTGAATTTGTTGAAAATCCTTTGGGGAAAGTCCCGCTCTGCCCCAATTGTGAGTGTTTTTGTCTGGAAACCTTTGCCGATGGAAGCTTCAAATGTCTCAGTTGCGACCATCAATGGGCTTGAATAAACTGGAGCCGAAGCATGTCTGAAATAGATGTTCAACGGGCCATGAATCTGCTTAATGATGCCCATGAGTTGCTCAAAAATTCAGAGGTCGAAAACCTGAGAAAATCTGCCGACTATCTGAAACAGTCGATTCACTGGCTCAAGCTACAAAAACATGTCAAGCACAATCAACCCGGCTAACACCTATACCCGGGCGGCACCAGAGACAAAGAGAATCCCCTGTCAGCAACCGGGATGACTGCAACGGGTCATCTCGGCCGATAGACCAGTATTCCCGGCTTCCCCTGTAGATATTCGCGCAGATCGGTGTCCACTACTTTGCTTACCCCCTCCCGAGAAGACGCATGGCGCAAAAGTACAGAGTCAGAGGTCCTGATAACTATCCCGGTATGACTGACATCCAGACCGGACCGTTCGCTGTAGATCCCGAGATAGTCTCCGGTCTGCAAAGCACCAAGTACGTTCCTGTCAATCCTGGCGGTCGGAAGGTACTGGATGTCTTTTGCAGCGACCGGAATCCCCTCAAGCCATAAACCACCGTCCTGTTTTCGGTTCAGCTCTTTACGAACGGTCAACGCACGCCCCCCGGCAACAACGGCGGTCACATCGCTAATCCACCGGGAATTAGCCTGTTGCCAGTCAGTGAAGAAATGGTTGCGTTGCCGATATGAAACACGGCCCTGCCGATATCGCACCTGCTGTAAATTGTTGAGGACGTCTGAAAACCCGGAAGAACGGCGAAAGGCTTCAACATAGTCGAGCAGGGTAAAGCAATCGACCCCGGCTAGACCTAACACCAGAACCTCCTCCTGTTCCGGGCTGCCGATCAGACTGTTTCCCCGGTAGGGGGTCTGCAGGAAAGCTGAGGAGAGAAGAGCGATTTTTTGCCTTGGCCCATCGCTCCCCTGAGCGTTTTCCAGCACCTGCCCCCATTGCTGACGGGTCTTGTTGCCCAGATCAACATGACGCAATGTCTCCGCCGGGGAAGGTGTTACAGTGAAAGCCAGCAGCACGCAGAAAAGACCGATAGCAAAGACCAGGGTCCCGCTAAAACGAAACGCAGTGCAAATAACCAGCCGTCCCGACATCATGAGTCCGGAACCGCGATCATCCCGACAGCTGAAGAAGTTGTTCTTCCTCCTTGATTGGATCATCGTTCCCCGCGCTATACCGTTCATCCTCCAGCCTGAAGTAGACAACCATATTGTTGAGTTGCTGTGACTGGCTTGTCAATTCTTCGGCAGCCGCCGCCATCTCCTCTGCGGCAGCAGAATTCTCCTGAATCACCCTGTCCAACTGCTGGATAGCCCGCTGGATCTGTTCTGCACCAGCATCCTGCTCCTTGCTGGAGGCACTGATTTCCTGAACCAGCTCCGCCGTTTTATTGATATCCGGCAGCAGTGCCTTCAGCTGTCGACTGGCCCCCTGAGCAACCTGAACACTCGAGACAGACAGTTCACCGATTTCAGCCGCGGCTTGACCGCTCCTCTCAGCCAGAGTCCTGACTTCAGCCGCAACCACGGCAAAACCCTTACCATGCTCACCCGCTCGGGCAGCCTCGATCGCCGCATTAAGCGCCAAAAGGTTCGTCTGGCGGGCGATCTCCTCGATAATCCCTATTTTCTGAGTAATCTCCTGCATCGCCTCAAGGGTCCCGACAACCGCAGTATCCGCTTGCTCTGCATCGATTGCTGCCTTCAGAGCGATCTGTTCCGTCTCCTGCGCGTTATCGGTATTCTGGCGGATATTGGCTGTCATCTGCTCCATGCTGCTAGCCGCCTCTTCCGCCGCGGCCGCCTGCTCAGCCGCTCCCCGGGACATCTGCTGCGCTGAACTGCTCATTGCCAGGCTGCCGGAATTGACCTGATCTGCGGCCAATTGAGTTTGACTGATCACATCCTGAAGCACGTCAACCATCCGCTGTAACGCCTGTCCCAGCTCGTCCTGCTCAGAGGCCTGCTCCACCTTGACCCGCAAGTCCCCTTCGGAGATGAGTCGAGCGACACTCGCCTGCTTGGTCAGTCCCTCAGACATACGGTCGACAGCAGTTGAGAGGGTGCCGAACTCATCCTTCTGGTTTAGGTTTATCCGCTCAGAGAACTGGCCCTTTTCAACCTTTCTAATAATCTCGATGACCCGATTGGTCGGGCGGCGCAAGCTGTTGGTAAGGATAATCGCCGCCAGAATCGTCAGTGGCAGGGCGATCAGATTCAGGAGACCAATCCCCCAACGCAATTCCACCCCCTTGCCCAGCATTGCCTCATCGGACATTCCGTATTGATCTGCAGTTTCAAGAATTTCGCCAAACAGCTGCTGAATCTCACCCAGGTAGATACTGGTCTGTCCAGCAAAAATACCCTTCATCATACTGGTGGCTGCAACACTTTTGCGCAACTCACCAATCTTTTTTGCCGAGGCATGTAGAGCGCGGTGGGGCTCTTCGACCTTTTCCAAAACCGGAGCAAGCTCAGGGATCAGAAGCTCGGCGTCCCCGCGGGCGTTACCATAATACCAGAGGCCAAAAGCGCATTTATGGTGATCAATCTCGAGCGTCAGCTTGCCCCTGAAATCATCATCGACATATTCCGCGAGGTCTCGCGCCCAGTTCAGGTGGTCAATCTGGCGCTGCAGAATCTGACCGCGGAATGTGTTCACCTGAATGACCTCACCGGCACTGTTAATAATTCCGTTGACACCGATCAGTGCCCAGCCACTGAGAAATATGATCAACAAAACGAAACTGAAGGTTCCGAGAACTGATTTCTGGGCCAGGGTCAAATTTTTCCAGTTCATAATTGCTCCACATTTCACCGAAGAGGAAGCGTTTAAGGCACCTACTTATTTAAAAAAGATAATGAATACTATTTCATAGAGAAACTGTCAAGTAAAGAACTTTCCCTTTCCTATATCGAGAAATATTCCGAAAAAACTTCACCATGGGCTATAATAGCCATGATCAGTTTTCCTTCGATCATATCTGAAAGGCCAACCTATATGAGCAAACAGAACACCAACGCGGGTATGCCGATCAGGCTAACCCTCGAGCCTGGAACCTATTTTCGCTGTGTTTGCGGCAGGTCACAAAATCTGCCCTTTTGTGACGGGGGTCATTCGGGGACGGAACATCCCCTTCGGTTTGACATCACCGAACGGCGGGAAGTCTATATCTGCAGTTGCGGGAAATCGGAGAAGCAGCCCTTTTGCGATGAAAGTTGCGGAGTCTCTCTGCCCTGATTCGAGCCAATCCTCCCTGACCTATCTTTCCATGGGCAAGAACCGCAACGGGACTTTCTCCGCGTGCCCTTAAAATCAATTCAGATCGATCCGCAAAGGGGACGTGGCAGGGGCGGCAGTCCCCTTGATAAGGTTAGCGCCGTCCCGGAACACCAGATGGCTGTATCGGCCATAGTGGGGGATTTTCCGTGCCACCTTGCGGGCCACCTCCAGCGAAAGCGGGTGAAAAACCGCAATCAGGGGATGCCCGCTCGACACCCCCTTGCGGCAGACGAACAGACTGTCCGCCGGATCCTGGTAATGCCTGCCGTCCCAGTTGAAACCGTCCCCAGCTCCAATCCCCTGCAACTCGGCAATACGGGAGAACAGCGCTTGCTCCGGCCAACCGATAAAGAGCAGATCGTTAAGCTCCGCCATAACGGGATCAAACCTGTCCCAGGTCACAACCGGGGCCTGCTCCTGCTGTAACCCGCGCAGCAGATCGGCAGAAGCGTCCAGCAGCGGATCTGCCATTGAACGGACCACGACCAGGAGTTGACGACTGGCGCGCAGGTCATTAATCGTCGCCGGCAGTTCATCCCCATGCAAGCGGCGGAACAGCTGCGCGTCGGGATCGCCCAGCAGTTGCAGGGGCGGAGCGTCGGTCCGGAGGGCGAAGGGGGTTCGCTCATACCGAACGGCAAGCGCCTGCTCAATCAGCCCGGCCTCACTTTTCAACCTGAGCGGTACACTCAATTGATAGCTCGGTTCGGACTGAACCAGCATACCCCTTACAATCCAGCCGTCATCCCTCTCAAGCACGGCTACATTTTCAAAAGAGATCCTTGGTGCCCCTGGCCGCTCAACCCACATGCTGAAGAAAGGTGCCAAATTTTCGCCATACTCATCACTGAAAAACAACTGCAGATCGCCCCAGCCGAGCCTCCGACCTTTACCCTCGGTAGCGACCCGACGCAATGTCGACCAGAACACCTCTTCACCGACCTTCTGCCGCAACATATGAAAGATCATCGCCGCCTTGCCATAACCGATGGCCTGATCCGGCTTGCTGGTTCTGCTGATAAAACGGGACAGCGGATAGTCCTGATCCGCCGGCACCAGGGCAGCATAATCTCGCAACAGCTTCAGCCGATGTTCTTTCCCCAGCTCGTCGGACCGCTGCTCCTGCAACAGATAATCGGCCAGATAACTGGTTAAACCTTCTGCCCAGTTCCCCGACGGGTAATCGACTTCAATCGCATTGCCGAACCAGGAGTGAACAATTTCATGGGGCAGGCTGGTATACGGAATAAACGGCAGAGCGATAACATTGCTCCCCAGCAAAGTCCAGGACGGCAGGCCATATCCCGTCGGCAGAAAATTCTCGACGATGGCAAACTTGGCAAAGGGGTAAGGACCAAGCAGCCTTTGATAAAACTGCAGATACTTTCGGGTTGAATCAAGGTAGGCCTTTGCCAGGCTGGCGTTGCGGGCAGAGAGAAAAGCCAGAATCTGAATCTCACCGGCCTGCTCTTCGAAAATCTGATACTGCCCTGCAGAAAGCGCCAACCCGTTCAGCGCAAATGCCGAATCCCACAGAGTATAGCTCAGGTTGTTCACAACCCCATGCTCGAGGAGCTTGCCGGACGTCACGGCATAGAGACCGGCAGGCCCTTCAACCCTGATGCGGTAGCGCGCATCGGCTGCAACCGGTTGTGGATACCATGCGGTCCCGGAAGAGAGATAGGTCCCGACGTCGCTGATAACGGCGCTGACGCCAAAGGATGGGTTTTCCATGCCGATTGTTGTCTCCGGGAGGGGATCGGCATAATGGGCCCGAAAATCGATTTCCAGCTGAGCAGACTGAAGATTGTCGGGCAGCTCCGGGTCAAGGGTCAAAAGACCGTCGACAAAGCGATACCCGACCGGTTTTCCGTCGGCTGTCACCCTCTGAAGATCAGCCTGAGGCGAGAGTCTGAAGGCGATCGCCGCGGCGGCGAAGACCTCCCGCGGGACAAGCCGGGCGGTCCCTTCCAGCAGCTGCTGAGCGGGAGTCAGGCGAATCTCCAACTGGCAGACCGGAAGGTTGCCGGCAACAACCGGCGTGAAAGATCCGCTAACCAGAAACAGGAGGAGCAGACATATGCCCAAAAGAGAATTTTTCATGATGACAATTATAGCGCTACACTCCGGTGATTGATCAACCCACTGCAACGGAAAAAACGTCACGACTCCCGTGCCCTTGACAAACCGCGGAGCTACAAGCGCAGTTCCAGTTGACCGCCAGCCGCAAGGTCCGGTCCCGCATCGTTGAGACCGACTGAAACGTACGGCGCCATGCGGACACCGTCTCCGAGCTGGAGACCGGCTCCGAGCACCAGGTCGAGGGAGTTGCCGATGCCAATGTCCTGGGCCTGCTCGCCGACCAGCTCAAGGCTGAGGCCAACGGTCTCGGCAACCGCTGTGGCGAATCCGACCCCATAATTGAAATAATTGTTCATATCAAGGTCTCCCCCCTGGGCACGATAGCCCAATTCGCCAAACAACACCCCTTTCGCCAACGGTTTCTGCAGGGCCAGATTGACAAAAACATCCACCCCGTCATTGGGATAGGGGGCAATATTATCATCGCCGGCCATAACCAGGCCGAAGCGCACCGCACTTTCAGGATTAAGCTGCAGCTTGGCGAACAGCGAGATCCCCTCCAGGCCCGACTCATCAGGCCCATTCAGCCCCTCGGCGTCATTGTCCGAATAACCGATGGCCGCACCGATCTCCATGCCGGAGCTGACCCCGTAGCGCAGCGCCACCGGGGCCACGCGCAAGTTGTCGTACTCCCGCCCGCCACCGCCGCCGACTTCCCTATCCAGCTCCATCGCCAGGCCCAGGTCGAAGGCGGCCTGGCCTTCCGGCAGAACAGTCGCGGTTTCGATCACGACCGGACGCAGGGTGTTCGTTTTTGCCTGGTGCTGTTGAGCCTGCACCGGTGAAAAACAGAAGGAAAAAGCAACCAACCAGCCAACCGTTATCAATCCCCGTTGGAACATAATTCTCTATCTCCTCATAAATAAAGTGATGGCAAGAAAAAAACCGAGAACAGCCCGATCTCCCTTCGGCTCTGGTCAATGACAGATTCCGCAGCGACGGCAGCCGGGAAGGCACCGTGAGGTTGCGCCCCCGGTCAGACCACGTTCATATTCCGCCCATAGATAGTCCCGCCGAACCCCCTGATCGATAATCTCCCACGGGAACAGTTCATCCCTGTTACGCTCCCGGCCGACATAAAAGTCGGCGTCAAGGCCGGCCGTTCGACAGGCCTGCCTGAGGTTGTCCCCCCCCTCAAGCAGCGGCAGCAGGCGGGCAGTCCGCCGATCACCGCGAGCGAGGAGCGCCTGCAACCGCGCCGAGCGAATCGACTCACAGTGCAGCTCGGTATTGGGCATCCGCGAGACGGCTGAGCGCAGAAAGCGGATTTTCTTTTTCAGAACCTTCTCCCCGTCCATCGCCGCCCACTGTAAGGGCGTGAAAGGCTTGGGAATAAACGGGTTGACACTGAGGGTGACTGTCCCCAGCGAACCACGCCGCCGCCCTGCCTCGCGCCAGAGCAGACGGATCTGTTCTGTCAGCTGCAGAAGGGCATCCAGGTCCTCCTCCGTTTCCGTCGGCAGGCCGATCAGAAAATAGAGTTTCAGATGAAGGATATCGCCGTCCGCCAGCAGGCGGACGGCAGCCAGAATCTGCTCCTCGTCGAGGCCTTTGTTGATCAGATCACGCAACCGCTGGCTGCCAGCCTCCGGTGCAATGGAAACGGTACGATGGCCGGAAGCACGCAGCCCGTCAACTTCAGCCTCGGTCAGCGCATCAAGCCGCAGGCTGGAGACAGACACCTTGCCGCCGCGTTGCAGGATTCCCTGCTGCAGCAGCTCGATCTGCGGATAATCAGCGACCGCAGCACCGACCAGGCCGATTTTGTCACGCTGGCAGAGTCCGCTGTCGACCTGCTCCAGCAGGTTACCCAGACTGCGGTCGCGGGGTGGCAGGTAGACGTACCCCGCCGCACAGAAACGGCACCCCCGCGAACACCCCCGCGACACTTCGGTCAGAGCCATGTCGCCGAACTCGGTCCCGGGGGTCTGGATAAAGGACCGGCTGGGAGAGCTGTCGAGATCCTTCAGGTACTGCCGGGCGACTTTCCCCGGCACCTCTGAATGCGGGGTCATCGCCGCACAGCTTCCGTCATCGTGGTATTCAACCCGGTATAGCGACGGCACATAGATGCCGGGCAACTGAGCGAGACGGATCAACAGTTCCTCCCGGTTTTCCCCGCCCGATTGCAGGGCATCAACCAGAGCGGGAAGGATCGGCTCGGCTTCACCGACTGCCACCAGATCGACAATCTCCGCCAGCGGCTCTGGATTGAGAAAGGCGCAGACCCCCCCCAAGAGGACCGGAGGATATTTCGTGTCCCGCTCAGCAGAGAAGAGAGGTATCCGGGCAAGGCGGAAAATTGTCGGCAGATGAAGATAATCGTTTTCAAAGGAGACGGAAAAGGCGATCAGGTCGAAATCCATTAGGGGCCGCTGACTTTCCTGGGAGATGAGCGGGAAGCCGCTTGTCTCATGCTCCTGCAGTTCTTCTGGGTCGGGCAGAAAAAAACGTTCGCAGAGGCAGTCGTCGCGACTGTTGAGCAGATGATAGACCGTCAGCAGGCCGAGATTGCTCATCCCGTGGTGGTAGCTGTTGGGGTAGACCAGTGCAACCCGATAACGGCCGTCACTCCAGGAGTGTGCCATGGTCCCGGTTTCAGCCTTCAGCCGCTGACGAATTTTATCGAGCAGTTTTCGTGACATGGATTCAAGGTTCGCGGTTCGATGTTCGAGGTTTAAATGACAGATTATATCCTCATTAAGTCAAGTGCGAGCCTTTTATTCGTCATGAGTCATTCAATGGGGAGTCATAGATGCGGGAAAGGTGTGGGGACAGATCCAGCAGATCCAGCGTGCGGTCACCCTACGCTGCCCAGGCTGGCCAGAGAGCTCATCCGCTGCAGCTGAATCGCACTGGTCTCTCCCCGCGCCATCAACTGGTTGCGACCACAGCGGACAAACCCGGCAGCTGCCAGCCGTGGCCTAACTGACGAGCAGCTGAACAGATCAACCACCACCTCCCGACCGGGATCGGCGGCCGCGACAACCTCTGCCAGCAGCTGACCCTGCGCCGCCTCGCTGCCTGAATACCATGGCCCGATCAGTTGTAAATTCTTTTCCGACTGTAACAGCGTGATCGCATCCTCGCAGCAGAAAAGCTGCCCGTCTCCGGCCAGTTGTCGCAGGAACGGGGAACGGTCTTCCCCCCAGGCGGCCCGGTCAGCTTCCAGCAGTTGCGCCAGCGAGACGTCTGCCCCCGAACGGAAAGCCATCCTCCTCCCAATTGGAAGAATCCAGCGCTCAATCTGCTCGACAACCTCAAAGCCGTACTGCTGATAAAGCGGTTGGCCCTGCTCCGAGGCGGTCAGCCAGATCGAAGTCATCCCGCGGCCCGTCAATTGTTCCAGGGCCGCTACGAACAGCCGGCGCCCGTAACCTCTGCCGCGCAACCGGGGTGCAACGATCAGGTTGCCGATCCAGCCGCACTTGTGGTGCGGGACGGCGGAGACCAGACCACAGAACGATCCGCCGGTCTCCTGCGCCAGGGCATGGTCCGCCCATGGCCCCTGAAACAGCTGCAGCTCCAGCTGCGGGACGCGCCACCCCTCTGCGGCGGCGTACGCCATAAAATGCGGCCAATCACTTTTTTTCGCGGCCCTTATCACGTCAGGCGACCCTGCAATGTGTTTCACACAGCCGGATCAGCTCCTGATCCTCCAGTGGCCGCTTATAGAGTTGGGCATACCTTCGCACTTCAGCCAGCAGGGTGTTCAACTCGCACCCCTGCCGGTCAACTCCGAGTCGCTCGAGACGTTCTTGAAGAGCATGGGATCCGGAGTGTTTGCCGATCACCAGATGGCGGGACAACCCGACTTCGGCGGGATCGAACCCTTCATAGTTGCGCGGAGATTTAAGGACCCCGTCTGCGTGCAACCCGGATTCGTGGGAAAAGACCCTCTCACCGACCACCGGTTTCCATTCCGGTACTGGCCTGTTGCTGGCACGACCCACCAGTTTTGACAGCTCGAAAAATCGCGCTGTATCGAGTTGCAGATCAGTTCCGCAGGCATACTTCAGTGCCATGACAACCTCCTCAAGTGCAGCATTACCGGCCCGCTCCCCGAGTCCATTAACCGTGGTGTTGACGAAGCTGGCCCCGGCTCGAATACCGGCGATCGCATTGGCAGTTGCCAGACCAAAATCGTTATGGGTATGGACTTCGAGATCGATCCCGCTATGCTCAACAAGATATTTCACCATGTCATATGTCGCAAACGGATCGAGCAGGCCGAGGGTATCGCAGAAACGAAAGCGGTCAGCTCCTTCCCGTTGAGCTATGCCCAGCAGCTCGACGAGAAATTCGGGGTCAGCCCGACTGGCATCTTCACCGCCCACCGACACATAGAGATCGTGCTGTTTGGCAAACCCGAGCGCCGTCTTCAGTTGCTCTTTCACCCAATCACGACTTTTATTGAGCTTATGCCGGATATGAATATCAGACACCGACAGTGAAATATCCACGGCAGCGACCCCGGTCTGCAGAGACGCCTCAATGTCGCTGATGACTGCCCGATTCCAAGTGATCAGGCGGGCATTCAGGCCCAGATCGACAAGCATACGGATCGACTGCTGCTCTTCCAGGCCCATCGCGGGGATGCCGCACTCTATCTCCCCGACTCCGATATCATCGAGCAACTCTGCTATGCGAATTTTCTCTTCATGGCTGAAGACCACGCCGGCAGTCTGTTCTCCGTCGCGCAAGGTGGTGTCGTCAATAACCACCTGCGGCCTGTCCGCTTTCAACATGATCACCTCTTAGAAGCAAAAAAGCCCTGGACCTTTTACAGGTCAGGGCGTCGTTGACAACCAGACCGGCACCATTGCCGGGACGTTCAGACATTCTGATGAGCAAGGGTTATGCCGTTTTCAACACATCCGTATAGCTACCGTTTTCACCCCGGCAAAGGAACAACATTGACCAATAAATAGGCAGGCTGCCCTCATTTCATACCGGCTCAATCCGGTTCAGCAGATCAAACCCTTGATACTGCCACTCCTTGAATTGGCAAGGGTCTTGCTTTTGTTTCTCTAGGTAACGACGCAGTTACAGCCAACGCTATCCCCGCCCAAAGACGCGACGGGTCCTTTTTAGACTTTATGAAAGGAAGAGTCGTGTCACTCGCCAAACCAAAAATCAGAGAGCTCCTCGACGAGAGCAGCTGCGAACACAACAAATCGAGAAAGGTTGCCTGCAATGCCCCGACCCCCGGAGCAACAACCGGCGGCTGTGCGTTCGAGGGGGCACAGATATCGCTCTTCCCCTATGCCGATGCCGCCCACCTGGTTCATGGACCGATGACCTGCATCGGCACCAGTTGGGAAACACGGGCAACGAGAACCAGTTGGCAGGGTCGAGACCTGACCCAGATGGGCTTTACCACCGATGTCAGTCTTAACGACGTGGTCTTCAGCGGGGAAGAAAAGCTGTCCAAGGCCATCGACTACATCGTTGCAAACTATGCCCCTGAAGCGGTCTTTGTCTACTCCACCTGCGTCACCGCGTTGATCGGCGACGATCTCGACCTGATCTGCAAGCAAGCGGCTGAAAAGCATGGTCTGCCGATGGTACCGGTTCATGCGCCCGGTTTCGTCGGCAGCAAGAACCTCGGCAGCCGCCTTGCAGGGGAAGCGGTGCTGCGTCACCTGATCGGCACCAGGGAACCTGAACATACCACCGATTTCGACATCAATCTGATCGGCGAGTACAACGTCACCGGTGACATGTGGCAATACTCGCACCTGCTCGACGAACTCGGCATCCGTGTGCTGTCAACCCTGAGCGGTGACGGACGGGTTGCCAATATCCGCACTGCCCATCGCGCCAAGCTGAATGTCATCGTCTGCGCCAAGTCACTGGTCTCGCTGACCCGCAAGATGCAGGAGCAGTACGGTATCCCATCTATCTCCCTCTCTTTCTACGGCAAGCGGGACACCACCAATGGTCTGCTGACAATCGCCGAGGCGCTGGGGGATGACAGCCTGATCGAACGCACCAAAGCATTGACGGCCCGCGAAGAAGCGCGGCTTGACAGGAAGCTCGCTCCCTACAAAAGCGTCTTCGCCGGCAAAAAAGCGGTGCTCAACACCGGTGGCAACAAGTCCTGGTCGATCACTTCAGCGCTGCAAGATCTGGGAATTGAGGTCGTGGCAACAGCCGTCAAGAAGGCCACCGAGGATGACCGGGAGAAAGCCCGCCGATATCTCGGTAAGGATGGCGTTCTGATGATGAATCCCGGGGCCGAACAGGCCAGGCTGATCGACGAGCGGGGCGCGCACCTGCTGCTGGCCGGTGGCCGTTCTCTCTACACGGCAATCAAGAAAGGGATCGCCTTCGCCGACGTTAACCAGGAGAAAAAAAAGAGCTACGGTGGCTACGACGGCCTGCTCAACCTGGCTGAAGATCTAAAAAATGCGCTGGAGAATCCGGTTTTCAAACTGGTGGCACGGAGGGCGCCATGGGAAGAGTAACCCATAAAACAACCAAGCCGCTGCAGGTCAACCCGATCAAGCTGAGTCAACCGATGGGGGCCACCCTGGCGTTTCTCGGAGTGGACGGCTGTATGCCGCTGATGCATGGCGGCCAGGGCTGCACCAGCCTCACGAAGGTCTACTACACCCGTCACTTCAGCGAGCCGATCGCTATCCAGACCAGTGCCGTTACCGATGCCATCGCGGTCCTCGATGGCGGGGATTACAGTATTGTCGAATCGGTGAAGAACATCTGCAGGAAAGTCACGCCGAGCCTGATCGGCCTTCATACCACCGGACTGCCGGAGACCAAGGGGGATGATATCCGCGGTGTCGCCGCACAGATCGACTATCCGTTGGTCTATGTCAACTCCCCTGACTACGAGGGAGGTTTCGAGAGCGGTTGGGCACTGACCTGCAAAGCCCTGATCGAACAACTGGTGGAACCGGCTGAACAGGTCAACGACAACAAGGTGCTTTTGTTGCCACACATCAGCCTGCAGCCGCTGGAGGTCGAAAAGATCAAAGACTTTATCGCGAACTTCGGTTTCAACGTGCTGGCACTACCCGACCTGTCAACCTCTCTCGATGGACATTTGGGCGAGAAACAGGCGGCTCTCAGCAGCGGCGGAATCAGGGTCGAAGAGATCAAGGGTTTGGCCGATGTGGGACTGGTGATCAGCGTCGGCGAGTCAATGCAGGATTGTGTTGCTGCCCTGCAAAGGAAGAACCCCGCAATACGCCATCACCACTTTGTACATCTCCAGGGGCTGGAAGCCACAGATGCGCTGTGCGAACTGTTGCTGTCCGAAGTCGGTTTCAGCAAGCCGGCCCCGGCCGTCATCCGCTGGCGGCAACGGCTTCAGGACGCTATGCTCGACAGCCATTTTTCGTTGGGTCAGACCCGTTTTCTGGTGGCCGGAGAACCGGACCATCTGGCCGGAATCTGCCGGTCACTCTATGAAGCCGGTGGCAAGGTCACGCTCGCGATCTCAACGGTTAACTCGCCACAACTGGAAAGGCTAAAGGCCGACAACGTGATCGTCGGCGACCTGGAGGACGCGGAACGGTTGGCTGATGAATACGACCTGATCATTGGCAATTGCCACTGCGAAGCGCTGACGCAGAAGTTGGGAAAAGGGCTGGTCGTTAGAGGATTCCCCAACTGGGAGCAGGTCGGCAACCAGTTGAAGAATGATGTGCTGTATGAGGGAGGGGCGTATTTTTTGTTTGAATGTGCGAATGCCGCGACGTTACTGCGGGGGCACCGGGCTTCGTAATGAGTAGATTGAATCCGTCGAGTACGGGACCGCAAGCCGGCGACCTTGCCCTTGATTCAATGCTTCAGAAAGAGATATCACCATGCAAGACTACACTGATACGATCCTCAAATACGCCTCCGACAACACCCGGACCGGCTTCCTCGAACATGCTGACGGCACCGGTGAAGTCGGCCTCTCAGCTCAAGAAATTGGCTCGCGTCTTGCGGTACGCTTTACCCTCAACCAAAGCAATGACCAGGTCGATACGATCCGCTATCAGGTCTTCGGCTGCGGCTTTACCATCGCTGCCTGTGCCGCCGCCGCAGAACTTGCAGAAGGGCTGCCACTGACGGATGCTCACAGTATCGATGCCTGGGCCATCAGTAACAGACTGAACGGTCTTCCGCAAGAGCGTAGCTATTGTGCAAAACTCGCTTGCGATGCCCTGCAGGCTGCTCTTGCCAGTGCTCAGAATCATGCGGAACCCGTAGTCGCCAGCCGATCGGTTTCGCACGAGGAGACAGGCGCCCGGGTCAACCCGGAGAATCCGCTGTATATTCATCTGATGGGCTCCGCAGGGATGTCTGACGAGGAGGAGGCTGACCGGCGGATGTTTGCCGGCCTGTTGACTGTCGCCAGCCACGAAACCGGGCCATTGCATGGCGCTGTCGGGTTGGATGAGGACTCCCTTGTTGCACTGCTCGAACTCTATTTTCCCGGCTTCGATTTATCGCTTTTGCCTGCTGACACCCCTGATGGAGGATCCCATCTGCCGGATATCAACCAGGACATCCTGCGGATTCTGCTGGCACATGTTCCTTGTGACGCGACGGGTGGCATGAACCAGCCTGCTGAATGGCTGGCCCGCATTATTGCCGCCCGCACGGCGCGACCTGGACATCTCTGGGTCTCGATGGGATTCCTTGAGCGAGCGCAGCTGAGCGCAGCGATCCGCCGTCACTTGCCTACTCTGGCCGCGGCCAACAGCGGGGGGATGCGCTGGAAACGATACCTCTTCAAGCAGGTCTGCGAGATGAACGGTGGAGTGATGTGTAAATCTCCCAACTGCGGGGACTGCAGCGACTACGCGTTCTGTTTCAGCGAATAACGCTTAGGGAAAATCCTCTCGATATTTACCGCCGAGAAACAGGGTCTCCGGGTGAAAAGCTGGAAGGAGTGCAATTATTACAGCTTTGTTCTGTGTCCTTAGTGCCTCTGTGGTGAAATCCTGGAGTTGGTTATCGTGAGCAAAAAAGGACTGGCTCCCTTAAAGCGCCAGTCCTTTTCTCATTTTTATCTCTTCCTGCTAAAGCAGAAACATCTTCCCTCCGGCCATCACCAGCATGACCGACATCGCCTTGAGAATGGTCCGGACCGGCAGATGCCGGCTGCCGCACAAGGCCCCGACCGTCCCCCCCAGCAGGGCGACCCCGGCCAGCAGGGGCGCATAATCCGGAACATGCTGCAGGCTGCTCAGATGCCCAAGCAGGCCGGAGATCGAATTGACCAGGATAAACAGCGCGGCAATGCCCGACACTTCGCGCACCCGCGCCCAGCCGAACAGGATCATCAGCGGGCTGAGGAAAATACCGCCACCGACACCGATCAGGCCTGAGGCGAAACCGAGCACTGCCCCGACCAGCATGGCCACGGCCATGGTCGGCGGCTGCGGTACGAAATCCCGCACGTCCTTGCGCATAAAAAGGCGCCAGGCGGCAAAAAGGAGCACCAGGCCCAGGGCCGGACGGTAGAGATCCGGTGACAGGCTGAAATAGCCGCCCATGAAACTGGCCGGGATGGAGGTCACAACAAAGGGCCAGAACACCTGCCAGGAGAACTGGCGGGCACTCAGGTAGAGGTAGGAGCCTGCCCCGGCGACGACGATATTTAGCAGCAGCGCGGTCGGCTTGAGAGCCTCGGGGTGCAGACTGAACAGCGCCATAATCGCCAGGTAGCCGGAGGCTCCGCCATGGCCGACACTGGCATACATCATCGCGACGACGCATATCGCAACCGCCAGAAATGGAATCAGTTCGGGGGTCATCTTTATCTCCAGAAAAAGCTCTTCCACGACCGCTCGTATTCACCTGCGGTTGCGTGAAAAGGATTTGAGTACTAAGGGTTAGGCGCTTAAGGCCTGCAGCGAATCCAGATCGATGTCCTGCCCGACCACTCCGGCAGCATCGGCCCGGCACTGCTTGCAGTGACGCGCCTGGGAGAGGATCAACTCGGCCTGGTTGCGTACCAACTCCATGGTCGCAGCCGACGGCGGCTCGATCCCGGCGAACTTGCCCACCGGAATCACCGGGATGATGTTCATCATCGACGCGCCCAGCTCCCGCACCTTGACCGCCAGATCGAGGGTTTCATGGTCGTTGACCCCGGGGATGTAAACGAAGTTGACCTTGACCAGAAGTCCAGCCCTGGCCGCCATCTCCAACCCCTTGAGCTGTTCCATCAACAGGATCTCCGCCGCTTCCTCTCCGCGAATCCGGGTGCCAGCGAAATTGATCCACTCGTAGACCCTGGCGCCGGTCTGCGGGGTCAGGGCGTTGATGGTGACCGTCAGGCTGTGAATGTCGTACTCGAGAAGCCGCTCGATATTCTCCGGCAGGCGCAAACCGTTGGTCGACAGGCAGAGGGTCATCTGCGGGAACTGTTCGCGCACCAGT
>PKUD01000186.1 GCA_002869695.1 Desulfuromonas sp. | reverse complement strand
CTTCGAGATTTTCAACTTGCAGCAGCATCAGATTACATCATCTCCCAAGTACGCGGTGATAACCGCAGGATGGTTGCGAATTTCGTCCGGCGTGCCTTCAGCGATCGTCTGACCGAAGTCGATCACCTTAATATGGCTGCAGAGCTCCATGACCACGTCCATGTGGTGTTCGATCATCCAGATGCTGACATCGAAATTATCGTGAATCCAGCGAATCAGCCGGATCAGATCTTTGACATCATGCGAGTTGAGGCCGGCAGCCGGTTCGTCGAGCAGCAAAAGCTTCGGATGGGTCGACAGGGCGCGGGCGATCTCCAACTTGCGCTGGGTGCCGTAAGGCAGGTTTTTCGGAAATTCATCTTTGAAGCGCAGCAGATCGAACACCTCGAGCAGCTCATGAGATTCCCGGGCAACCTCAGCTTCTCGCTGCTTATAGCGTTTGCTGCGAAGAACGCTGTGGAAAAGTCCATAGCCGAGCCAGTAGTGCTGCGCGACGCGGATGTTGTCGAGCACCGTCATATCGTTCCAGAGGCGGATGTTCTGGAAGGTGCGGGCAACACCGAGTGCGGTCACTTTATGCGGCTTGAAGCCGGCTGTCGGTTTGCCGTCCACCAGAATTTCTCCCTCGGTCGGCTGGTAGAAACCGCTGACCAGGTTGAAGACGGTGGTCTTGCCGGCGCCGTTGGGGCCGATCAGTCCGGTCAGTTTTCCCGGCATCAACTTAACGTTGAAGTTATCAACGGCGGTCAGACCACCGAAGCGTTGAGTGAGGCCGTTGACTTCGAGGACCGGCGCATCATCTGTCTGTATTTGTGTCTGTGCCATCATTTAAACCTGTAAAATTTCTTCAGCTTGGGGAAGACATCTCCCAACTCCCGGTTGCCCATGATCCCTTCGGGGCGGAACTGCATGACGATAACCAGCAACAGCGGAATCATCACCCATTTGATGACACCTGCCGAGGGTTCCCAGTCGGGAAACATCCAGGTGACAGGTGAGAGAAGTCCGTCGATGATCGCCTGGGAGCGGAGCACTTCCAGCAGACCGGTGAAGATGATGGCGGAAATAATGGCACCAGACAGGGACCCCATGCCGCCGAGATAGACCATGACCAGGGCCTCGGTCGATTTCAGAATATTGAAGGACTGCGGATTTACATAGCCGATGATATGCGCGTAAAGACCGCCCGCACATCCTGCCAGCCCGGCTGCGACCATGAAGTTGATGATCTTGATCTTGTTGGTGTTGACGCTCATGATCTCGGCTGCCACCTCGTCCTGGCAGATGGCGTTGACGCCTTTGCCGTAGGTGGAGGAGATGAAGCGCCGGATCACCCAGACCGTGAAGATGGTGAAGTTGATGACCCAGAAAAGCATCCACGGGCCATCGAAGACATCGACCATCGCCCAGACGGTGTCCTTCATCCCCTGAAATCCGCGCGAGCCGCCGACGAAGTTCATGTTCTCCAGAGCCGAGATGATCATGTAATTGACGGCAATGGAGATGATCGCCAGGTAGTCGTCGCGGGTCTTGAAGGATGGAATCGACACCAGCAGCGAAGAGACGGCCGCCACCGCTCCGCCGATCAGCAGGATGAGCGGAAATACGATCACCACCGAGGCGGCGGGCAGCAACGGGTCGCCGAACTTGGTGCCGAAACAGAACACCGACAGGACCGAAGAGATATAGGCGCCGATGCACATGAAGGCCGCGTGGCCACAGGTAAATTCGCCCATGTTGCCGTTAACCAGGTTCAGACTGGTCGACATCATGATGTTGATGCCGATGGTCATGGCGACAATCTGGATATAACTGTCGATGATGCGGAAATGGGCCGCAAACAACAGCCCGATTGCGAAAACGACCAGCAGGATGTTGAGAGAGTATTTTTTCATAGCTTATGTCTCCCAACCTATATCTTGGTCGACTGCGGCATGCCGAACAGCCCGGTTGGTTTCATCCACAGAATCAGCAGCAGAATGGTGAAGGCGAACAGGTCCCGGTAGGTCGAGGGGAAGACCGACACCACGCCGACCTCAATAAAGCCGAGCAGGAAGCCGCCCACAAAAGCCCCCTTGATATCACCGATACCGCCAACAACAGCGGCGATAAACGCCTTCCAGCCGATCAGCATCCCCATGAACGGTTCCAGGACCGGGTAACTCATGGCAAACAGCAGCCCGGCCAAACCGGCAAAACCGGAGCCGAGGACAAAGGTGACGACGATGATCTGGTCGACGGGAATCCCCATCAACGGTATGGCAAATTTGTCGTAAGAGATAGCGCGCATCGCCATCCCCACCCGGGTGCGGGTGACGACCCACTGCAGGAACAGAAAGACCAGAATAGCGGCAACGATGACCATCACTTTAAGGTTGGTCAGGGTGATGCCGCCGATATTCCAGATTTGCTTTTCGATCAGTTCCGGAAACTTCAAACGACTGGCGCCGAGCACGGCCAGGTTGGAGTACTCCAGGATCAGACCACACATCAGGGCGGTAATGACCACGTAGAGCCGATGTGCTCCCTTGCGCCGCAGGGGGCGGTAGGCGATCCGCTCCAGGGTCACTCCGACCAGCGAGGTCAGGAACATGGTCAGAGGCACGGTGATGAGGAAGGCCATCAATGGCGAGAGCCCGGCGAGTGGCCCGATCAGAAATCCGGCGACGAAAAACGAGATATAGGCCCCGACCATGAAGATATCGCCATGGGCGAAGTTGATCAGCCGCAGCACCCCGTAGACCAGGGTGTAGCCCAGGGCAATGAGAGCGTAAAAGCTTCCCCACTGCAGGGCGTTCAGGATATTTTGAATAATGAAATCCACGGAGTTTCCTTCGTAAAACGTTTAAATGCGAGGTCGCTCAATCACCTCGCTTATAGGTGCAGCAAAGCGGGGGTCCAAAGACCCCCGCTTTTTTCGAGTTATGCTAAGAATGTGTTACGGGCAAACAGACTCCTCGAAAACGAAGGTTCCTTCGTCGGAGATTTTTACCACGACTGCACACTTGATCGGGTCGCCCTGCTCATTAAACTTGGACGAGCCGGTGACGCCGTCAAACGACTTGATGGCGGCCAGACCGTCGCGGATGGCTTGACGCATTTTGCGTGGGTTTTTGTCGACCATGCCGGCGTTCTTGATCCCTTCGACCATCAGACCAATGGAATCCCAGGTCAGGGCAGCGTAGTCAGCGGGCTCTTCACCGTACTTTGCCATATAGCGGTCGATAAAAACCTTGGTCGCGCCCTTGGCGCCGGCTGCAGCGTAATGGGTTGAGAAGTACTGGCCGTTGCATTGCTCGCCACAGAGCTTGACCAGGTCCGGGGTGCCCCAGGAGTCGGAACCCATGAAGGGGCCCTTGTAACCGAGATCACGCGCCTGGGGAATAATCAGTGCGACCTGGTTGTAATTTTCCGGCACAAAGATGAAGTCCGGCTTGGCAGCGATGATGGTGGTCAGCTGGGCGGAGAAGTCCTGGTCCTTGGTCCCATTCGACTCGTAGGCGACGACCGGGCCGAGCCCTTTGGCTTCCCAGGCAGCTTTAAAGACTTCTGCCAGACCGACAGAATAGTCGTTGGCGACGTCAAAAAGGACAGCTGCGGTCTTGGCACCGAACTTCTTGGCTGCAAAATCGGCGATGACCGGGCCCTGGAAGGGGTCGAGGAACGCCGCGCGGAAAACCCAGGGACGGTCCAGCGTGGTATTCGGGTTGGTCGACCAGGGGCTGATCATCGGCACGCGATTTTCGTTGGCGGTCCCGCCGCCAGGTACGGCCTGCTTGGAGGAGTTCGGGCCGATAATCGCCACGACCTCTTCCTGCTCGATCAGTTTGAGGGCAGCGTTGACTGCCGAGTCGGCCTTAGCCTCGTTGTCCATGTAGATAAACTCGAGCATGTACTTCTTGCCGCCGACCTCGAGGCCACCGGCGCCGTTGATATCGGCGAGGTACATTTCAGCGGCGTTCTTGGAGCCTTCTCCAACTTCCGGGATGTCACCGGTCAACGGAATGTTGAAACCGATCTTGATGGTGTCCGCTGCAAACGCCGGGACAGCGAGCAGCAGCGCGAGAGAGACCAACAACAGGTTCTTGATACTTCTTTTCATCTTGTAACCTCCTCATTGAATGGTGATGAATAACCTACTATCAGGCGATTGCCGACGACAAAACATAAAAAGCCGCCAGCAGGCGCTTATGGCCAAACTTAGGCGGCTTCGTTGCTCACCAGGGCTACCCTCAGTGGTACCTCCATCAATATAAACATGGAACAGGTTGTTATTAATACAATATTTTTATCCAGAATGGTAAGGATTTTTACATTATTATGAAAATTTTGTTTTCTTCCACGAACCCGGGGAAGGACTTTCCTCGGTTTTCGGAAGCCCCCTGCCAGCCGAGTGATGAATGTCACTATCCTCAAGTTCACTGCTGTTGTGAAAGCCTGAGTCAACGCGGATAGCTACCGGGCAGAACGGTATCCGGTCAAATGTTGACAATATACCGCAGACCTGACGGGTTCTATTGCGCGCAGGGAGCAGGGACAGAACTGTACAAATCTTTGTAACAGGGCTATAATGTAAAACATGTAAAACAAAAGACGGGAACATGAAGTTCCCGCAGATGAGCCGCAAGGCGGCCGACCAACAGCCTCTCCAGCAAAGGAGGAAGACAGTATGACCGTCTCTGAGCCACCGTGCTATTCAGCTGTTATCTGACATTCAAAAACACAACTTTTATCCGGTAGATACCGGACCAATTCCCCCGGATGGGGGGTTACTGAAAACGTGATCAGTTCACAGGAAAGCCCCGGCGAAGATGACCGGGGCTTTTCATATCGCCCCCGGTATAGGCAAGCATCTCTCCTGCCATCCAACGGCAAGGATACGGACCTTCTGATATGACGACTGCAGCGGAACAACAGAAGAACATTCTGATTGTCGGGGGCGGATTTGCCGGAATCAGTTGCGCGAAGGCGCTGGCAAACTGTCCCATCAATATTATCCTGGTGGACCAGCGGAACTATCATCTTTTTCAGCCGCTGCTCTACCAGGTTGCAACAGCCGTCCTCTCCCCTGCCGATATCGCCTCACCCATCCGCCATATCCTGCGCAATCAGCAGAACGTCAAGGTCGGTCTCGGAAAAATGACCGATATTGACCTGGATAAAAAGATTGCCCACTTTGCCGGCAACAGGGTGCCATACGATTATCTTGTTCTTGCAATCGGCGCACAGGATTCCTACTTCGGCCACGACCAGTGGTCTCAACTGGCTCCAGGGCTCAAAACGGTCGATGACGCTCTGGAGATCCGCAGACGAGTACTGCTGGCCTACGAAGAGGCGGAATGGGAAGCGGATGATGAATCACGTCGAGCCAAGCTGACCTTCGTCGTGGTGGGTGGCGGCCCAACCGGGGTGGAAATGGCCGGGGCCCTCAAAGAGATCGCGGCCGAGACAATCCCAAAAGATTTTCGTCATATTGATACGACTACGGCACGGGTTATCCTGATTGAGGGGAGTGATCGCCTGCTCGGGGCCATGCCGTCACAGCTCGGCAAAAAGGCCCAACAGGGTCTTGAGGGGATGGGTGTCGAGGTCAGGCTTAACAGCTTTGTCACCGACCTCAGCGAAGGAACTGTCGCGATTGGCGATGAAGAACTGCCGGCCGAAAACATCATCTGGGCCGCCGGAGTCCGTGGCAGCCAGATCGCGGAAAAACTGGGCGTCGAACTTGACCGAGCCGGCCGGGTTGTGGTCACACCCGACCTGTCCATCCCCGGACATCCTGAGGTGTTTGTCATCGGCGACCTGGCTCATGTTATCGACCCGCGCACGAACCAGATCGTTGCCGGAGTCGCTCCCGCGGCCATGCAGATGGGAAAATTTGTAGCCGGACTCATCCGTCGTGAAAGCACCATGGGCACTGTTGAGAAAGCGCGTCCCGCATTTCATTACCATGACAAGGGAAGCATGGCCACCGTCGGGCGCAACAAGGCCGTAGCTTCAATCAAAGGGCGCAGCTTCAGTGGGCTGCCCGCCTGGCTGCTGTGGTGCCTTGTCCACCTGATTCCACTGGTAGACTTTCGCAGCCGACTGTCCGTAATGTTTTCCTGGACCTGGTCTTACCTCTCCTATTCCAAGAACGCACGGCTGATCACAGGGGACGCAAAACTGAAAGTAAAAAGCATCCGCAAGGAGTAAGACCAAACGCTGCTTTCACCAGACGAGAATCTCACCGCCCCGAACAGAAACAGGGCCGACATGAATGAATACATGACCGACCCTGCTTGTCATCGATTGAACACTGATTTATTCATCCCGGCTGAAATTCCAGCTTGGATTTCTGTTGGGTATTGCAAACCGGACAATTGAAAACCCGCGTGTCGTGCCACCAGGGTTCGGGATCCCAGCAGGCTGGATTTTCGATGCAGTCAACATGCTCGACGTCATTAAAATTCTTGACCTGTTCACATCCGGCACAGTACAGCCAGACCTTCCCATCTGCACAGGCCTGCAGAAATTCTCCCGGGTTCGACAAGGGACAATCCTCCTACGAGTGCTGGCTATTTAGACGAAATTTTCGTAGAGCCCTCGGCTCTTAACTGTTTGACCGTTTTCCCTGCGATCCCCCAGTTCTCTGTGCCGGACTCCTTGATCACAACCTGCGTCGATGCCGGGTTTTTGTCCAATACCTTGACGAGCAGATCGGTAATCCCCTCGACCAGTTGTGCTTTCTGCTCAACAGTTGCACCCTCGGTAATATTCACCTGAACATATGGCATGGCAAATCTCCTGATATTATGAATGAATCCTGCCCGTTTAGCAGTCTGCTCTTTCGCAGTCTGTGCTTAAATTTACGACTGTCAGATTGATAGTTTCACAGATCTCGATCAATTTCAACACTGTCGTACGCCGGGGAGAATTCGGCGACCAGAACTGAACCGTTTTGCTCTGAATCGAAGTGTACCCATCGATTCGGCCGTCCGGGAAAACCTTTCCCTGGCTTCGCTTATAGCCTGCACTCTGCTCGCTCCACAACACCCCTCGAAAGGTCTCATGGTGGCGTTCCAGCACCCATTGCAGAGCGATTTTGCTGCCAGGATCTCGCTCTGCTATCCGCTTGAGGTTCGTTTAAGTTCTTTCAGCTGCCTGAGGAGGTTGTTCAGGTAGCGGTAATCTTCCCGGCCGAGAACTCGGTCCCGATAGACCGTCCGGCCGAAATATGCGGCGAAGTCATTGCAGAGTGGATGTCCTGTCTTCTCCGCCAGAGCGAAGAGTCCGTCACGCTCATCATAATTGACATTGAAACGTGTCCTTACCAGTCGCAGATATCTATTCAGCAGGCGCTGTTCCCGGCGTGGGCGTTGTTTAAATTGGTAGAACAGCATACCCAGCAGAGCAAACCCGGCTATTCCCAGCACAGGGATCACCAGGTCCCCGAACCCAACCATGCGCACTGCCCTGACCCGCTCTCCCGCCTGACGCAGCAGTTGAAACTGGGAGGACAGATCGTAACTGATCACAATTCTGGTCCAGTAATAGTCGACTGTATCGACCAGAGCCCTCAACGAGGAAGACTTATTGTTCCCCCGCTGACCAAGGGTTGCTGCCGCGTTTACCGCAAAGCGGCTGGGGTCAATCCGTCGCCAGCGCGCTGAATCATCCAGGACTTCAACCCACACGTGCGCCATATTCTCACTGATCAGATAATATCCGCCCAGTTGATTGTACTCACCACCAAGATAACCACCAACCAGGCGGGCCGGGACTCCGGCAAGCCTGAGCAGCAGGGCGAAAGAAGACGCAAAATATTCGCAATAGCCCTGTTTCGATTCAAACAGAAAGGTTTCGACCGGGTTCTGCGTCGGCCTTAAGCCAGTGGCGGCATATGAGAGCTGCTGGTTGAGAAAGAATGTTTCAAGAGCCGATATTTTTTCCTGGTTCGAAGGGAGTTCGCGGATCGAGTCAGCGACTGCTGCCACACGAGGCGCGATATTTTCAGGCACCTGCAGATAAAAATTCTGTCTGTCTCTCCTCTGCAGCACAGGAAAAGCACCCGGAAAAGATTGCACCTGATATCTGACCTGCTTGAGTAGCGGCCGTCGCGATTGATAAACGGTATCCCCGCTTGGGCTCACCGGAATCCCGCTCACCCGCAGAGGAAGATCCAACAGCGGCAGAAAGCGATCATCTTTCGCCTCGAGATAGACTGTCTGGATGACCGGTTGTCCGCTGGGGGCAGCGATCCGATCCAACGGCGGCGTATTCTCTCGTTTCCAGACCTGGCCATCCAGCCGGTTGAGCACGATGCCCCGCCAGTACAGATCATCACCAGCCAGGCGATCCGTTTCAACCCGCAGGGCCAGCTGGTTGTCCTCGGACAGTCCTGCAACAGAGCCGGGACGGACCTGATCACTGAATCCTACACTCGCCCGAACCGGTGCATTGAGAAAATTCCAGAGCGGATGCTCGGTCCTCGGCAGAATCAGAAAAAAAAACAGCATCAGCAGCAGTGAACCGAGCGGCAGCAGCAAGCTCACTTTGAACAGCAACCGCCATTGCCGGGGGGCCAGAATCAATCCGGGTTCGGCGCCGTAAAAACTGAGCAGAATCAAACCACAGCTGATCAGCAGCACCAGCACGATCAGGAAAAAGAAAAACATCGGACTCAGCGTCAGCAGAGTCGAGCTGGCGAGGGCAAACGTCGCCAGTACAAAAATCTGCAGTATATGTCGTCCCTGTTTCTCACTGACCAGCCTTACGGCCAAGAGTAACACCAGCAGGTTGACGACCGGCTGGACAAGATTGGACCGGCTGATCTGAACGATCGAGAGGAAAAAAAAGAGAAAACTCAGCAGAGTTGCAGGCATGGGAGGCAGCAGATACGTACGGCGTCGATCAGAGATGATGCCTGCAAACAGAGCGACGGCAAAGATAATCTGGGAGGAGCGATCAAGATAAAGATACAACGGAGCCACCCCGGTTAGGGTCGCCAGGTAAACCAGGATCTTCAGTACCTTGTCAATGCTGATCATAACAGCGCCAATTCACGGAGCAGTCGGAGGCGATGAGAGGTTCCAAGATCAGGGGCGATTACCTTGTCAGGCAGTTGCAGGCCAACCGGCTGATGGTTACCGAGCAAGTGGTTGACCAGATAACAGCAGCGTCCCAGCCGCTCCTCCAGATCTTTACCGGGGATGCTGGCGGGATCAAGCAATACCGGCCTTTGCCCCTCACTGCCCAGGCGTTTGACCTTCAGGATGTCATGTCGTGCGGAGAGCTTCCAGTGGATGTCCTTGAGTGATTCCACCCCCTGATAATCGCCAATCGACTGGAGCTCTCCGCTGGTCCCGGGTCGCGTCAAGGAGAAGCTGTGACCACCCTGCTGCTCACCGGAGGCAAGAGCAGGAGAGCAGCGCAACTGGGCAGGAAAGACCAGAAGTTCGGGTTGATCGGGAAGTCGTCGGGAGCGGACAAAAAAACTGATCGGAAAGCGGGAGCTGACCCAGAGAGGTGGCAGCGCCTGCCATCCACGGCGCGCAGGCGTCAGGGGCAAGGACCGGGAGAGTTCCCCTCTAGATTCAACCACCGGGAACAGGGCCCCGCCCTCAGGCAGTTCCACCCTCAGTAGAAAACCGGGCAGCCAGCGGCGGCAATTACGGATACGGGCAACGATCAGCGTTGGCGCCTCGGCATAAATTTCATCCGGCTGGACAATTTCTGCCGTCACCCCTTGCAGATTCTGCTGTCCGAGTAAGCCGGAAATCGCCATAAAACCGAGCAGGGCAGACACCAGCAGATAGAGGAGGTTATTCCCCGTGTTGACCGCCGAAAATCCAAGCATCAGGGTCATGCCGATATAGACCATCCCGGCCCGGGTCAGTTTCAGACCAAAGGTACCGGAACCTCGCTGAGCAGTGATTGGAAAACCTCCTCTTTGCGCAGGGTTTCATTTTCGGGACGGAGCATCATCCGATGAGAACAGACCTGTACTGCGACCTGCTGAACATCCTCCGGGGCAACATAGTCCCTGCCTGCAAGATAGGCAGCCGCGCGCGCCGCACCGGCCAGGCTCAGGCAACCTCGAGTTGAAAGCCCGGCGGTGACCATTGGATGTTGTCGGCTGCGCAGCGCCAGTGCATGGATATAACCGGCGATTTTTTCCGACAGATAGACCTCTTCCCGAACCGACTGTCGCGCCTGTTCGATATCAGCTATGGTCAGGCAGGGTTCAATCTTTTCCAGCTCTTCACGTACGCTGCCGCTCTGGATTATCTTGCGCTCCAGCTCTGCGGGGGGATAACCAAGTCCGGTGGTCGCAAGGAATCGGTCGAGTTGAGAATCTGGCAGCGGATAGGTTCCGGCCTGATCCACCGGGTTCTGGGTTGCGATCACCAGAAAGGGGTCAGGCAACCGGTAAGTGACCCCTTCCATGGTCACCCTGCGCTCTTCCATCGCTTCAAGCAGGGCACTCTGGGTTTTCGGTGTTGCCCGGTTGATTTCATCGACCAGAACCAGATTGTTAAACACCGGGCCCTCGACAAAGCGAAAGCAGTTTTCATTGCGGTCATAGATCGACAGACCGGTCACATCGGAAGGCAGCAGGTCGCTGGTACACTGAATCCGGCCGAAGGAAAGGCCGAGAACCCGCGACAAAGCAAGCGCCAGACTGGTTTTACCAAGTCCGGGGAGATCTTCCAGAAGCAGGTGACCACCGGCCAACAGAGAAATAACAGCGAGCCTGATCGCCCGCACCTTCCCCTGCAGGTGGCGCTTGGAAAGAACATCGATTACGTTCAGGATCGCATCACGTTTTTGCAGCGGCATCCCTGTCTCCTCGGTCTGTCTAATCATTCCGGCGCTAAAAATCAGTAGCGCATCAACCTTTTATCATGTTCGTCAGTCTGGACATTGCCAATCACGACTGAAATGAATAGCTTGAGCACTATCATAGCAAGAAAACCAAACATTCAGAAAGTGCTGCTGATGCTTTCCTGCCCAAGCTCTCGCTTCACCTTCAACAGCACGACCCGCTGCAGAGCTGCTGTAGAAGTTTGTCGACCTTGAAGAATCGCAGAAGGCAGATGCCAGGAGAAATAAACGTCTTCTTGAAAAAACAGCCAAGAACTTGCTGGGATCACTAAAAAACCTTGACCAGCTGGTGGAAAATGCTAGCATATCGATTGAGGGGACAAAGAAAAACCCCTTAAAGTCCAGCATGCATCCCCCCTCCGCGTGCTGGACTTTTTTATTTTCCACCCCAACAGCACAGCAACCCGGCGAAGCAGGTCAAAAAGAACGGGCACAGAAAACATTCCATGCCCGTCCGCGTTTCGTTTCTGAAAAGACACCCTACTGTGGAATAAAGGACTCTTCCGCCCTGATCCGCTCAACCACAGCGGTCAGCAGTTCAATGGTGCGTTCCAGATCGGAGAGCGACAGCACCTCAACCGGGGTATGCATGTAACGCAGTGGAATCCCGATCAACGCAGTGGCAACCCCTCCCCGCGACAGCTGCATGACATTGGCGTCGGTTCCGGTGGCCCGGGGAACCCCGATGACCTGTACGGCAATATCCTCCTCCCGGGCAGTCCGCATGATCAGGTCAAACAGCACCGGATTCATGTTTGCACCACGGGCAATCACCGGGCCCTTGCCAACTTCGACCCGTCCGATACCGTTCGGTTCGACCCCCGGGCTGTCGGTCGCGTGGGTCACTTCGACCACCAGGCCGACATCTGGTTTGATCCCATAGGTACTGGTAGCGGCACCGCGCAGCCCGATCTCCTCCTGAACGGTGGAGACCGCATAAACCGTCGCAGCAGCCTTTGCCGACTTCTGCAGCCTTCTGAACACCTGCGAGACAATGAACGCACCCATCTTGTCATCGAACGCCCGCGAGGTCACCCGATCGCCCTGCAGTCTCTCCACCCCGACAGCAAAGGTGACCGGATCTCCGATTGCCACCAACGTCTCCACTTCGTCACGACTGCTGCACCCGATGTCGATAAACTGCTCTTTCAATTTAATGACCGTGTCTCGATCTTTCGGTTCGATCAGGTGAATGGCTTTCTTGCCGATCACTCCCTTGACCGCGCCACCAGCCGAGTGGATCACGACCCGTTGCCCCGGCGACAAGTGGGGGTCGACTCCGCCGATAGCGCCAAAAAAGATAAATCCGTTGTCATCGACGTACTGGACCATAAAGCCGATTTCGTCACAGTGCCCGGCGAGCATCACCTTCGGTCCGCCATGACCATCCAGGCGGGCAATCAGGTTGCCCATGACATCTGTCTCGATGTTATCAGCGGCCGCTTCCAGGTGTCGCCGGATGACCCGCTGGGCGGGCTGCTCGTAACCGGAAGGACTGGGGGTTTCCACCAGCTTTTTGAGAAAAGCAAAATCCTGCTTGTTCATTTTTCACCGCACTTGTGGAAGAGAGGTTTCACCCTCGGTTATAGATATCAGCCCTTCGCCCGGGCGACCAAAGCAGCGGAATTCTGCCGGGCCCTGACCACTTCTTCATTGCTCATCCCGGCTCCCAGGGCGACATTACAGGCCATCTCCAATGACATCAGATCGCCGGGAGCGTGGGCATCATTGTTGATCACCAGGCTGGCGCCATATTCTCGCGCCAGACGGGCCACGTGTCCGTTAGCCAGGCAGTGCCCCTTGCGGGTGCTGATTTCCAAAGCAACACCCTTTTGCGCAGCCAAACGCACATCCTCGTCGCTGATCAGGCCCGGATGGGAAAGGATATCAACTCCCGCTTCGATCGCAGCCCGGTTGGTCCCGTCTGCCACCGGCTCAACGATGGTTTCGCCATGACAGACAACCAGCTGGGCGCCGAGAGCCCTGGCCCTGCGGGTACACTCAGCGATCATCCGTGGAGGGACATGGGTCAGTTCAACTCCGACCAGAACCTCCAGGTTATTCGCCCTGCCCAACTCATCAACGACCCCGACCATATTCGACAGCAGCATCTCCAGATTGCTCTGGTCGGCGTGATCGGTGATCGCCAGTGCACGGTAGCCGGCAACAGCGGCGCGACGGATCAGTTCAGCCGGAATCACTTCTCCGTCACTGAACACGGTATGGGTATGCAGATCGATCATCGGATGTCCCCTTTACTGATATGAGTTCGCTTCGAGCAATTCACCGAGATTTGAATTTCTGAAGACCTTGGTGATACGGACCTTGACCAACTGTCCGATCAAATCGGCAGATCCGGTGAAGTTGACAATCCGGTTCCAGGTGGTCCGGCCGAAAACCTGACCGTCTCCCTGCTTGCTTTCACCCTCAACCAGCACTTCCAGTTCACGGCCAAGGTCGCTTCTCCAGATATCATCGCTGTTTTTCTGCTGCAGTTCAAGCAGCCGGTCGAAGCGTTTCTGTTTCTCTGCCGCCTGCAGCCCGTCATCGAGCTCTGCAGCCGCGGTGCCGGTGCGCTTCGAATAGAGAAAAGTGAAGGCATCGGCATACCCGACCTGCGCCACCAGATCGAGGGTCTCCGCAAAGTCCGATTCTGTCTCCCCGGGAAATCCGACGATCACGTCAGTGGTCAGACGAATGTCGGGACAGACCCGCTTCAGACGTGTGACCTTAGCCAGGTAATCCGCCCGGTGATAGCCCCGGTTCATGGCGTCAAGAATCCGGTCGGAACCACATTGCACAGGCAGATGAATATGGTGACACAACTTCTCCAGAGTACCGAAACAGTCGATTAACTCATCGGAGAGGTCCTTGGGATGCGATGTGGTAAAACGGAGCCGTTCCAACCCGTCGATGCCATCAACCCGGCGCAGCAGTTCGGCGAAACTGATTTCGCCCTCCTCCTTGAGACCGTAGGAATTGACGTTCTGCCCGAGCAGCGTAATCTCACGCACTCCCTGGGCAACAAGGTCTCGCACTTCCTGAAGGATTTCATCGCTTGGCCGACTGATCTCCCGGCCGCGCACATAAGGCACAATGCAGTAGGAACAGAAGTTGTCGCAGCCCTGCATGATGGTCACGAAACGGGTGACGCTGTCGCCTGCGGTACGTTGTGGAAACAGGTTGAGACGGGTTTCCCGATCAAGAAAGTCGGTCGCATTCCCCCGCCCATCACGCCGTTCGACCTGCTGCACCAGTTCCGGCAGTCGATGAATGTTGTGGGTACCGAAAACCAGATCGAGGTACGGGATCTTCTCCAGCATCCGCTCCCCTTCCTGCTGGGCGACGCAACCGCCAACCCCGATGATCAGTTCAGGCCGTCGGTCTTTGATCGGCTTGAAACGACCAAGGTGACCGTACACCCTGCGTTCCGCCTTGTCCCGTACTGAACAGGTATTGAGCAATACCAGATCGGCGTGGTCCGGTTGATCTACCCGCTGATAGCCGATCTGACCAAGCAGATCGACAATCCGCTCCGAATCGACAACATTCATCTGGCACCCGAAGGTTTCCAGGAAAAAACTTTTCTGCATAGCGCTTCTTCTGCTGGCTGGAGTTTAAAATACCGCGCATCTTAACCGCGGGGGAAAAATCAAGTCAAACGGATTCGCCTGGGACGCAACCTATGGGATCGCTTGTTCGAGATGAGCAATGAGATATTGCGGTTGTTCAACACAATGTAGAATAATGTATTTTCCCCTGCTCTGCACCAGGCGGATACTGGCCAGGTGCTCACCGTGCCGTCGCTGCTGCCAGGACTCTATCTCTTCCAGGCTTATCTGACGGACCTTGACCTGCCAGACCCCGGAGCGGATCAACAGGCGACGCTCGGTCAGGCAATAAAACAGACGTTCCCAGGCAAAGCGGGCCCACAGAATCTGTCCCGGACCGAGCAGGAAGGAACCGATCACCAGAGGCACTGGCAGCAGGGCCAGGTACCAGGGATGCCCATCTTCGACCAGCTGCATCCCGAGCATCTGCCAGAAGCTGCTGAGCAGAAACAGAACCAGTCCGAGAGAAGCCAGCCCCCAGTTGCGAAATGTGTAACAGCGGGGCGCAGGACGCCCCTGCCAGAGGATCGACTCCCCTCTCAGCAGCTGTTCAGACCAGTCCATCATTCGCCATCCAGAACTATCTGTCGCTGCTCGGCAAGCCTTCCCAGCTTGCCCTCCTGATCGACACTGGCGACGATCCGGTAGAGGTCGCGGGCTTTGACTTTCTGACCGATATTCTGCTGCGCTTCTGCAAGAAGAAAAGCTCCCTCCACGGTCGGCAGCAACCGCAGACTTGCTTCCAGTTGATTGACCGCCTGGGCATATTGCCATTTCTGCAGATAGAGATAACCGAGCCCCAGCCGAGTCTTGGCATAGTCCCCCTGCAGGTTCACCGCTTTAAGCAGATAACGTCGCGCCGGTACCATATCTTCAGTGCGCAGATAGGCTAAGCCGAGACCGGCCAGAATCAGGGCGTCCTCCGGGGCAACCTGAAGGGCCTGGTGATAGATGGCAATCGCCTGGGCAAACTGGCCTTTTCGTTCCAGTTGCCGGCCCTGATTGTATAGCCGGAAGCTCTCGGCGGATTGTTGCAGTGGTTCAACCAACGCGAGGAAATCTTTACCTCCACCTCCTGAGACCCGCACCGGATAGTACTTCCCGATATAACTGCGCACCTTTTCCAACCGTTCAGGGGAAACCGGATGGGCACGGAACAGCCTCACGCTGCCGTCATCGGTGTGATCCTGCTGCTCGAGGTATCCCTCCAGCAGTTCAAGTACAGCGTCCGGCAGATAACCGGAAGCAGCCAGCATGTCGACCGCCAGACGATCCGCTTCCTGTTCCTGAGTCAGGCTATAGTTTTTTGTGAGCAGTTCCTGTTCGACCGAGGAGAGGCTGATGGCCAGTTCGAGGTACTCGCTGTCAACGGATAATTCAGGATCCACCCTGTGTCCTGAATCCCGCTCGACACCCTGCAGGTGGTGACCTGCCCTGATGTGACCGATTTCGCATCCGAGCACTGCCGCCAACTGGGCTTCAGACTTCAACCGGACCAGTAATCCTCGGCTGATCGCAACAAAACCGCCCGGCAGAGAGACCGCATTCGGCACTAAATCATTGAGAACCACGAATCGGTATTCCATGCCGGCGGGACTCAGCCCGGAAACAAGGGACTGGCCGACACGGTCGACGTAGGTTGCCAGTTCCGCATCCGGATAGACCCCGCCCAGTTGCTGTATGAGCCAGCTGTAGTTGCGTTGGTCAACCTCAGGTATCTCGGCAGCGGAACCATCAGAGAGTCTGTCGCTTGGCTGCGGCAGCCTGGGCATGATCGGAGCGGAACAGGCTGCAGCGAACAACAACAGGCACAGCAGGCTCACAAAAAATCTCACAAAACTCCGCCTCGTTACGCAAACTTCACAGTTCAACCGAACAGACATCCTTCTCTCACCTCAATCAAAAAACCGCTGATACAGAAATTGCACCTGTCCGCGCCCCGTATCAATCCGATTTACCACGGATCGGTTGCCGAGGACAATCTCGACCTGATGAGCCCCGGCTGCCAGCGGCAACAGGGCCATCTCGATCCGGCTGGGCAGCAGTCGCCAGGAGCGCAGATCGGCATTAGTGGTCAGAATCGACACAATGCGGGCAATTGCACCCGCCGTGGAACCGAGCTGACTTTCTGAATGGCGCACCAGCGATTCTTTGGCGATTGCCCGGGCGGCTTCTTTGGCCAAAATCCGCGCCTGCTTATCTTCCAGGCTGCGCCGGGCGATAGCGTCCAGATTGCCGACCGTCTCTACCTGACCGGCCCTGACACCATCCAGGCGGACGTTGACCTGTCCCTGGGCGCGGATTTCACGTGCGAGGACCGGCACAGCGATCTTGATCGGTTGCCCTCGGGTGGTTGGCAGCAGAACACCCGCTTCCTGTTTGGGAGGTATCTGACCACGATCGATCAGAACCACCAGCAGGGCATCCCCTTCCGCTGGTTGAGACAATGTGGCAGGAGCCTGTTGAAGATATCCGCTGTATTCTTCGGCTGTCCCAAATCGCTTGGAAAGGGGCAGCAGACGCTGCCAGAGCAACTCCGGCAGCGCTACGCGGTAGAGGTCCCGCTGCTGCCGATAGGCCGCCAGGCTGCGCCGATATGCAACCAGGGCATTGTCGAAATCACCGTATGCTTCATACAGCAGGCCGGTCAGCAGACGCAAAAAAGCGTCTTCCCGATAACTGTTCTTGCCCTGATACAGGTCAAAGTACCAGGTCAGTTTTTCATCGACCCTGCGCGCTTCAACAGCGGCGGCTTCGTAATCACCCAGAGCGACGAAATTGAGCGCTTTGTAGTAGTTGAGATAGGCGGATTCATAATCTTCGCCACGGTAGGCAACGGTACTGTCATTGAGCACGAAACTCAGGGTTTCTCGAGACACACTGCGAGTAACAAGCTCCTCAGTCAGATCGTCAGCCTCCTGCAACGCCCGGTGACTCTGCTGATAATCTCCAGCCAGGTTCAGCAGTAAACCTCTCTCCATCAGGTAGAGCAGACGGTCTTTCTTCCCGTTCGCCAGACCCGACTTGTCCAACGCGGCAACGGCCTGCTGATATTGGCCGCTACGGCTCAGGCTGTCGACCTGTTCCAGGGTCACCCGATAGCCGATGCAGCCACCCAGCAGCATGACGACCAGCAGCAGCCCGATCCTGACGCTGCGGGAGAGAAAAGACAGAAACATAAACCCGGGTCCGGTTAATAACCGAGCTTGGAACGTTCGACAAATTTCTTGATTTTCTTGTTGCCGATCCAGACCTTGCGGTTATCAACCATGTCGACCAGTTCCAGATCAACCTGGTAATAGACGACCTGCCTCTTCCCCTCTCGATCGATAATCGAGTTGATTGAACCGATCAGCATGAAGTCAGCGCCGGCCTCACGGCCGGCTGCCTTGGCCGACTCTGCGGTGGCATGCTGAGCCTGGTCGGCCCGCTCCTCACGAACTCCGTCCCGTTCTGTGGAAGAAGCCACGAAAGCAACCCGTCCCGAGTTAAGCAGCGAACGTTCGAGGTCCTTGATAAAGGTCTCGGTGGAGATGTGCTCAGTAGAACGGTTGGCAACCCGGCCGACAATAACGTCCGGAATCTTTCCGGTCTTCATGCTGTACTGATTGAGCCAGGGTCGCTCCAGGCAATCCTTGACCATCTCTTCAGCGACCAGGCGACTGTCGGTATCGTTCCAGCGCCCGGAGAGATCTTTCCCCTCCTCAACGTCCATACGCGTCACCTTGGTTCCACAGGCTGCCAGAGCGAAGACCAGCACCAGCAGCATCAACAATATCGGGCTTTGTTTGCGTAACATAAACAACCTCCTGCGTTGTCGGTTTTAAATAGTGTCAACCCCAGACAATCATATACCAAAATGGTTGCCTTGCCCATGCCCTGAGCTTATCATGAAACATCCATTTTACCGAGTTGAGAACAGTTTATCTTCCACTCTGTCGCCAGGTTGAAGGAGCCATTCGATGTCTGTATTTCTTTCTGCCGAAGAAGGGTCCGCCCTGCTGCGGATGGCAAGGCGGGCTATCCATTCACGGGTCAGCGGCAGCGATGCCCCCTGCGAACCCCCGTCCTCCCCGGCGCTCAACCAACACTGCGGCTGTTTCGTCACCATCACCCGTGACGGGAAACTGCGCGGCTGCATCGGCAACTTCTGCAGCAATCGACCACTCTATCTTGAGGT
>PKUD01000028.1 GCA_002869695.1 Desulfuromonas sp. | reverse complement strand
TCCTTGTCGATAATCTGGCGGGCAAAACGGTGGACGCGCAGAATTTCGATGGCCGATTTGTGAACCAGTGAGCGGTCGTAAATGTTACAGATAACTTCACATTCGCGGTAGAGATGGCCGATCATGGGGATCATCGCTTCTGCCAGCTCTTCCCGTTCTTTCCAGTCCTTGAAATACTCTTCTGCTTTTTGCATGCTCATATGTGCCAGCCTTTCGTGCTATGGGTCACGAGAACGGACTTTCTGTGCTGCTTTTCACCTTTTTCACGAATCAAAAATCGCGGGTATACTAATAAATGTCCGGTGGCAATGCAACTTCTTTCCCGATTTCCTGCGGTTGATAGATGCTGGCGTGTTCAATGAGCTGAAAACGGAACCCGTAACCCTTGACATCCTGCCGTCGAAAACGTTTTAGGGCGGTCTCCGGCGCCTGTCCTTTTCCGGTTATTGAATTTACTTTTCAGGGTTCGCCGCCGTCCAGGTCTTCAAGGCACGCTCGCAAAAACCGGGCTTCGCCCTCAAACATTCCTCGCTTGTTTCGTCTTGAAAGCCTTCCGTTCCGGCTGCGTCCTACGGGGGGGCTTACAGCTATAAGCTTGAAGCCTTTCTCTGCTTTCTCAGCGTCACTGCGGTGAAAACTCTTTATTGTTTCTCTGCCAAAACCGCTTCGATTGTGCGCACAACCTCGGCACATTTTCCCTCATTGAGCGCATCGCGGTGCGGCGAGCTGAGCTGCCTGGCATCGTTGTCGAAGTACTGACCCGACGCATCCGCGAACTCATCACTCAGCGCCGCGCGGCAGAGGATGTCGGCACCGATGCTGAGGTCGTTGCCGGCGATGCCGAAGCCTTCCTTGACCATCTTGCTGGCGAGCAGCGAACCGGGGTTCACCGCGACGATCATCGGTCCGTTCTCTTTCCGCTCCAGCCCCATGACGCGGGACCAGATGGTCATCGCCAGCTTGCTCTGCGCGTAGGCGGCCATGTCGTCGCTCAGCCTGACCCGTCCGGCCAGCGCGTCCGGATTCACCGGGGCCTGGGCCGCCGAGGAGAGGTTGATCACTCGCCCCGCCGATCCGAGCAGCGGCAAGAGCAGCTTAGTCAGCAGGTAGGGCGCCAGGGTGTTGACCACGAAACGCACATCCTGTCCGTCCGCGGTGAGCGGATCGCTGGTTTTGAAGATCCCGGCGTTGTTGATCAGCACATCGATCCGCTCGTGCTTCTCCGTCACCACATAGGCGAGGGCTTCGACTTCGCTCAGCCGCGACAGATCGGCGATGTATCCTTCGATCTGCCCGCCAGTTGCCGCTGCCGCAACGGACTGCTCTGCCGCGTCCAGCTTGGCCGGGTTGCGCCCGTGCAGCAGCAGGGTGTGCCCCTGCTCGGCCAGCTTCTTTGCGGTCAGCAGGCCGATACCGTCGGTGGCCCCGGTAATCAGGATTGTTTTCTGCATTGTCTAATCTCCTTTTTTTACGCTGAGACAAAGAGCAGTGCAAAATCGATTACTACAGGGATAAAGGGGATGAATGGGACTGAACCAAAACAAAGCTCTTGATCTATCCTATTTTATCCTGTCCATCCCTGTTCAATTGCTTTCCCCTGTTTTCTCTCCCTCTCAGCGCCTTTCCGTTAAAAGTTTAAAACCCTTCCAGGACAATCTTGCCAACCGTCTGACCCGATTCCAGCTCCGCGTGCGCCGTCTTGAGATTTTCGGCGTTGATGGTTCCCAGGTTCTTGCCGACGGTGGTCTGCACATAGCCCTGGTCGATCAGGTCGGCGACGCGGGTCAGCAGTCGGCTCTGCTCATCCATGTCGGCCGCGTCGAACATGGAGCGGGCATACATGAACTCGATGTGCAGCGACAGACTTTTGAACTTCATCTTCATCACGTCCAGCGGCTCTGTCGGGTCATCGATCATGGCGATCCGGCCGAACGGCACCAGCAGCTCGATGTAGGTGTCGAAGTAGGAATCGGTGTTGGTCAGGCTGGCCACGTGGGTCACCGGGCCGATGCCCAGCGCCTCGATCTGCGGCTGCAGCGGCTGGCTGTGGTCGACGACATGGTCCGCGCCGAGCTTTGTCACCCAGGCCTGCGAGCTTTCGCGGGAGGCGGTGGCGATCAACGTCGCTCCGGTGAGGGTTTTGGCCAGCTGCAGCAGGATCGAGCCGACCCCGCCCGCGGCACCGACCATCACGATCACCTCGTCCGATTTCTCCGTGGCATCGGGAGATTGCTGCTTGATCTCCAGGTGCTCGAAGAGCATCTCCCAGGCGGTGATGGTGGTCAGCGGCAGCGCGGCGGCTTCCGCGTCGGACAAACTCTTCGGCTTGCGGCCGACCAGCCGTTCGTCGACCAGCTGGTACTCGGCGTTGCAGCCCTGGCGCATCAACGCGCCGGCATAATAGACCTCGTCACCCGGCTTGAACCGGGTTGCCGCCTCCCCGGTCGCCACTACCTCGCCCACCGCGTCCCAGCCGATCACCTTGTAGCTGTCATCTTCGGGCGCCATCCGCTGGCGGATCTTGTAGTCCACCGGGTTCACCGCGATCGCCCTGACCTTGACCAGCAGGTCACGGCCGGTGGCGATCGGCTGGGGCAGCTCGATATCGATTAAGGATTCGGAATCAGAGATAGGCAGGGATTTGCGATAGCCAACAGCTTTCATAGTTTTTTCTCCTTGGTTGATGTTCGTCACTTTGTCACTCGTCATTGAATCTTACCCCTTGATTACATAATGATAAACAGTACAATAATTGAAACATTATCAAATAATATTGGAGAATAGGCATGCTTCTGGAAGATCTGCTGGTGGTCCTGAAAGTCGCCGAGTTCCGCAGCATCACCGCTGCCGCGGCGCATCTGGATATGCGCACCGCCACCGCCAGCGCCGCGCTCAAGCGGGTGGAGGCCAGCCTGGGTGTCGAGCTGTTCATCCGCACCACGCGCAGTCTGCGGCTCTCCAGCGCCGGGGAGCGGTATATCCCGGAAGTCGAACAGGCGCTGCTGAAGCTCGATCAGGCCCGGCTGAAGATCAAGGACGACCTCGACATCGTCGACGGCGAACTGCGGATCGCGCTGTCGTCCGACCTGGGTCGTAACCTGGTGACCCCCTGGCTGGACGAGTTTATGGACACCTACCCGCAGGTCAGCCTCAGGTCGCATATCAGTGACAGTGTCATCGACTTTTACCGTGACTCGGTGGACATGGCGCTGCGCTACGGCCTGCCCACCGATGCGAACCTCTACGGCTTCAAGATCTGCAATGCCCCGGGGCTGCTTTGCGCGTCACCGGACTACCTCGTCAAGCACGGCACCCCGGAGCACCCGCACCACCTGCCGGCATACAACGGGCTGTTTTACCAGTTGCACGACATCACCCATGATGTCTGGGAGTTTTCGGACGGTGAGACCGACTACAAGATCAAGATGAGCGGCAACCGGGCCTCCAACGATGGTGACCTGGTCCGGCGCTGGTGCGTGGCGGGGCAAGGACTGGCGGTGAAATCGGCCCTCGACATGGCTGATGATCTGTTATCGGGTCGGGTGGTCAACGCCATGGCCGGGTTCAAACCCAGAACGACGGAACTTTGGCTGATCTACCCGAGCCGGCAGTTGATTACACCGGCGGCGCGGTTGCTCAGGGATATGATGAAAAAAAAGTGTACGGGGATTTTAAAGGAGTTGATTGAGAGAGGGATATTGGATGAGAGTGTTTTGAATTAGTGAAAGAGCCTTACTATAATCAACCTAAATAATAGGCTCTGCTATTGAGATGTGATGATTTTCGTGCCAGAACTCCTTGCCCCCTTTGTCAGCATAGTTGTCGCCTCTAACTGAACTCCAAAAGATTGGGGCAGTAAGGAGGCACATGTATTCCAAATCATTCAAAACCCTTGCAATAAGGAAAGTTACATCACCCGGACATCTTGGAATCCAAGCGGTTGCAAAGGAGATCCGGATGAGCACAGTAATGCTCGGCCATATTGGCGAGGGCCGCAGCGATTTGGGCAACTGTTTTCGGATGGAAAAGTTCACAGTCGTACTCAATGAAGCCATTGAAATCTCGGCTGGAAAAAAAACTCAAAATCGAGATCAAAGCGACAATCCACTGAATCTACCAAAACTGCAAACAGTACGCCCCGTCGAAAGAAAAGCGGAATGGTCTCTCGTTGTAAAACACCATCATGATGTCGAAACGCGGAAGGCGATTGAAGCTTTTCGGGCAGGCGAGATTGTTAATCATGCTGCTGAAGGGATAATCCTGATGCTCAAAGGCCTATTGCATACCCGGTTGATATCGGTCACGAGGACTTTGAAGGACACGTTCTCGGACAAGTGACTGCAAATTGGCCGCAGGTTCAGCATATAACCGACAACCTTCTGTGATTCGTGGTTGCTGCGGTCGAAGGCATGAACCGTTGAATTAGACCACTAAACATTGAGCGTGATATCTGTCGGGGCCTTATTTAAACATCACATGGGGATTTGTGTGCCAATGCCATGGGTTTCTGCGGCCCGGGTCATGGCGTAATCGGCAATGGCAGTGTCCTGGACCCCGGTGCCGGAGAGGTCGCAGATGGTTATCTGGTCTCGGCTTTGCCGGCCGTTGGCTTTGCCCGAGATAATTTGCCCTAGCTCAAGGACTCCAGGTTCGGCAACGGCTGTGTTGTCTTGAGCAGCATTGTATAATTCCCCCACAGTGAAAGTCTGGGAGCGCACATCACAGGCAACAATGTCGGCTTTAGGCAGGACGCCGGGCATGAGTTCCCTTTTTTCCGGCAGGTCCGCGCCCATCGCTGTGATGTGGAGGCCGGGATGGAGGAAGGCGGGGTCGATAAAGGGGTTTTTTGCCGGGGTGCAGGTGATGACAGCCTGGCTTTGGGTGACCAGGGTTTCCACGTCCGGTGCCACGGACACGGGCAGTTGGAGTTCCTGAGACATTTGGGCGGCGTAGTTGTCCGCCAGGTCGCCGTCCCGGTCAAACACCAGGACCCGCTCAAAATCCCGCACCTGTTTCAGAGCCATGATCTGGTAGCGACCCTGTGCGCCGGCACCCACAACACCGGCGCAGGTGATGGTTTTTGGGGCCAGGTATTTGGCGGCCACGGCACCGGCGGCGGCAGTGCGCACATCGGTGAGATAGGCGTTGTCCAGCAGCACGGCTTGGACCATGCCGGTTTTGGCGCTGATCACTACCATCATAGCCGGTGAGGAGGGCAGTCCCAGGGTTGCGTTGTTGAAGAAGCCGGCGCCGATCTTCACAGCGAACCGGTCCAGGCCCTGTACGTAGGCGCTTTTGATATCCACATCCCCCAGGTATTCAGGAATCTCGATGTGCATGATGGGGGGCATGGAGACCTTTCCTGCAGACAGCCAGGCAAAGGCATATTCCACAGCTTCAATGGCTGCGGTGTCAATCCGCACGATTTGGCGCAACTCTTTTTCCGTGAGAATGGTGACGTTCATCTGGGCTCCTTACATAAAACCTTTATAGGTCCGGGGGACCAGGACGGAAAACATATAGTTGATCATGGTGATATAGTCGAACACGGGCAGACCCGTGGCCTGGTGGACCGCCGCCGCATAGGGCGGCAGCACGCTGCACTCCAGCAGGATGGCGCCCAGGTTTTCATCCCGGACCGCCTGCTCGGCCGTGGCTATCACTTCACTTTGGATGAGGTCGCTGTCCAGGGTTCCTTTTTCTTCCAGCACCGCACTTGAGAATTCCGGACAGCTTTCCAGCCCCCGGATTTCCAGGTCGTCTTCGGGTGGAATGCCGATCTCCCTGAAGAATTCCAGGGGGAGTTCCTGGGCGTTGGCCGTGATAATGCCAATCTTGGACGAGCCCGGGATCACCTGGCGGATAAAGGGGATTTGCAACAGGCTGGACAAGAACACGGGCAGGCCAAGATCCTGTTTCAACCGCTGCTGGTGCAGGGACATGAACCCGCAGTCGCCGGTGACGGCCCGCACCCCATTGGCGGCCAGGTCTTTGGCGGCATCCAGCAGGGCTGGATAGATGGATGGGTCTTTGTCGATGGCTTTGGCCACGGTAAAGCCCTCCACCTTTTTGAACCGTACCGGGAAATCATATGAGGTGGCGTTGGCCGTATCCCCGGGGATAAAGGGCACCGGCGAATCCAGTAGCAGGATGCCGATGGCTTCGCCATAGGAGACCTGCCTGTTTTTTTGATGGTATTTCATCTGCTCTCCTATGTGACGAACAATTGCCTGGGTACCTGGGCAAGGCACTCGCAGCCCTTTTCCGTAATCACAACAGCTTCGCTGCACTCAAATCCCAGAGTGTTTGTCCAGATGCCCGGCATCACATGGATGGTCATGCCCGGTTCCAGTACCGTTGTATCCCCGGGCCGCAGGCTGATGGTGTGCTCCCCCCAGTCCGGCGGGTAGTTGAGCCCGAAGGCATAGCCGATGCGGGATTCCTTCACCACCCGGGATCCGGCAATGGCCTGGCGCCATTTGACCTCGATCTCTTCCGCCCGGATGCCGGGACGGATAAAGTCCACCATGCTGTTGAGACCCTGGATCACGGTGTTGGAGATCGCCTCCATTTCCGGTGTGGGCCTGCCCGTGATCACAGTGCGGGACAGGGGGGCGTGGTACCGGTACTTGCAGCCAGACAGTTCCAGGAGCACAATTTCGTCCCTTTGATAGGTGCGGTCGGTCCAGGAGAGGTGGGCTGTGGTGGTACGCCGGCCTGACGGCATGATGGGGATAATAGCGGAATAGTCACCGGTGAATTCCGGTGTCCCGGCGATCATGGCCTTGTATACCTCGGCAGCCACATCCCCCTCCCGCACCCCTGGTTCGATGAGGCGGACAGCCGTGTCCATGACGTTCTCCAAAATTTGACCGGCCATTTTCATGTATCGGATTTCCGCTTTGGACTTGATGCAGCGCACCCAGTTCACCAGCAGTTCGCCGTCCGTGATGGTCGCGTCGGGCAGGCCCTTTTCCAGGTGGCCCAGGCAGCGAGCAGTGAAATAGTAGTTGTCGGTTTCCACGCCGATGCGTTTGGTTCCGAACCCTTTATCTTTGATCAGGTCCGCCACGACATCATAGGGATGGACGGTCCGGGACTGGACATAGTGGTCCTCGTATCCCAGGATGTTTTCGTCTTTCAGCCAGGTGGTGATACGGGCGCCGTTGCTGTCCTGCTGCCTGCCGAACCAGACAGGTTCTGCCAGGTCCTGGAACACCACCAGGCCCTGATGTACGTAAAAGGACCAGCCGTCATACCCGGTGAGGTAGTTCATGTTGGCCGGATCTGTGACGATCAGCAGGTCCAGCCCCTGTTTTTCCATGGCCTTTTTTGTCTCGGCCAGGCGCTGTTGGTATTCTTCGATTTCAAAAATGGGCATGATGATGTCACCATCCTGATTCAGTCTGTTGATGCTTCGTCAAGATGGTCGAGAAGAGCTTCCTGTCCATATTCCCGCCGGACAAAATTCCCACGACCCGATGTCCCAACAGACGGGTGTCGTTTTTCAGGAGCCAGGCCAGGGTGACAGCGGCCGCGCCCTCGATGAGGATGCCGTGGTGCGTAAATGCGTGAAGGATCCCTTGTTCAATCTCCTCCTCCGTGACCAGCTCAATGGTGTCCACATAGGTTCTCACCATGGGGAAGGTGTAGCGGTTGTCCAGACCGATTCCCCCTAAAAGGGCATCCGCCAACGAGTCTTTTTCCGGCACTTTTACAGGTCTCCCCGCCTGAATGGAGTGATACATGGCCGGTGCGCAATCCATGGACACGCCGATGACCTTTGTGGCGGGATCAGCGGTTTTCAACGCCTTGGCCACGCCAGCGGCAAGTCCACCACCGGACACCGGCACCACCAGGGTGTCAACATCCGGGGCCACATCCAGTATTTCCAGAACGATGGTCCCCTGGCCCGCGATGACAAGGGGATCGTCAAAGGGCTTGACCATGGTTAAATTTTCATCCTTCTCAAGCCTGAGCGCCACCTCATAGGCCTCGTCCTGGCTTTCCCCCTCCTGGACCACCCGGGCACCAAAGCTTTCCATAGCCGCCACTCGGAAAGCCGGGACCCGTTTGGACAGGCAGATCACGCAATTGATCCCCAATTCCCGAGCCACCCATGCCACGGCCCGGCCGTGGTTGCCGGTGGAAAAGGCCAGGACACCCTTCTGTTTCTGGTCGTTGGAAAGGCTGAGCAGGGCATTGGCCGCCCCCCGCAACTTAAAGGTGCCGGTTTCCTGGAGGTTTTCCAGTTTCAGAAGGACCGGTCTTCCCAGCTGGTCGGACAGCATGGGGGCATGCAGCATCGGTGTGGTGCGGACCATGTGACTAATTCTTTTTCGGGCCTGGTAAATCTGCTTCAGGGTCGTCTCCATTTGGTGTCATCCAGTCTTTTGGGTCATGGTTATCTGAAAGCCACATCCCGTAAAAAGAGCGCGATCTCCGGGAAAAAAACCAAAGCCACAGCCACGCTGAGCAGGATAAAGATAAAGGGCGGGGTTCCTTTCACCACTTCAAAGTAGGGACGCTTGAATATGGCGATGGCCGTAAATATATCGCAGCCGAACGGCGGGGTTGCCGATCCGATGGCCACCTGGAGGGTAATGATGGTTCCCACCAGCACGGGATCCAGCCCCACATTGTTCACCACGGGCGCAAAAATCGGAACCAAAATCAGGATCACCACAATGGGATCGACGAACATACAACCCACGAAAAAGGCCACGGAAATCACAAACAGAACCCCATACGGCCCCATTGCATCAATGCCGATCGCACCCAGGATCTGCTGGGGCACCTGGGCATAGGACAAGACCCAGGCAAATGCCGCGCCCGCGCCGACCAGGATAAAGACCACGGCGGTCACAAGCCCGGTAGACAGGGCGGTGTTGTAGAAATCAGCCAGCTTCATGGTCCTGAAGATAACACCTTCCAGCAAAATGGCGTATCCCACGCTCACCGCGGCCGCTTCCGTGGGGCTGAACACTCCCCCGAAGATGCCGCCGATGATAATGACCGGGAACCCCAGGGGCCACAAAGCCTGGACCAATGCCTTGCGTCGTTCCTTCCACGTTGCCTTGGGCGCGGTGGGGATATCGTTGAGAATCGCATAGATCACGCTGTAGATGGAGAAGAGCAGCAGGATCAGCAGGCCCGGACCGATGCCGGCGATGAACAGCTCGGGGATGGAGACTTTGGCCACGATGCCGTAGATGATCATCCCGATACTGGGAGGGATTAAGAAGGCTATATCACTGGAATTGACGATCAGGGCCAGGATAAAGGAATCTTTGTAGCCGCCCTGCTGAAGCCTTGGCCTCAGGGGCCCGCCAATAGCCACGACCGTTGCCTGGGTGGAACCGGACACCGCGCCGAACATGGTGCAGGCTCCGGCCGTGCTCACGGCCAGTCCGCCCTTGATATGGCCCACAAAGGCCATGACCAGGTCGATCAGTTTTCCCGCCGACTGGCCCCGGGTCATAATATCGGCGGAGAGGATGAACATGGGCACGGCAATAAGGGCCGCCGGTCGAATCCCGGCCATCATCTGCTGGATCATGAACTGGGTCTGGCCCAGGTACCCCTCGTACAGCAGCCAGATCCCCAGGGTGGCCCCGGCAATCAGTGGAATTTTCATGGGGAAGCCGAGCAGCAGGAGCACAATCATCAGCAGGAAGATAGACAGGGCAAAATTTTGGTTCAAAAAGTCCACCAGGCTGAAACTGGTATCCAGGGCAGCGACTGTTTCGGCTTGGGCCACGATATGTTCCTGATCATCCTTGACCACTGCCGTGATGGTGATGGCGCCGTCGGAAAGAGTACTGATATCCACAGCCTCAGCACCCCAGTTGCCGATTTTATTGATCTCCGGGGCCTGCTTAATGACGCCTCCCTTTTCATCCGCCAGGGTGACGAAGACCGTTTTCCACGGCTCCACCTCTTCGGCATAGCCGTATACGGAGATCAGTGTTTTCTGGTCAATGACCGTCTCTTCAATCACCACGCTGGGTTCCGCCGCCCAGAGGGCGGTGGTCCACAGACATCCGATCAGAACCAGCAGGGACAGGACTGCTTTCTTCATTTCAAACCGTTTCTTTGTCATTGCTACTTTCAAAGGTCAAGTTACATGTCCACATAACCGTCTTTCACATGGGTCGACAGGTAAACTTCGGCTTGGCTCAGGTTCTTCACCGCTGTAAATGCATACTGAAGCCCTGTCAAGACAAAGCCCACAGGTACCCACAGGTAGATATAGAAGACCGGCAGCCCCAGGGCCGGCAGGACCCGACCACTCTCATGTACCTCAAGGATATAGATGACGGAATAATATGAGAGAAAAAACATAAAGGCCGATGTCACCGAGGTCATGAGCACCATCAACACCTTGCGTATCTTTTCCGGCAGGGCGTCGTAAATGGCCGACATCCGGATGTGGCGGCCGTTTCGGGCCGCATAACCCAGGCCGGCATAGGTCACCAGGACAATGAAGATCATGTTCAGTTCATCGGTGAAGGTGATGGCGCTGTTAAACACAAACCGGCTGATTACGGCGGCGATTGTATTGACCGTCATCAGGATCACCCCCACGGCCAGCATGACCCCTTCAAACTTGCTGACCTGCCTGTCAATGAAATCCACTGCCGCCAGAATGGGATTTCTTGCCTTTTGCGCGGTCTCATCCATATATTCTCTTATACTCCCGAAGATAAAACAGACCGGACCGTCTGTCTCTAAGCCCGGCCCGGTCTGTTTTGCAGGATTATTTCTTGGCGTTGGCTTCAGCCTCTTTCAGATCGGCCATCATCTGATCCAGTATTTTTTTGTTGGATTCACTCTTGGCGGCAAAAGAGTCCTGGACAGCCATGGCGGCCTTTTTAAAGGGGGCCCGTTCCGCTTCGGTCAGGGTCACGATCTGGTATCCCGGGTTGGTCCTGACGATACGGCCGATACCGTATGCATCGAGCTTTTCAGCCTCTTTCAGGATCACCTGGTGGGCATGGGCCGCTGCCTGGCGGATCAGCTTTTTGTCCCGGTCTCCCAGCCCGTCAAAGAACTTCTTATTGGCGGATGCGGAGGCATTGAAGTGCCCATGGCCGGTATAGGTGAGCACCTTGGTCAGGTTGTCCAGCCCATAGGCTTCGATCCAGACCGTGGGGTTTTCCTGGCCGTCCACCATGTTGGTTTTCAGGGCTCCGATGAGGTCTCCCCAGGTCATCGGCACCGGAGATGCGCCAAACGCCTTATAGGTTTCCACCAGGATCGGGGAACCGGGCATGACCCGCATTTTCTTGCCTTTCAGGTCTTCAGGGGACCGGAACGGCTCAAAGGTGGTCACGGCCATCTCGCCTTCGGGGAATACGGAGAGCAGCTCAAGCCCATGCTGGTTGAAGATGTGCGGCAGCTCCTCATTGATGACTGTTGAGTTTTTGAAAAAATAGTCCAGCTGCTGGGTGTCGGTGGGCATGACATAAGGAAGGGTAAACAGGTCCATCTCCGGAATCGTGCCCCCCATGTACCCCGTGGACTGCCCCAGAAATTGCAGAATACCGGCCTTGGTCTGTTCCATCATGTCGGTCTCTTCTCCCAGACTGCCGACGGGATAGATTTCGATCTTATGTCTTGAATTTTCCTCGATAAAGGCCTTAAATGCCGTGGCATAGATCCCCTGGGGATCGCTCAGGCCTTCGCCCATGGCATACTTCCATTCTGCCGCGGAAACCGTCATGCCGGTCATTGCAACCAGCAGTATACTGGCCAAGATCGCTTTAACCGCAGTTAAATTCAGACTTTTCTTCATCGTCCTCTCCTTTTCTGTTGGGGTTAATGGTCTTCTCTTACGGGGCCGCCCGGAGTCATTGTCCTTTGAGAAACGCCAAAGCGCCCCTTACATGCAACTCGACTCCTTTTACTAAAACATCTTCATCGATATTGAACCTGGGGTTGTGCAACGGCATATCGCTCTTTTTGCTCTTGTCTGCACAGCCAAGAAAGGTGAACACCCCAGGGACCCGGGAGCTGTATTCACTGAAATCTTCGCTGGCGATATACCTGCCGGGATCAATGACATCGGGGCTGCCGAACACTTCCTTGGCAACTGTTTTGGCAAAGCTTGTCATCTTTTCGTCGTTCACCAGCGGGATATTCTCACGCTCAATCTCGATCCGGCAGGTGCATTGAAAGGCCTGGCACACGGATTCGCAAATGCGGATAAACCGGTTGGTTGGGCTGTCCGGATCATCCGGCTTAACATCGTGGAGGAAGCGGATGGTGCCTTCCAGGTAAACCTCTTCCGGGATGATATTTGACTTTTCACCGGCGGCCAGTTTCCCGAACATGATGACGGTTGGTTTTTGGGCATCTATCTCCCGGGTTTGAACCGCCTGCACCGACTGGATAATATTGGCCGCGGCAATGACCGGGTCAATGGCTTCGTGGGGATAGCCGGTGTGGCCACCCTTGCCTTTGATCCTCATCTTAAACACATCCATGCCGCCCATGACCACACCCGAAGAGATGGAGACCCGGCCCGATGGGATCAGGCTCCAGATGTGAAGTCCCATGGCCGCATCCACTTTGGGATTTTCCAGAACGCCATCTTTAATCATGCGGCTGGCACCGGCAACTTCTTCATCGGGCTGGAAAACAAACTTTATTGTTCCCGTCAGCTTTTCTCGGCATTCTGACAATACCTTGGCAGCAACGAGGAGCATGGCCATATGGGCGTCATGCCCACAAGCGTGACTGACTCCGTTATTTTTTGACTTGTAAGGCAGCTCACTCTCTTCGGTTACCGGCAGGGCATCCATATCTGCCCTCAACATCAATACCGGTCCTGGCCTTGGCCCGACCAGCAGTCCGATAACCCCGGTCTCCGATTTGCGCTCAGTTTCGAGCCCAATATTTTGTAGATAGGTCTCGATGACTTGCGCGGTGCGATGCTCCTTAAACCCAAGTTCAGGGTGCATGTGAAAATCACGTCGAAGAGTGATCACCTCTTGATTCAGTTCTGCGATTCTTTGTCGAATCCTATCCATTCAACGAGTTCCCTTTACACAGTTTCAGCAAACTGTTCAGCTTTTATCGCCGAATGACGTATGCTTAATCATCGTTAAAAAGTCGTAAACTGGCAGGTTTGTTGCGGCCTGAATAGCAGCTGAATAAGGAGATACATGCTACTCTGTCAGACTTGAAGTAGCCCCCTGGGGAAATCTGCGAACGTTTGACAGCCGGATTCGGTCACCCTGAATGTCTCACTGCACTCAAACCCTCCATCGTCCAGCCACATACCCAGGATCATGTGGAAGGTCATATTGGGTTGCAGTACCGTTCGATCTCCCTGACGCAGACTCATGGTATGTTCGCCCCAGTCCGGTGGGTAATTAAGACCTGTGGAGTAGCCTATCCGTGATTCCTTCTCCATGCCTAGTTTGGCCATGTGGGTTCGCCAGACGCGCTCGACATCCTCGCAGGTGATTCCTGGCCTGACGGCATCCAGAGTGAGATTTAAACCTTCCACCACGTTATTGGCCAGATCCTGAAGCTTCTGTGGGGGGGGGCTGCCAATATATGCGGTTCGGGCCAATGGGCTGTGGTATCTGTGACGGCAACCGGAAAGTTCAAGGTTGACCGCCTGCTCATTCTGATAAGGTTCATCAGTCCACGTCAGGTGAGGGGCTGAAGTTTTTTCTCCAGTCGGCATCATCGGCACGATTGCGGGATAGTCCCCGCCAAAACTTTCGGTACCCCGGATTTGCGCCCGATACACTTCTGCGACGGCATCGCACTCTCTGATCCCGGGGGCGATATTGTCAAGGGCTGCCTGCATGGCTCGTTCAGCGATCTTGCCGGCCTGCATCATGTAGGTTATCTCCGACTCGGACTTGATGCTGCGAACCCAGCTGACCAGGAGACTGCAATCAAGAAAATCGACATGGGGCAGCGCTTGCTGGAACTCCTCAAGCCATCTGGCATTGAAGTAATAGACATCTTTTTCCAGGCCGATCGATCGATTGGCCCAGCAACGGTCTTTTAAAAAATCCGCAACAAAACGCATGGGATGATTATTGGCGGTCTGGACAAGGTTATCAGGGTACCCGATGATATGTTCCCTTGAAAGCCAGCAGGTGTGCTTGGCCCCATTTGTGTCCATGCCACGACCAATCCAAAAAGGCTCTTTCTCGTCGAGAGCCACCACCACAACCTGCGGCGTATAGAACGACCAACCATCGTACCCGGTCAGGTAGTTCATATTGGCGGGATCGGCCAATATAATGATTTCAAGGCCCTGTTTCTCCATTGAAGACTTGGTCTTAAGCAGGCGTTGTTGGTACTCTTTAGTTGAAAATACGTTCATCCGTTTGGTTCTCCATGCCGGGGAAAGATTGGGCCGTATATCAAACTTGATGCTTTCGCAAAAAGCATTAAATCGGATGGTTTATGGAAAAAACGCCTAATGCAAATCGCACAATTGACGAACAATGAGGCGCACAACGGTGTGGCGAAGCCGCGAGACCATTTCAGCAACACAACAGTTGGTGAGCTTTTCCGGCGCCATCAGATATTTTCGTAAAAAGGACTCCGTTTGACGCCGTGATTCTTCAGGCTTCAAACAGAGAAACGATTTTGTGACAGTTTGTAATTCTCAAGAAACACGTTTGTTTTACACCTTAGCCCATTTTTTCACTACAACTTATATGCCAATCACTGGCCACGTTCTAAAACGGCGTTCCGAAAGTATTTTCACTGGTATAGGAGGGGCGGCCAGCGAAAGAGCCCTATCAAAATGATATTTAGTATCAATTTGATAGGCCTGCTCCGGGAGGGCCCAAATCGACAATAGATGGCTTGCCTGGTGAATAAGCACGTCATCTATATCATTTCGATAAGTGAACGGCTTCGAGTTTTCGATAGAGGGTCGCGACACCAATACCCAGCTTCTGGGCGGCGACCTTCTTCCCGCGATAAGAATGCCCGTAAACCTTAAGCGCTTTTTCGATCGCCTCGGACTCCAGCTCTCGCAGGGGACGAACTCGGCCCGAGGCAGGGCTCGAGGTTGGCCCCTCCGAGGATTCTGTTACCCCCCGCGGAAGCTGCTTTTGGGTGAGCAAACCATCCGCCTCCATCATATTGACCATGAATTCGATTGTATTTTCCAACTCTCGCACATTTCCCGGCCAGTCATAGGCAATTAAGCTATCGACCACCTCGGGAGCGAGTCGCCTGAAGTCCTTGCCGAACAGCCGACAATACTTATTGATAAAATGGTAGGACAACGGTTCAATGTCATCCCTCCTCTCCCGCAGCGGCGCAATGTCAAACGGGACAACGTTCAACCGGTAAAATAAATCCTCGCGGAAGGTATTTTCTTTGATCATTTCTGTAAGGTTTTTGTGCGTGGCCGCAATAATTCTGACATCGATGTTGATCATATTGTTGGATCCAAGCCGGGTAATCTTTCTCTCCTGTAGAACCCGGAGCAACTTAACTTGCACATAAAGGGGCAAGTCTCCAATTTCATCGAGAAACAGTGTCCCCTTGTTTGCGAGTTCGAACTTTCCGATTCTCCCTTTGGGGTCGGCACCGGTAAATGCCCCCTTAATGTAGCCGAACAGCTCACTTTCCATGAGAGAATCCGGAATGGATCCACAGTTGACCGCCACAAAGGGTTCGTCGCGTCGATCGCTTTCGCGGTGGATGGCACGGGCGAACAATTCCTTGCCGGTTCCACTCTCGCCCCGAATGAGAATCGTTGACGTGGAGGTGGAAATTTTTTGAACCTTAGCTTTCAGTTCCTGAACCACACTGGAATGTCCTAAAATATTGCCGATGTGGATGTTTTCACCAACCTGGGTTAGCTCATAGATCTTGGATTTGACAGTTTTTATGTCATGAAAAGCCAACATCTTCGCGTAATCATCCAGGTCAAAATCAACTGGCAGCAAATCGCCCAGAATAAAATATTCTTTCTGATCGATCATCACTTTGTATTCTTTCGCCTCACCGATCAAGTCACCAGTGACCCGTATGTCAATCTTCTCTTTAAAGCATCCCGATAAGCCCAATTGCTGCAAGGCGTTGCTGTTGGCATTAATGATGGTGTCATCCCGGCTAATGGCGATGACACCCATATCCGTTTTATCAACAACCTGCCCCATCAGCTTGATCATTAATTCGGTTCTTTTGTGCTCCCTGTTTTCGTAGGCCTTGGCGGAGATGAAATCTGCAATCTGGGCGACGAATTCCAGATATACGTCGAAGCGCTGAAGGAGGTTCGATTTCTGGTCATCGGTAAAACAGACCAATCCGATGCTCCCAATGATTTCCTGGCCCAGCTTTATAGGGGTGCAGATCTCGAACTTCTCAACGCAGGTGTTTTTTTTTGTGCAGGGCTGGCAGAGAGGATCCTTGCCGGGCAGGTTAACAACCTGAGTCTCCCCGGTTGCAATAACCTCCCGGTAGATATACGCCTCAGCAGACATGCTTTCGTTGACCTTGTCTCGGTAAACTCCGGTCCCGGCAATTCGCACAAAATCACGATCAACAATATCTACATCAACATTGATCATCCGGGAAATGATGTTAGCGTATTTGGTGACTGTCTCTTGAATATCTTGCAAAATTGTTTGCATTTAAATCTCCAGACACAGGCCTTACTGTTTCTTCCAAATCTTTCTCATTAATCCTTATACAGGGATACTTTTTTCAAGTCAAACAAGCTGCCTTCAGGGGGGAGGGGGCTGTGCGAAAAAGCTTTGCCGGTTTTTGTTTAACATGAATTGACGGATCCATCAGTGAAGCATTGATCGTTGGCACCCGCAGATGCAGGCATTCGATACGTCTATGGGGCGTATCGTTTCGTAACGGATCGGGCAGGTCAGGGTTTCGAGATCTGTCAGTTGATTGAATCACGACAACCTGGAGATCGCCTTACTGCTGGGAAGAGAGCGCCCGTAGAATCGATTGGCAGATGCGGCCGTAACCGTTGACGCTGAAATCAGCAGAAACAACTTGTTTTCGCATCAGCTCTCTGTTGTGAAGGGCCGTTGACACGAAAAACAGAGGGCTAAAAAGGAGGGGATGCCGCCAGAACATGTAACCGCTTCAGGCCCCAGGCGATGCAGAAGCCCGGCTCAACGGAGCCTTTTCGTTGAGCCGGGCTTTGAGAATCTGATTTTGCGTGTTGCAGTTTACGCTGATAGAAGTGAGGATCTTCTCCTGGCGATATCAGTCGTCAATAATGTATTCCAGCGCTTGTGCCAGATCGGCGATTAGATCGTCCACGTCCTCAATGCCGGTTGAGTAGCGAACCAGCCCTTCCGGAATGCCCATCGCTGCACGCTCTTCGCGGGAGCATTCCACGTGACTGGTTACAGCAGGAGGGCCGACGACGGTTTCCACGCACCCTAGATTTGCAGCCATGTGGGCATATTTCAGTTTGGGCAAAAACACTCGGATCGCATCAAACCCGCCAACGACCGAAAACGCGAGCATGCCGCCGAAGCCTTTCATCTGTTTTTTTGCGATGTCATGATGTTTATGCGATTCCAGCCCTGGATAAAACACCCCATCAACCTTCGGATGGCCCTGAAGATATCTGGCAATCTTTAGAGCGCTTTGGTTCTGTTTCTCAACTCTAAGGGCAAGGGTTTTCATCCCGCGCAACAAACTGTAGGCGTCCATTGGCGCCAAGCTTGCGCCATTAATTTCTCGGAAATGATAGATTTTTTTGATGAGGTCTCGATCATTCCCACAGACAATCCCGCCTAAAGCGTCGGCGTGCCCGCCTAAAAATTTCGAAGCACTGTGAAGGACAAGATCAACCCCGAGGCTTAGTGGAGTTTGATTTATAGGGGTCGCAAAGGTGTTGTCCGCGATGACAAGCGCGCCCACCTCATGAGCGGCTTTCGTGATGCGCTCGATATCCGTAATTTTCACAGTGGGATTGGTTGGTGTTTCCAGGTAAACGATTTTGCAGCCCTTGGCGATCGCGGCTTCCATTTCCTCGTGATCCGATGTCGTACACAGATCGACATCAATGTTGAATTTTGGCAAAAATTCCACAAAAATCTTATTCGTCCCACCGTAAGTATCCTTGATCGAAACAATTCGGTCGCCCGGAGCAAGCAGGGTAAACAGGGTATTGCTGATTGCCGCCATGCCACTGGAAAAACTGACGGCACTTTCGGCGCCCTCTAGCTCACGGACCTTGTCTTCAAAAACCTGAACGGTGGGGTTGGTGTTGCGAGAATAAATATGTCCTTCTGTTTTTTCCAAAGCGACATCCTGCCAGACGTCAATATCCTGATAACCGAATGAAACACTGTGGACGACGGGAACTTGCGTGCAACCTTCCCACATGGTTCGATCTTTTTCTCCACTCCAGATAGCTCGAGTCGCTTGTGTGATTTGTCTGTTGTCAGCCATTACGGTGTCTCCAGTTCTGTATGATGGTTGATAATATGCCTGTTTATGGCTTCTGATTCAGGGTCAGGTGCCAGCTGTATTTTCTGTCGCAAGCAGTCTATCAATAGCGAATTGCGTGCCAAGCAGAAAATTGAGGTGCACCGTGGAACAAGAGAGAAAGCATCCCTATATAATTCGGCCTGTTATCGACATGACCCGAAAAAAACGACTCGTGAAAGAAGTCTAGGGGACAGGGTTGTGACGCACGGGCAGAACTAAGCGACTTATCAATATGATAAATCGCTGGACTGCAATTTCGGTTCTAAACAGTGCCTGCCTGTCGACATTAGGCCTTCTCCTGAAGGCAGGCCTTGAATGGA
>PKUD01000026.1 GCA_002869695.1 Desulfuromonas sp. | reverse complement strand
CTGACCCTGTTGGTGACGGTCGGCATGGCGCTGTTGCTCATTCCGCCACTTTTTGATCTGTTGATGATGAGGGTCATCGGTCTCGCTCCCGAAATCGCTTCACGGGTTTATCTCTCGCTTTTGGTGCTGCTGCCCTGGCCCGGGGTGATCGGGTGGCGACGTTTTTACCAGGGTGTACTGATCCGTAACCATCAGACACGGCGAGTGGCCGTTGCGACAGTGGGGAGGGTGGTGACAATGGCTCTGGTTGCGCTGCTGCTGTTCCGCTCCAGTGGCATCCAGGGAGCCCTTATGGGCGGTGTCGCCCTGAGTTGTGGAGTGATCGTCGAAATGATCGCGACGCGACTGCTGGCAGGCGGTGCCGTGCGATCGATTCTGGCCAGAGAGGAGCAGGGTGCGGTCCGCAGTCTGCGCGAACTGGGGTATTATTATCTGCCCCTGGCTATGACGCCGTTTATCACTCTCGGCATTCATCCGGTCGTGACCTTTTTCCTCGGCAAGGGGAAAATGCCGCTGGAATCTTTGGCGGTGATGCCGGTGATCGGCGCGCTGACGTTTGTTTTCCGTGCGGTCGGCCTCTCTTTCCAGGAAGTTGCGATAGCCCTGTTGGGCGACAACCTGCGCGGCTGGCGGCAGATTGGTCGATTTGCTCTGGTCCTGGCTTTGCTCCTCAGTGGTTGCTTGCTGCTGATCGCAATGACGCCGTTAGCAGACCTCTGGCTGATACGGGTATCGGGGCTCAGCCCGCTTCTGGCTGAATTCTCCATGCTGCCGCTCCAGCTAATGGCTCTGCTGCCGGCAATGACAGTGATGACTGCCTACCTGCGGGCACTGCTGATGGGCGGGCAGGCAACACGGCCGATTTCGACGGCGACCGCCCTGGAGGCGATCGTTATTGTCCTGGTGCTCACAGGTCTGCTGCTTCAGGGAGGGTTGGCCGGTGCCGTCTGTGCAGCGCTGGCCTACCTGGTGGGTCGGGTGGTGGCGATTGTCTGGATGGTGTTGCCGGTTCGACAGCTTCTCCGGGCGAGTTCAATTCAATAATGCGGGATATAGGGCATGACGGGAAAGATTAAAAGCGGCGGCGGGACCTGGTTCGTGCTGGCAGCCGCCACCCTCTGGGGGACGACCGGAACGGCTCAGGCGTTGGCGCCCGAAGGTGCGGGGCCGCTGGCCGTCGGGACCATGCGCTTACTGATCGGCGGCATCGGTCTGATGGCGATAACTCTGCTACAGGGCGGTTTCGGGCGGGTGTCTTCCTGGCCGATACGCTTGTCCCTGGGGGCAGGATTCTTCATGGCCCTGTACCAGGTGACCTTCTTTGCCGGGGTTTCCGCCACCGGTGTGGCGGTGGGAACAATCGTCGGTATCGGCAGTTCTCCGGTCGCGGCAGGGTTTCTCGCGCTGGTGTTTCGCGGTGAACGACCGGGACGGCGTTGGCTGGTGGCGACTGCTCTGGCGTTGTCCGGCTGCAGTCTGCTGGCCCTCTCTGGTGGAGAAGGGGTCCGGGTCGACATTCTCGGAGTTTTTCTGGCAATCTGCGCCGGTGCCAGTTATGCCGCATGCACCCTGCTGATCAAGGGGATGCTTGAGCGCCAGTCGCCCACCCAGGTGATGACGGTGGTGTTCTGCCTTGGCGCATTGATGCTGCTGCCGCTCCTCCTGTTTGTCGATATTGCCTGGATCGGAACCTTGCATGGTGTCGCGACAGTCTTCTATTTCGGTCTGGTGACGGCGGCCCTGGCATACTGGCTCTTCGCCAGGGGATTGCGCAGCGTACAGGTCGCTTCGGCTGTCACCTTGACTCTGGCGGAGCCGATGACCGCCGGGCTGCTCGGGTTGCTGCTATTGGGTGAACAGATGAATGCGCAGGCCTATTGCGGGATCGGCCTGATCTTCTGTGGGCTGGTGCTGTTGGCCCTGCCGGTAAGATCGCGTTACCGCAGCAGGGACCGCGATGATTGATCAGAAGAGAGCTTATCTCTATGCGCTGGGCGCGGTATTGGTCTGGTCGACCATGGCCTCGGCATTTAAAATTTCGCTTCGCTATCTGGAGCCGATCCAACTGCTCTTTTATGCCAGCCTGTTTGCCGCGCTGTTTCTCGGCCTGCTGCTGGTCAAGCAGGGAAGGCTGGCTTTGGCTTTTCGCTGTCAGCCAGAAGAGTACCGGATATCGGTTCTTTTCGGTCTGCTCAATCCGTTTCTCTACTACCTGGTGCTGTTCAAGGCCTATGACCTGTTGCCGGCTCAGCAGGCTCAGCCGCTCAACTATACCTGGTCCATTACCCTGACCCTGCTATCGATACCGCTGCTGCAGCATAAGGTTAAAGGGATGGAGATTCTCGCTCTACTGGTCAGCTATTGCGGGGTCGTCGTAATTGCCACCGAAGGTCAACCGTTTCAGCTCAGCTTTACCAGTCCGATGGGAGTCGCACTGGCTCTGGCCAGTACCCTGGTCTGGTCCCTTTACTGGATCTATAACACCCGGGACAGGCGTGACCCGGTGGTGGCCCTGTTTGTCAATTTCCTTTGCAGTCTGCCTATCATCGTGGTTTATCTGCTGATCTTCTCCCGCCCTGTCTGGCCTTCCCTGGAAGGGCTACTCGGTGCCGCCTATGTCGGTCTGATGGAGATGGGGGCCAGCTTTGTGTTCTGGTTGTTGGCGCTAAAGTATACCGAGAATGCCGCCCGCATCGGCAATCTGATCTTCATCGCCCCTTTTCTGTCGCTGGTCATGATCTATTTTCTGGTGGGTGAGAAAATCCTGCCGGCAACCTTTTTCGGGTTGCTGCTGATCGTTGCGGGGTTGCTGCTGCAGCGGATTGCTGCAGTCCGCAAATAGAAAGCCCGGCTTGCGACAGCCGGGCTTTCTATTCCAGTTTTTTCAGCCGCATTCTTCGGGCAGTTCAGAGTCGATCGAGTAGTTCATAAAGAACAGCAGCAGGTCTTTCCGTTTTTTTCTCGTCAAGTCCTGCCAGGCTTCCGGGTGGCTGTTGTGCTGGTCCTCGTTGAAGAACGTCTTCCACTCTTCCTTCTTTTTGTCAGCCGGACCCATGATTCCGCCTTCCCCTTCCTGGGTATGGCAACTCTGACAGATCTTTTTATAGAGGACCTTCCCCTTGATCGCGCTGGCCGCGGAGGCGGCTGTGGCGAAAGAGAGTGTCAGGGCCGTTATCAGCAACAGTAGGGTGAGACGGTGCATGGATAAACTCCTTACCAGCTTTTATTTCTTGATGATATTGATCGCTTTGACCAAAGAGACCTTCATCCGGTTGAAGGCATCAGCCAGGGCCTTGATTTCATCGTTGCTCCTGACCTTGAACTCCTTTTCCATATGACCCTTACTGATATCGGTCGCAATAGCGGTTATTTCCTCGATCGGATGGACAATGCTGCGAACGATAAAGGCATCCAGTAACAGGAAAGCGATCAGGAACAGGACGCTCAGGACCAGAACAGACACGCCAAGTTTCTTCATGGTCTGTGCCATGGCTTTTTCAGTAGGAACATAAATGAACCGGGCGCCGACGACATCTCCGATCTTATAACCGTAGCCTGACTCGGTTCCGTACTCCTCGACCATTTCGGGGTGGGCGGCGTCCGGGGTGCTGTGGCACCAGATGCAGCCACTGCGCGCCTCTATCGGGATCGCAGTGGCGTAGAAACTCTTGCCATTTTTCTCGATGAACCCCTCCCAGTTGTCATAGCGAAGTTTCGAAAAGTCGTGAATGATCCGGTTCTCAAATTCGTCAGAGAGGTTTGTCTGGTTCAGCGGATTGGGGGAGACGACCCGGAATATGTACTCCGGATATTTCTGCTGGATCAGTTCGGCGGTTTCCACCAGCATCTGAATGCCGACGGTCGCTTCCGGAAAATAGAGATCGGGCAGCCGGTCCAGAATCTCCGGACGGATATTCTGAGCCATGTAGAGCTGGTTGGCGGACATGACGGCAGCAAACAGTTCGGTTTTTTCGATGGCTTCGCGGGTGGTTTCCTGCTTCAGCACGAAGTAGCCGCCGGTCACTGCAACGACGAGGGAGATCGCATAAACAGCGGCGAGAATGACCATGATACGTTTGCGAATGGTCAGGTTGCCCAGCATGTCAGATCTCCTCCAGAAAGGTCCCGGTCTCGGGAAAAAACGTCATGGCTCAGGGTCCATACTTGTCAAGAAAGGCCTGCCGCTCTTCAGCCGGAATTTCATCGGCCAGGGCCGCAACAAATTTATCGAGAACACCTGGTTCCATCAGGGCTCCCGCGCGATAACCCAGATCCTGGGCGACACGGTCGGCGAGAACGGTCCCGAGAGGGCCGATCTGGTCGACGAAGTCTTCAATGATGGCCTCAACGGTCTCTGGCGGTGCGCCGTTGCTCAGGTCGAAACCTGCCGTTGTGCTGGCCTTCTGTGGGTTCGGGCTGCTGGTCGCCGGTCGGGTTTCCAGCGCTATCTCGATCAACTTTTTATTCAGTGAATGTGGCAGGCGCTTTCTGCTCGGCATTCCCTCAATGAAGTTGATCCATTCAACCTGTTTCCCAGAAAGGACCGCCAGGGTCTCTTCGGGACCTTTCTTCCCCAGGGTGATATAGACCGCATGACCATCTTCGATGGCCACCTTGCACAGGTGCTCTTCATCCAGAAACTTGATGACCAGTTGTCCCCGGGTTTCGGCTTTCAGATATCTGTGCAGGGCTTCACCTAGATTCATCAGGATGCCCCCAGTTGTTTCGCGATACTGGACAGCAGGTTGCCCGGTTCGTAGGGCTTGGTGATGTATTCATCCGCGCCCTGTTTCAGTCCCCAGAATTTGTCACTTGACCCGGTTTTGGCGGTCAGCAGGATGATCGGAGTCAGCTTGGTCCGGTCATCCTTTTTCAGTGATCGGCAGACCTGGAAGCCGTTCTTACCGGGCATGATGACATCGAGGATGATCAGGTCGTGGGGGGCGGCCTTGGCAGCGGCTTCGGCCTGCAGTCCGTCGCGGGTGACAGTCAGCTGGTGTGGCGTGCCATGAAGAATCTGCTTCAGGTACTCCAACTCTGTGTCGCTATCTTCAGCAATTAGGATTCTGGCCAAAAGAATCTCCTGCTCCAGCATCTTCGCAGCGAATCTGTTCCCTGGGTCATTCAAATCAGTGTAAAAATATGCCAGAAACGGCACTTATTTTAAAGGGTAAATACAGGAAATTCTGCTGAAAATGACTTTTTCTCTTTCTTTGCCGGGAAATGAACATGAAAAAACAGCGCATTTTGTTGGGTATAATTCCGGGGAATCTGTGCGAATGTACAGGTGAGCGGACTGTTGCGGCTCACCTGTTCAGGCAGCGGTAATGTCGATCTACGATGGTCAAAAGCTCGTGATGGGTCTGTCCCGGGGCGCAGACCAGGACACGGTCTTCCTCCAGCCGGTATGGCAGTCCCGTTTCGTTGCTGGTCAGGCAACCGGACTCTTCGAGAAAAAGCAGGCCCGCCGCGACATCGTACGGTTGCAGGTCGCTTTCCCAGAAGCCCTGCAACTGGCCCGTGGCAACGTAGCAGAGGTCGAGCGCGGCTGAGCCGAATCGGCGCAGTCCCCTGCTTGCATAAAGGACTTCTCTGGCGCAGGTAAAGAAGGGAGTCGCCAGGTCGGGTGAGCGATAAGGAAAGCCGGTCCCGATCAAGGCGGCCGAGAGAGGCAGATCGGTCATCAGTGGTTTTGCCGTGACTCCGTTGTGAAGCAGCCCATGGCCGCGGCTGGCGCTGAAGATTTCTTGTGAGGCGGGGCGCAGAACGACCCCGAGTTCACATCGATTCTCATTATAGAGGGCGACGGAAATGCTGAACTGCTCCAGTCCGCTGAGGTAATTGGTTGTTCCGTCAAGGGGGTCGATGATCCAGCGACAGGGGAATTGTCCTTTTCGGCCGCTTTCTTCACCATGAAACCCTGCTTCCGGCAGCAGTTTTGCCAACCCGTCAATCAGCATCCGTTCGGACGTCAGATCAACCTCCGATACATATTCGCGAGCTATCTTTGTCGTGCCGCTGCCGGGAGGCAGCTTTCTGAAGTTCTCCATCTGGTAGGTTGCTACCTGTTGAACCTGTTTCTCGACATGGTGCCGCAGAGAGGAAAAAGGCATTGGGGAACTCCTTTAGCAGTCATACAGGTGGGGGGTGATGGGTCGCCGAGGGGCTATGGCTTTCTCGCAGTATAGGCCGAGTCCCATCGGCGGGCAATTTTTTGCAAAGTTGCATAATTGCAAAAAAATGAACTTTCCCAATGGCATAAATGCAAAACCCTGTTTTCTGTATACCTGCCCTCTCTCTTCAAACTTTCTCTAGCCCCCTGTTTTAGGGCTTTTCAGGGTCAAACGTTGTCCCTGCGGCTTATTTCTTCCGTCCTGAATCTTCTCCCGCCCTCTTGCAGTCATGCAAAAAATACGACGTGTACAGATGCCGAACACTTTCATTCCTAGATTCCTAACATCCTGAAAAAACTATGGAAAGTAGATTTGTTCAGAGGTTGGTATGGGCGTTGCGATAGCTCTTCAGCTAAAAGCAGCGATCACATCCTATGCCGGGAGAAAGAGAAATGGCCGTTTGCCCTTACTACAGTCAGGACGAAAATTACTGCGATGTCGGTTCCGGATATATCTCGCCGCATGACGTGCAGACAATCTCCCACTACTGCACCTGCCGTTTCAGTGAGTGCGAAAAGCATCAGGAACTTTCCGCTCGATTGCAGGGCCGGCACCAACCCGTATCACCGTACAGGGCAACGAAACCTCTGGCGCGCAATGAAAAACCGATATCGATCGCGTTCCGTAATAAGTGGCCGTTGCCATTCCGAATGAGTTATCTGCGTTCACGCTGTGATCACGTTGTTCCTATTCAAGAGGAGGAAGTCATGAGTCAAAAAGTTTCGATGAAAAAAGCCTGGACAGTCGTTCTGGCCGGAACCGGAATCAACCTGGCCCTGGGGATACTGTACACCTGGAGTATTTTCAAGGGGGCTATTTCCGATTCTATCGCCGCCGGCGGAGAAGGGGCCTTCAACTGGGATGCCGCCAGTATCAATGATCCCTATGCCGTTGCCTGTCTGGCGTTTGCCGCTGCGATGATCCTGGCCGGAAAAATTCAAGACAAGCTTGGGCCAAAAATCACCTGTATGATTGGCGGACTGATGGTTGCCGCCGGTTTTGCCTGGATCTCCCAGACGACCAACTACTGGGCCTGGGTCGTCGGCTTTGGTGTTCTGGCCGGTACCGGGATCGGTTTTGGCTATTCTGCCGCGACGCCTCCCGCACTCAAATGGTTTCCCCCCGCCAAGACTGGACTGATAGCCGGTATCGTCGTTTCCGGGTTCGGGTTGGCATCGGTCTATATTGCGCCGTTGGCCAAGTATCTGCTCAGCAATTACGGGCTGCAGCAGTCGATGCTTTTTTTCGGGATCGCATTTGCCGTTGTCGTCGTCGGTTTTGGCATGCTGATCTCCAACCCTCCTGCAGGATATGTGGCTGATCCTAACGCACCCAAAGTGACTAAAAGCGCTGCTGAAAGCAACGAACTGTCTCCCTTGCAGCTGTTCGGCAACGCCAAATTTTATACTCTGTGGCTCTGCTTCTTTGTCGGCGCGGGTTCCGGCCTGATGGTGATCGGTAGCGCCAAAGGCCTAGCCAAGGCTTCCATGGGAGAGATGGCCTTCCTCGTCGTCGTCATCATGTCGGTTGGAAATGCTGCCGGTCGGCTGGTTGCAGGTGTGGTCTCCGATAAGATCGGCCGGGCGACAACGCTGACCCTGATGCTGGTGTTTCAGGCGGTCCTGATGCTGGTTGCCATTCCGGTGCTTGGCAGTGGAAGTGGCAGCAGCCCGGTCCTGGTCGCACTGCTGGTGACCTTCATGGTTTTCAACTATGGCACCAATCTGGCCCTCTTCCCCTCGTTTGCCAAGGATTACTGGGGAATGAAACACTTTGGCATGAACTACGGAATTCTGTTCTCGGCCTGGGGTGTTGGTGCCTTTGTCCTGGTCAGGGTCTCCGAGATGCTCAAGGTGAAAACCGGGAGCATAACGGCATCCTTCGCCGTAGCCTGTGGCCTGTTGCTGGTCGGTGCAATGATGTCACTTTCCCTGCGCAAGAAAGTCTCTCCGGTGCGGGTCGAATTGCGTGAGCCCGTGGCTGCTCTGGAAGAGGAAGACATGGTGCTGCAGGAGTTCGGTAGCAAGTAAGCGATCAAGATAGCATCCAGGGGCGCCTCGCAAGTGGAGGCGCCCCTTTTTTGCCCCGGTGCGTTGGAAAGCTGGCGGGGTTGGGTTGTGGTAGCTCCCTGCGTGTTGGTAAAAAATGATCTATCTGTGTTTTTTTGCTGTACATAATAAAACATTTAGATGTATATATATCATGTTTTTAATATCATAAATGGAAGTTTGTGCTTGATCTTACATTCAGTGCAGTGGTTCAGAGGAGAGACGGGCGTGGAAAAATATATTTCTGAGGAGCATCACAAGGCATTGGGGCTGATGACCGAGGCAAGACAAATTCTTTTTGCGGCTTTGCACGGACCGATGGAAACCCGTGAGGTTCTTGCTGCCGGCCTGGACAAGTTGGGGACCGCATTTGAATTTGTCGAGAATCCCCTGGGGGAGATTTGTCTCTGTCCCGACTGTGGAAGCTATGCTCTGGACAGGACGGCTGAGGGACAGAATGTGTGCCTCAGTTGCGATCATGAATGGGACGGAGCCCGCCATGCAGAGCACTGAAATTAAAAAAGCCCTGCGCCTGCTCAGCGAGGCTCAAACTTTACTCAAGAAATCCAATGTTTACAACCTGAGGCGGTCGGCTGAGTTTCTCAACGAGTCGCTGCAGCTGCTACAGCAGAAGGCGCACTGACACCTTTTCTGCGTAGTTTTTAATGCAGAAGAATATTGACGAAGGGGTTTCACCACCAGGTGAAACCCCTTTTTTGTCCTGAAATCGGCAGCTTGTATCTTCGCAGCCAGGGCTCCAGCAAAAGTGAAATAGCCCTTGCTTTTTTTGCTTTTTCTAGTTAAAATATAAACATTAATAATAGTTAATAAAAAGAGGTCTTTATGGATCTACGCGTCGCTGTACTGGATTCCGAAGAGAGTCTGCGCAAGCTTATTTCATTGATTATGCAACATAAGGGGTATGAGGTCTTTGCCTCTTCTGAACCCCTTTATTGTCCCCTGTACACGGGAAAAGAACAATCCTGTGACCGGGACGAGCCTTGCACGGACGTGATGATTCTGGATCGGCAGCTGCCGAAAATGTCGGCACTCTCTTACCTTAGCCGGCAGATGGCGGGTGGCTGTCGGATCAAAAACCGCCACAAGCTGGTGTTGTCAATCAAGGCTACGGATCGGGAAATTCAAGAAACCGAGAGATTGGGCTGTGCCCTGCTGAAAAAACCCTTCAGGGTGGAGGATATCTCGGGGTGGGTCGATGAGTGCGCCGCGTCTGTCAACCCGGCAAGAGTCCTGCGCGCGATAAAGGTTGTGGAGGGGAAATAGATCTGGTCCGGGAGGGGCTTAAGGGGCGATCCCGCCCACCCAGGTATAGGTTTTTTCTTCGGGAATCAGCGACCAGAGCGCATCAATAAATGTCACATCCGCCGGTTTCATAATCCAGATTGCCATTCCGCTGATAATCAGGACCGACATGGCCCAGTTGAGCAGCAGGGTCATTTTTTCCCAGTTGATTTCCTTCTTTTCCTGTTTTGCGCTGTCTTCTTCCTCGTCGTCGGAACGTTGCGTGGCCGCCTTGCGCATTAATCTCCCGGAAGAGAGAAACACCAGTGCCGAGGCAATAAACTGAGGCATCACATCGGTACCAACCGTACCGGTCGCCAGCAGCGCCCCGTAGAAGATCATGGCCGCGAGACCGAGCAGGGTCATCTGGTTGCTTAAATTAGCATTCACGTATAGCTCCCTAGGTTTCTCCGCTACATCCTGTTTCTATTGATGCCTGTTTCGCCATTCGCTGTCAAGTCGTGACTCTCAGTCCAGCTTGGCCTGCCAGCTGCCGAGGGGGATAATTCTGCGTTTCATGTAGCTGTTCAGCAGCTGGGCGACCCCGATATAAAATGCTGTCACCCCGCAGGTACTTCCCGCAGCGGCAGCTGTGTAGAAAAAAACGATGTTGCCACGTATTTCTGCCATGCCGAGAGACAGCAGGCAGGCCATCAGCGTGCCGAACAGGATTTGCACCATTCGGCTTTGACGGAAACTGCCCAGGTAGAGGATCGCCGCGAACAGACCCCACATGCTCAGGTACGCGGTAATTGCCGCCGGTGAAGGCGAGCTGCCCAGGTGAAGATCGGGAAAAATCTGCAGGCCCAGCAGTGACAGCCAGAACAATCCCAGAGGGATCAGTGTGGCAGAGCCGCTGTTGTTCCCCTGTTGCCGGGCATTGAGTCCCGCACTGAACTGGGTTGCTCCACCGAGAATCAGCACCAGGCCAAGCAGGGAGGGGGAGATCTGCAGCAGTTGCGCCTGATTGAGGGTATAGAGAATGATCGTCGGTGTCAGGGCCAGCAGACCGAGCGCGGGCAGGGCACAGGATACGTTTTGGGGTGCGGAAGGGAGTTTTTGCATAGCCGTCTCCGGAAAAAAGATTTGGGGGCAAGGCGGGAGCGGTCCCGCCTTCCCCCGAGAGAAGTGCTAATCTACTCATTACTGTATACAAGTGTCGTGCCGATTCTGTTGACTGGTGAAAAGTTGCATAATAACAGGTACCTATGGAGTCTGGCGGGATGGAGGGGGGGATGTGCAGCAATGTTATTTGCAGGGGTGCAAAAAACACAAGGGGCCCGGAACGGCACCGTGGCCGCTAGCAAACGGAGTTCTAGGGAAAATGTATTTTAGTTCAGATACTTAGAGGGCCTTTTTAAGCAAGGACCGGGTTTTTTGCGTTTTTGCAAGTCGTGTTTCCGCTCTTTTGCATACAGCTCTTTAGATCACGTCCTCTCTTTTTAGACCATGTTTTTTCATCTTGCGGTAGATGGTGGCCATGTTCATCCCTGCTTTCTGAGCGGCTTCCTCAATGTTCCCGTTGGCCGCGCGGATCAGTTGCTGCAGATAATCGATCTCGAAACGGGCCAGAGCGTCGTTATAGTCCGCTTCGGAGGACCCGCTCCCTTCCACCTCGATGAACTGGGAAAGGGTTTCGAGGGTGATCCGTTCCTCTGTTTCGATGGTCATGCAGGCCTCGATGACGTTTTTCAACTGGCGGATATTTCCCGGCCAGGAAAAGCTGCAGGCCGCCTGTTGTGCTTCCGGACTGAGGCCTTTGACCCCGGTGCCGAACTCCTTGTTCTGTTGACTGATGAAGTGGGCAGCGAGCAGGGGGATATCCGGTCGGCGCTCGCGCAACGGCGGCATATGCAGGTTGATGACATTGAGGCGGTAATAGAAGTCTTCGCGAAACGTCCCCCTGTCCACTTCATCGGCAAGGTCGGAGTTGGTCGCCGAGATCAGGCGCGCATCGACCTGAGTTGGCTCGGTTTCACCAACGCGTAAAAATTCACGTTCCTGGAGGAAACGGAGCAGGGTCTTCTGGACATTCAGCGGCAGATTGCCGATCTCATCAAGGAACAGTGTGCCGCCATCGGCAGCTTTGAGCAGCCCATCGCGATCACTGGTTGCCCCGGTAAATGCACCTTTCTTGTGGCCGAACAGCTCGCTTTCCAGCACCGACTCAGGGATGGCGCCGCAATTGATGGCAATAAACCGGCCGTCCCGGCGGGGGGAGTTGTAGTGGATCGCCTGGGCGATCAGCTCCTTGCCGGTTCCCGACTCTCCGGTAATCAGCACCGAGGTGTCCCGGATTGCAACCTTTTCCACCTTGTCCAGCAGCTTCTGCAGGCTGCCGGAGGCGCCGATGATATTGTCGAAATTGAATTTACCAGCCAGTTCCTGGCGAAGGAGCTGGTTTTCGCTGAGCAGCTGGTTATGGTCGAGCGCGTTGCGCACCCTGAACAGCAGCTCGTCCGGTTCGAAGGGTTTGGTCAGCATGTCGTAGGCGCCGTGGCGGAGCGCCTGGATCGACATCTCCACGGTGGCAAAGGCGGTGATCATGATCACCGGGATTTTCGGGTCGACGGCCTTGATCCGCTGCAGGACCTCCAGTCCATCTATCCCGGGCATCTTGATATCGCTGATCACCAGGTCCCAGGTCCCAGGCCTGAATGTCTCGACGGCGGCCAGCGGGTCGGTGAAGGAGCGTACCGCATGACCGTCATCCATCAGGACCGCCTCCATCATGTGGCAGAGGCCTTCTTCATTGTCGATAATCATGATTTTTTTCGCTGTCATGGTGGTCCTTTGCTGCCCGTTATTGGATATATTCTGTGCGTTTCAGCGGCAGGCGAACGACAACCGTGGTCCCCTGTCCGACAACGGAATCGATAAAAATTTCGCCCTGGTGCTGGTCGATAATCTGCTTGGTGATCGCCAGGCCGAGGCCGGTCCCGCGGGCGCGGGTGGTAAAAAACGGTTCAAAAATCTTTTCCAGGTTTTCATCGCTGATGCCACTGCCGCTGTCGCAGAACTCTATCCGGGCCCATTTTCCCTCATCTAGTGAGGTGTTGACCTCGATCAGTCCTCCGTCCGGCATGGCCGCGCCGGCATTGAGGATCAGGTTGATCGCCACCTGGCGCAGCTGGTCGCCGTCGGCGGGGATCGACGGCAGCCGGTAGTCCAGGTTACGCAGGATCCGTACGCCATGCAGATCGGTATGGTTGGTGGCAAATTCGATGATCTGTCCCAGCAGGCGGTTGAGATCGGTCTGCTCGAGAACCGGTTTCGGTGTTCGCGCGTAGCTGAGCAGGTCCTGGACAATCTTCTTGCAGCGCTTGCTCTCCCGTTTGATTTCGTTGATATAGCGGAAGTTGGGGTCGTCCTCCGGGATCTTCTTCTCCAGATAGCCGGCATAGCCCAGAATCACCCCGAGAGGATTATTGATTTCGTGAGCCACGCCGGAGGAGAGCACCCCGAGTGAGGCCATCTTACCCTGCTGGGCCAGCGCTGTTTCCATCTCCTTGTTGCGGCGCAGCATCCGGGTCATCCGGTTGAAGGTCGTGGCCAGTTCGCCCAGTTCGTCCTGGCTCTCAACCGGCATCTGTTCGTCCAGGCGGCCCTGCTTGACCCGGCGGATGACCGTGATCATCCGGTGAATCGGGTCGGTCAGCACCTTGGCGGCAAGAAAGACCATGGCCGCAGCCAGCAGCCCGATCACCAGCGGCAGGACCAGGATATGGGTGATGATACGCCACTTGATCCGGTTGGCCGGTCCGTAGAACTCATCCTCATAGCTGCCCACCGCAACGATCCAGTCCCAGGGTTCGAAGTAACGATAGCGGACAATTTTCATCCGTGCGCGACGTTCGCCCTCGTTGCGCCAGGGGTAGCGGATCCAGCCGTTTTTCTTGTCGCACATTTCGGCAATAAACGCGCGGTTGTCGGAATCGCGCGAAGCGAAGATGTTTTCTCCTTCGGCATCCGGGTGGATGGTCAGCAGGCCCGAGCTGTTCATGCAGAAGATATAGCCGGTCTTGCCGACCTTTTTGTTCTTGATCTGATCTTTCAGTGAGTTGAACGAAGACTGCTCAAAGGTGACGTCCTCGTAGGTTTCGTCCAGATAACCGCCGGCAGCAATGATCCAGTCCCATTCCGGGAAATAACGGTAGGCGACGATCTTCTCCCTTGGGCGCCCCTCACCAAGGCTGGCGTTGCTCCAGGGGTAAACACTGAAGAGCACCTGCCGGGGATCGGAAACCAGGGCTTTGCTGAGCATGTCATGGATGAAAAAATGGCCGTCCTGGTCCTGTTCGTTGGCAACGTTCTCCCCCTCGCGGGCCAGGTGAACGGTGAGCAGGCCCTGGCTGTCCATGGCGTAGATATAGCCGCTGCCGCCGATATTGACCCCTTTCAGGGCCCGTCCGGCGGCCTCCTGGGCCGCTGCGAGGTTATGCAGGCCACGCCGGTGCTGGCGCTGTTCTTCCTGAACCAGGCCGTAGGCCAGATTGACCAGGGCCGCCATCTCGTCCCGGATCAGCTGCTTTTTGTCTTCCCGGTACACTTCGTATTGCCGGTAGTGTCCGTCCAGCAGGTCGAGGGTGAAGTCCGCCATGTGATCCAGGTCGGTTTTACTGGCTTCGGTGAGGCCCTGGTATGACTGCTCGGTCGCGACGTAGCCGATCAGCCCGCCGAGCAGGAAGATCGGGACGACGACCAGCGGCAGCACGACCACCATCATTTTCCAACGGATTTTCAGATTGTTGATCCAGTTAAACAGGTAGCGGCTCATGTTTCACACGTCAGCTGAATGGTTGATGCTCCGGTATACAGTATACGGAATCTAGCACACCTTATAATGTTTTTACAGCCATTTACCGGGTATCATGAGTGAAAGATTCAGCGGCTTGAGGCGCGCCGGAGATGCTGTCGTGGCGTGACGTGTCTGCAGGTGTGCGGATTCATCTTTTTTCACGAGGGGTGGCGCATCGTCAATCATTTCGTGACAGGAAAAGGCTCTGGTTACGGTAGAGGTTCTGCCGGTAGTGGCGGATTTCCAGCAGGGCAATCTTGATGACACTGGCGATCGGGACGCCGATGATCATGCCGATGACACCGTACAGCTTGCCGCCCATGACGATCGCCAGGATGACCCACAGCGGGTGCAGGTTGGAGACCCGCGAGATCAGGATCGGGATCAGGATGAAGTTATCCAGCAGGATCTGGGCAATCAGCAGGTAAACGCAGACAATCCACCAGAACTGCCCGCCGATACCCAGATCGACCAGGGCAATGATCAGACCCGGAATCATGCCGATGATCGGGCCGATGTAGGGCAGCAGGTTGGTCACCCCGGCAATGATGCCGAGGATCGGAGCGTAGCGGATATCGGTGAGAGAGAGTCCCAGGTAGACGACTATGCCGATGATTGACGCTTCCAGGATCCTGCCGCGGATGAAGTGGGCCAGCTGCCAGCTTACATGGTCGTAGAGGTCGAGCACCATTTCAAAGTAACGGTTGGGGGTCAGGCTGATCAGACCGCGCATGATTCGCTTGCTGTCACGCAGGAAAAAGAACGAGAAGAGGGGGACCAGCAGGAACAGGCTGCCGATGCGCAGCGCCGATTTCGGCGTTTCTTTCAGCAGCAGGCCGAAAAACTGCTGCGCGGTATTGCTGAGTTTTCCGGGCAGGTCATAGTTCTCGATGAAGGGGAAGTGCCCCTGGAGCCCGATCAGCAGGCCGTTGAGATACTCGATCGCCCGGGCGATATAACGGGGGAAATCCGCCTTGAGGGCGTTGAGCATCCCCTTCCAGTTGGGCGGCCCGATCAGCACCAGCAGCAGGGCGATCACCGCCAGGATCAGGAAATAGATGATAAAGATACTTGTGGTTCGACTGACCCGTTCCCCTTCGAGGAACTGCACGGCGGGGTCGAGCAGGAAGGTCGCGATCAGGGAGAGCAGCAGCGGCAGGAACAGGCCGCTGGTTGCCGTTTTCAGCAGGTCGGTGATGGTCGAGGCTGAAGAGAAAATCGCGATGCCAGACGCAATTGATCCGGTCAGCACCAGGTAAATCATCAGGGTCTGGGCCCGGCTGAACCCGCTGTGGTCGCCCATCCGGTTACTCCCTGTCTGCTGGCGGATAAGAATTTGAGCCGAACTGGTGGAGCTTCAGCGCGGCATATTGCAGGCGGTCGCTGATGCAGCGACTCAGGCCGAGGAGAATCTTGGAGGTGACCGCAGGATACTTGTTGATCGCTTCATGCAGGTCGGCTCTGAACAGGCCGAGCAGTACGGTCGGTTCCACCGCCCGTGCCGTGGCGATCCGGGGCTTCTGCACGGTCAGGGCCACTTCACCGAAAAAATCGCCGGGACCCAGTTGGGCCTGTTCGACGGCCCGGCCGGCGCTGTCATTGTTAAAGATCGAAACCTGTCCGGAACGGATGCAGTACATTCCCGAGCCGATATCCCCCTCGTGAAAGATGACCTCGTCGGGACGGTAGGTGCGGGTGTGGACCATCCCCTCCAGCAGCTTGAGTTCTTTCGGCTTCAAGTCTTCGAAGATGGGGATGGTGCTGAGAAAGTAGGCGACGCTGTCCTCGTAGCCTGTTCCCCTGAATATATTACTCCAGAACGGATTCATCAACGACCCTCCCGGCAGGGACATACGAACATTAAAATTAAAATCGGCCTATTATACCAATCCGCTCGGGAATCGCCAGCAGAAAACAGCGTTTTGCATGGCGAGCCTCAGCCTCTTTCTCCGCAGGGCTTTCGCCCGGCGGGGTTTTCCATTATTCTGCCTGTATGCCAGATATCGATCTGAAAAAATATCCCACCGCAACCGGCGTCTACCTGATGTACAGTGACGAAGGAACGGTCCTCTATGTCGGCAAGGCGAAAAACCTGCGCAGCCGCCTGCGCAGCTATTTCTCCGCGGTCGGCGACGGCCGGGCCCAGATTCCGCTGCTGATGCAGAAGGTGGCGCGGATCGAGACCATCGTCACCGACACCGAGAAAGAAGCCCTGCTGCTGGAAAATACCCTGATCAAGCAGTATCGGCCGCGCTACAATGTCGAACTGCGCGATGATAAGACCTACGTTTCGGTGCGTATCGATCTGCGCGAAGAATTTCCCGCGCTGCAGGTGGTCCGCCAGGTCAAGCGTGACGGCGCCCTTTACTTCGGCCCCTACTCCTCCGCCGGGGCGATTCGCGACACCCTGAAAGAAATCTACCGCATCTTCCCCTTACGCCATGCCCCGATCGAACGCTGCCGCAAGCGCGGCCGTCCCTGCCTCTTTCACCAGATCGGTCAGTGCAGCGCCCCCTGCCATGGGTTGATCAGCGCAGCCGATTATCGTCGCCTGGTGGATGGCGTAGTAGCGCTGCTGTCCGGCCGTGAAGCGGACGTCACCCGGATGCTCTGGCAGCAGATGGAGCAGGCCTCAGCGGAGCTGCGTTTCGAGGATGCCGCCCGTCTGCGCAACCAGATCCGGGCGATCGAAAAGAGTGTCGAACAGCAGAAGGTGACCGATCATGCCGGCGGCGATCAGGATGTCATCGGTCTGCATCGCGACGGGGGTGAGGTGGAGCTGGCGCTGCTCTTTGTTCGCAAGGGGAAACTGATTGGTCGGCGCACCTATGCGCTGGAATGGCGACTCGATCTCGCCGAACTGGTGTCGGGGTTCCTGCGTGAATTCTATGGCCGCGAGGTGCTGATTCCGGACCAGATCCTGTTGCCCCTGCCGTTGGAGGACGCCGGGCTGCTGAGTGACTGGCTGAGTGACCTGCGTGGCAAGAAGGTGCGCCTGCTCTGTCCGCAACGGGGTGAAAAACTGCGCCTGTGCAAGCTGGCGGAGCGCAATGCCGGCGAATCATTCCGCCAGCGGGGCGGTCAGCGCGCCGCCCGCCGCCAGCTGCTTGAAGAACTGCAGCAGAAATTCCACCTGCCGCACTGGCCGCGGCGGATCGAATGTTTCGATATCTCCAATGTCCAGGGGCAGCAGAGCGTCGGCAGCATGGCGGTGCTGTGTGACGGGGAAGCGGCCCGCGCCGAGTACCGCCGCTTTCAGATTCGCACCGTCGTCGGTGCCGATGACTATGCCTCCCTCGCAGAAGTCCTGCGCCGGCGGCTGCAGCGCGGCATCGAAGAGGAGCTGCTGCCGGAGATGATCCTGATTGACGGCGGCAAGGGCCAGCTTGCCGTGGTCACAGAGGTGCTCAGGGGGTTGGGCCTGCAGGAACGGATCGGCTGCGTCGGCATCGCCAAGAGTCGCGTGGTGGCCAACGTGCGCGGCCATGCTGTCGAGCGGAGCGAAGAGCGCTTCTTTCTCCCCGGCCGGAAAAATCCGGTCACCCTGCGCAGTGGCTCCGCCGCCCTGTTTCTGCTCGAGCGGCTGCGCGACGAAGCGCACCGCTTCGCCATTACCTATCACCGCACGCTGCGCAACAAGGCGACGTTGCGTTCGTCGCTGGAAGATATCCCCGGCGTCGGGCCGGGCCGCCGCAAGGCCCTGCTCAGGCATTTCGGCAGCCTGAAAAAAATCCGCGAGGCAACCCTGGATGAACTGAAACAGATGCCGGGCCTGCCGGCGAAGGTCGCTGAGGAGATCCACCGCACCTTGCAGCATTGACTTTCGGCAGCAGCAGAGCTTCCGCATTTGGAGTCTCTTGGGAAAAAGCGGATTTGTCTCTCAAGAGAAAGCTTGACAATGAGCTTCGCGAGTGACCACTGAGACTCGGAGCCACAGGGGGAAATCAGGACTCATGGCCTGATATTGCCTTCCCCTCTGAGATCACAGCGCCCCTGCGGTCAGAACCTTACAGGGACGAAAAGAAAAGGCTCCCGGTATCCACCAAGGAGGTACGTTAATCCGTTGATTTCCAAGTTGGCCAAACAACATCCCTCCAAGTCATTAAAACTTGGAGGGATTCCTTTTTTAACGATAAAATCCGCTCAGCATTAACCATCCAAAAGCATGTCGAAATGTTTGAATAGCGTCATTTTTCGACATTGACTAAGTTAATGAGGCCGTTTTCGACCGACGAGAAAGCTTTTCGACAGGCATTGACAGTTCGCCTTTTTCGACATAAAATTCTGAAATGATCCGTTTTTCGACATCAGTGAAGGGTTTTCGACATATGCAGTTCACATCAACCCCTACGACATTTGCCAACGAGACTGTTCCCACCGGAACCATGCTTGCCGGATATGCGGCACTTATTTATGCCCTGAAAGTTGAGGCACCGCTAAGACATCTGTCTTGTGTCTCTAGCGGTCATATCAGGGG
>PKUD01000083.1 GCA_002869695.1 Desulfuromonas sp. | reverse complement strand
CTCGGCGGCATGCTCGCCGGAGCAACCCTCGCAGGTGTTCTGTTGGCGCTGATGATGTCCAACGGTGGTGGTGCCTGGGACAACGCTAAAAAGTATATCGAGCAGGGTAAGGTTGATGGAGAAAAGAAGGGCGGCGAAGCTCATGCGGCTGCAGTTATCGGTGATACTGTTGGCGATCCCTTCAAGGATACCTCGGGGCCTGCCATGAATATCCTCATCAAGCTGATGAGTGTTGTTGCGCTGGTCATTGCACCGCTGCTTGTTTAAGTTGTCATTTGGATAGTTGAATCTTGGATAGCCGGGGCTGTTGCCCTGGCTATCCTTTTTTTGTGAGATAACTGTATGGGTTTCAAGTGTGGCATTGTCGGACTGCCGAACGTCGGCAAGTCGACTATCTTTAACGCAATAACCTCCGCCGGGGCCGAGTCGGCCAATTATCCCTTCTGTACCATCGAGCCCAACGTTGGCGTGGTCGCTGTTCCCGACAAGCGTCTCGAGGTGCTGGCCGCGATCGTCAAACCTCAAGCGGTGCTGCCGACCTCCATGGAGTTTGTCGACATTGCTGGACTGGTTCGCGGGGCGAGTAAGGGGGAGGGGCTTGGTAATCAGTTTCTCGGGCATATCCGCCAGGTCGATGCCATCGCGCATATCGTCCGCTGCTTCGATGACGAGAATGTGGTTCATGTTGACGGCAGTGTCGATCCACTCCGTGATATTGAGGTGATCCAGACCGAGCTGAACCTGGCTGATCTGGAAACAGTGGAAAAACGGATGTTGCGGACCCGCAAGCAAGCAAAAAGTGGCGACAAGCAGATGCAGGCGGAGCTGCAGGTACTTGAGCTGCTGAGTTGCGCACTGAATGATGGACGTCCGGCGCGGGCCGTTGATTTGAACAGTTCCCAGCGGAAAATTCTCGCCGGTCTGCACCTGATTACCGCTCAACCGGTTCTCTACGTTGCTAATGTCGGTGAAGATGACCTGAGCGGCGCACATCCATATGTGCAGCTGGTTCATGACCATGCCAAGGCCGAAGGGGCCGAGATGGTGACAATCTGCGGTCGTATCGAAGCCGAGATCGCCGAACTTGAGGCTGCGGAAAAGTCGGAATTTCTCAGCGAGCTAGCCCTGGATGAGTCCGGACTTGATCGGATGATCCATGCCGGATATCGCTTGCTGGGCCTGAATACCTACTTCACTGCCGGGGTCAAGGAGGTTCGTGCCTGGACGGTTTCCGCAGGCGCCCTGGCGCCACAGGCGGCTGGAGTCATCCATACCGATTTTGAAAAAGGTTTCATCCGTGCCGAGGTCACCGCCTATAGTGACTTCGTAACCTCCGGCGGCGAGTCGGGTGCTAAAGAGAAGGGCTTGCTACGACTGGAGGGGAGGGAATATGTCGTGAATGATGGTGATGTCATGCATTTCCGCTTTAACGTCTGAGCCGGTTCGTGTTCCGTGGAAAATGCCTTGTATTGAATTTGCAACTATGCTAAAAATCACTGTTTCGACCGGGACCTGTGGGTTCCGAAAATCCTTGCTCCGGGGTGGTCCCGGGGCTGCTAATCCATGAGGAGATTGAGATGAGAACGTACGAATCGCTCTACATCGTCCATCCTGAGGTTGTCGGCGACGAACTGACAGCCATGGTGGACAAGTTTCAGGAGATCCTGACCGGGCAGCAGGCAGAGATTCTCAAACTGGACAACTGGGGTGTGCGCAAACTGGCATATCCGATCGCAAAGCAGGGACGTGGCAGCTATGTGCAGGTCATTTTTCAAGCCGAGCCGCAGGTGATTGCCGAATATGAGCGGCGTCTGCGTCTTGATGAGAAAATTCTGCGCTTCCTGACGGTGCTGTTCGATGGCGACATCGAGGCAGTAAAGCAGGAAGAAGAAGTTGCTGAAGAAACTGAAGCTGCTGCGGACGTCGCTCCTGAAGAAGAGACGACCGAAGACGCTGAATAATTTCAAACTACGTCCCAAGGAGAAAAGATTATGGCTATGGAATCATCACGTCCTTCTGGCGGTCGCCCGAGTGGTCCCCCTCGTCGTCGTTTCGGTCGGCGTAAAATCTGCCGCTACTGCGCGGACAAAAACCAGAAGATCAACTATAAAGATATTGACAGTTTGAAGTACTATCTGAGCGAGCGTGGCAAGATTGTGCCCAGACGGATTTCCGGGACCTGTGCTGCGCATCAACGTCAGATTGCCGAAGCGATCAAGAACGCACGGCAGATCGCTCTGCTGCCCTATACCTCTTCCCACGCCCTTTAAGGCGGGCAGGAGACGCGGGGACGACTGTTGATGCAACAGCAGGCTGCCCTAACAGTTGCCGGAATTGCCCTGACCCTGCTCTGCTTTCTCGGGGCAACCCAGTTAGGTCCGACTGGCGCGATGTTGAACTTTCTGACACCGCTGCCTGTCTCCTACCTGAGTCTGCGCTTCGGTCTGCGAACCGGAGTTATGGTTGTCGGAGTAACCGGACTGGTGCTAGGGATGTTGATCCCGTTCTATTCACTGGTTACGTACTTCGGCCTGTTTGGTGTCGGTTCACTGCTGCTGCCGTACTTGCTGAAGAGAAGGATAGCCTGGGACCAGGCGGCCGCGGTTACTGTCGGGGCGGTGACGATCGCAGCTTTGCTGCTGGTCGGATCCTATCTGCTGGCCAGTGATGAGTCTCTGGGCGTGCTGCTTGATCAATACCTGCAGGCAGAACTTGATTTGGCCGTGCAGGCATATCAGGACGCCGGCCTGACTGGCCCAGAGCTTGAGCAGATGAAAGAGATTGCCGGGCAGGTGGCGGATTTTATCCGGAGCACGTTCTTCGGACTCTATCTGGCCGGTGCGTTGGCAGTGCAGTTGTTGACGCTGGTATTGCTGAACAGATTCAAAGCCGACCATTATCAGATTTCCGGCGTTCCATTTGTGCGCTGGCGGCTGCCGGCTTTGCTGATCTGGCCGCTGATCCTGGCTGGTTTTGCCTTGCTGGTACCGCAGCAGCATCTCCAGCTGGTGGCGCGCAATGCCCTGGCCCTGCTCCTGCCGCTCTATTTTCTGCAGGGCTTGGCAGTGGTGAGCAATTTTCTGCAGCGGAAGGCGTTTCCGCCGCTGCTTAAAGGGATGATCTACCTGATGGTTTTCATCTTTAACCCGCTACCGCTGATTGTCACCGGTGTCGGTGTTTTCGATCTGTGGATCGATTTCCGGCGGCCGCGCAAGAAAGATTTTTAAACAGACACTGTTTACGGAGGATATTATGAATGTCATTCTGAAAGAGAATGTGGATGGACTCGGCGTAATCGGCGACCAGGTATCGGTCAAGCCCGGTTATGCCCGCAATTATCTGGTCCCGAAAGGACTGGCACTGGTGGCCAACGAGGCCAATGTCAAGGAACTCGAACACCAGAAACGGCAACTGGCGCGCAAACTGGAAAAAGCCCGGACCGATGCAGAAGGTGTCAAGGTCCGGATTGAAAAAGTCAGTTGTGCGTTCGCCCAGCGTGCCGGAGACGACGGCAAGCTGTTCGGGTCGGTCACCTCGATGGACATCGGCGAGAAAGTTCAGGCCGCTGGTATCGAAATCGACCGTAAAAAAATTCAGCTGCCCGAGCCGATCAAGAGCCTCGGTGAGCACATGGTTGCCATCAAGCTGGATGCCGGTGTAGTTGCTGAGCTGAAGGTTGTGGTGACGGCCGTAGAAGAATAACCTCGAACGATCCGTTCGTCGTCAGGTTCTACCAAGCGGGGCATCGTAGATCGGTGCTCCGCTTTTCCTCTTTCTTCAACTTTTCCCCTCTGCTATGCTGCAAGTTATGATGAAACCGGTCGCCAATATTGCCACTGATAATACCTCTTCGCACCGTTTACCGCCCCAGAACCTGGAGGCGGAGATGTCTGTACTGGGTGGTGTTCTGCTGGAAAATGATGCACTCAACCGGGCTCTGGAGATTCTCTCACCGGATGATTTTTACCGCGAAACTCACCGAAAAATCTTTGAAGCTCTGATCGTCCTGTCGGAAAAGAACGAACCGGCAGATCTCGTGACACTGACTGCAGTTCTCAAGGGACGCGATGAACTGGATGCTGTCGGTGGCAGCAGCTACCTGGCGACCCTGGTCGATTATGTGCCGACGGCGGCCAACATCGTTTATTACTGTCGGCTGGTCAAGGAGAAGGCGGTCGCCCGGCGCCTGATTCAGGTCTCCACCGATATCGCCACCCGTGGATATGACGGCGGCGATATGGAGGAGATTCTCGATCATGCCGAGAAGTCGATTTTCGAGATTGCAGAGAACCGGATACGACCCTCATTCTTCCCGGTCAGGGATATCCTTAAAGATACCTTCAAAACCATCGAAAAGCTGTATGACCGCAAGGAACTGGTGACGGGGGTGCCGAGCGGCTACCTTGAGCTCGATAAAATGACTGCCGGGATGCAATCTGGTGACCTGATCATCATTGCCGGTCGGCCCTCGATGGGGAAGACGGCTTTTGCCCTGAACGTGGTTGAGTATGCGACGACGCATGCCGACAACAAGGTACCGGCGGTGGTCTTCTCTCTGGAGATGAGCAAGGAACAGTTGGTTCAGCGGATGCTCTGTTCAGTGGCCAAGGTCGATGCCGGCCGGTTGCGGACCGGACATCTGGGGGAATCGGACTGGCCCAAGCTGACCATGGGCGCCGGGCAGATGAGTGAAGCGCCGATCTTCATCGATGATACCCCGGCGATTTCGGTTCTGGAACTGCGCTCCAAGGCACGACGACTCAAGGCTGAGCACGATCTGGGGTTGATCGTCGTTGATTATTTGCAGCTGATGCGGGGCAGTAACACCGAGAACCGCCAGCAGGAAATTTCCGAAATTTCGCGGTCGCTGAAAGCGCTGGCCAAGGAGTTGAATCTGCCGGTAGTGGCCCTGTCTCAGCTCAATCGGTCACTGGAAAGCCGGACCGACAAGCGGCCGATGATGGCTGACTTACGGGAGTCCGGGGCAATAGAGCAGGATGCCGACGTAATCATGTTTGTCTACCGTGATGCCGTTTATTGTGATGCCTGTAAAAGCCGTGAGCTCAGTTGTGACAAGGGACATGATCGAGATGCCGAGATCATTATCGGCAAGCAGCGGAACGGCCCGATCGGCACCGTCCATCTGACCTTCCGTGGTGAGTTTACCCGTTTTGAGAATCAGTCACAGCGGATGGGGGACGGCCATTAAGCCGAGCTGTCCGGCACATTAAAAAGAGCCTCGCGGAGACTAATTTCCGGGAGGCTCTTTTGCTTTCAGGTCGGGAGCGTTTTTTTTAGTCCTTGCGCTTTACCAGAATGTCCAGGGTCTTGATTTTTTTTCTCAGTGTATTGCGATTGATTCCCAGTATTTCTGCGGTGCGGACCTGGTTGCCGCGGGTATGCTGGAGGATGATATTGATCAGGGGACGTTCCACCTGGTGCAAAACCATTTCATACAGGTTGTCGAGGTCCTGAAGATCCATCTGGGCCAGTGAATTCTGAAGCTTCCTGGCGACCAGTGCTTCCAGGGAATCTTCCTGGGTACCGATATCGCCACTGCTGAGCAGCCCGGGGAAATCGGCTGGCATCAGGACCTGGTTCGGCGAGAGCAGGGTGGCGCGTTTAATCACATTCTCCAGTTCGCGGACATTTCCCGGCCAGGAGTGGCGCTTCAGCAGCGCAAGAGCTTCCTGGCTGCATTCACGGGTATGAACTCCGAGTTCCCCCTGGGCGCGGGTGAGGAAAAATTCGACCAGCGGTTCGATATCCTCTTTTCGTTCACGTAGCGGCGGTAGATGGATCGGCACGACATTGAGTCGGTAATAGAGGTCTTCGCGGAATTTCTTTTCTTTGACCATGGTGGCCAGTTCCTGATTGCTGGCGGCGACAATCCTGACATCGACCGGCATGACCTGGTTGCCCCCGGTCCGGGTGATCTCTTTCTCCTGCAGAACTCTCAGCAGCTTGGCCTGCAGTTCCAGCGGCATATCGCCGAGCTCATCAAGGAAGAGGGTGCCGCCGTTGGCCTGTTCAAATTTTCCCGACTTTCGTTCGGTGGCTCCGGTGAATGCTCCTTTTTCATGGCCGAACAATTCGCTCTCCAGCAGTTCGCGGGGGATCGCTGCACAGTTGAGCGCGATAAAGGGTTTGCCGAGGCGTGGGCTGTTGAAGTGAACGGCCCGGGCGACCAGTTCCTTGCCGGTTCCACTTTCGCCGGTGATCAGCACGGTGACATCCGAGGGGGCGATGCGCCCCAGGTCTTTGTAGACTTCCTGCATCGGCTGGCTGTTACCGATAATGCTGCGACCGAAGCTGTACTGTTCCTGAAGCTCGCATTTCAGCTGGCCAATCTGGTCGGTCACTTCGGCTGCTTTCTGGGCCTTCAGGATGATCGCGTCGAGGGCATCGAGATCGAATGGTTTGGTCAGGTAATCGTAGGCGCCGTGTTTCATTGCGGCAACCGCGTTCTCCATTGTGGACTCGGCGGTCATGATCACAACCAGGATATCCGGCTGCTCAGAGTGAAACTGCTGCAACAGGTCCAGTCCCTGGATTCCCGGCATCTTGATGTCGAGGATAGCCAGGTCATAGCTGTTGCTGCGGAACAGGGAGAGGGCCTGATTTCCGTCGGCGGCCAGGTCTACGCTGAAACCCTTCTTCTTGAGCGCTTTGGAGAGAACCCAGCGGATACTTTCTTCGTCGTCGGCAACCAGAATTCTGCGAATGGACATTGTTGTTTCCTCAGTTTACAGTGTGATCGTTCGTGGGCGCTTTGCGAAGCAGCGGTAAGGAGACCTTGACTTCGGTTCCCCCTTCCGAGCGTGGGACAATCTTGAGGTAGCCGCCATGGTCAGTGATTATTTTCTGGCAAATGGCCAGACCCAGGCCGCTGCCACCAGTTTTAGTGGTGAAAAACGGAGTGAAGATACGTTCCAGTTCCTGAGGTGGAATGCCTGCCCCGTTGTCAATGATGGAAATCATGACCAGGGGGACTGACCGCCCGCCGGGACCGCTCAGGTGATATTCACTGTCAATCCGGCTCTCGATGATGATTTCGCCACCGTTTTCTACTGCCTCTCCGGCATTTTTAATCAGATTCAGAAAGAGCCTGATAAGCAAATCCCGGTCGGCATAGGTCGGCGGAATGCTCGGGTCGAGATTGAGCTGAAAACTGATGTTCCGTTCAGCAAGAGCCTGTTTCTGCAGCAGCATGATTTCATCCAGAATCTGACTGATATTCACCTGTTCGATTTTCGGTGTGCGCGGTTTCGCCAGATCGAGCAGTTCTTCGATGATCGTATTGATCCGCTCCGCTTCACGGATCATCACCCGCGGGTACTCTATAAGTTCGCTTCCAGCTTCCAGTTCCATCTGCAGCAACTGGGCAGCGCCCTTGATGCCGCCCAGCGGGTTTTTTATCTCGTGGGCGAGGCCTGCGGCCATGGTCCCCACCATGGCCATCTGATCGGCTCTATGAATGGCGGCTTCCAGTTTGCGCACCTGGGTGAGGTCGCGCATGATCAGGACAACGCCCTGCTGCTGGCCAGCGGCGGTGAGCAGCGGTGAGACAGTAACGCTGACCGGCCGGGGTCGACGCCCATGGAGTTTGACCGTCTCATGATCGGAGATCGAGCGGCCTTCCCGCATGGTCGTCTCGACCAGGGCACAGAGGTTAGTCTGGTGCTTGAACAGTTCGACAAATGATCGCCCGAGACTCTGTTTTTCGCTGATTCCGGTAAATGTCTGCGCCGCCGGGTTGAAGTGGCTGATCATCCCCTGTTGATCCAGCGCAATCACGGCATCCTCGACATTGTCCAGAATCATCCCGTAGAGGGCAGAAGATGGAGGTTGGTTCTCATTCATACCGCAGACTGCTCCAGAAAATAATCCTCTGCCAGCTTTGTTAGTCCGGCGCAGGTTTCGGTTTTCTGCAGCCGGGAACGGAAATGGCTCGAACCGTCCAGGCCTTTGGCATACCAGCAGAGGTGTTTGCGCATTTCAAACAGAGCCTTACGTTCACCGAAGTGTTCCAGGTGCAGTTGCAGGTGGTACCGAGCCACCCGGTAGATTTCGCTGCGGTCCGGCGGGGCGAAGGTGCGACCCTGTAGCAGGCCGAGAGAATCTCTGATCAGCCAGGGATTGCCGTACCCGCCACGGCCGATCATGATCGCGTCACAGTCGGTTTCGCTCAGCATCCTCAGAATGTCGCCTGCGGTGTAAAGGTCGCCGCTGCCAATGACCGGGATAGTCAGTGCCTCTTTCAGTTGCCTGATCTGTCGCCAGTCAGCGTTGCCGGCAAAGCCCTGGGCCCGAGTACGGGGGTGCAGGGTGATCGCATCCACTCCCTGGTCCTGGGCGATCCGGCCAACTTCGAGAAAGTTGATCGAAGTGTGATCCCAGCCGGAACGTATTTTAATCGTCAACGGTTTTTTCCAGACCCTCCGCACCGAGGCCAGAATTTTTTCGATCTGCTCCGGAGTCTGCAGCAGGGCGCTTCCGGCCCCACTTCGGACAACTTTTTTGACCGGGCAACCCATGTTGATATCCAGCAGTGCCCCGTCATCAGTAACCATTTCCGCAGCTGCGGCGAGAACATCGGGATCTTCGCCGAATAACTGGATCGCCAATGGACTTTCGTCCGGTGACGTCTCCAGAAGTTCGCGGGTTTTGCGCCCTTCGCGGATCAACCCGTTAGCACTGACCATTTCAGTGTGTACCAGGGCCGCACCGAAGGTTTTCATGATCCTTCGGTAGGGAAGGCTGGTGATTCCTGCCATAGGAGCGAGGAAAATCGGATTAACAAGCTGGAGTGAACCGATTTGTCTTTCTATATTTTGCATATTAATTAGGCATTTTTGTCCAGAAGCCGTGTGAAAGCAAGAAAAAAAAGACCTCTTTATCCTGCTGCTTGGCGGATACTGTATACAAAAATCAGCTTGACAATGCGGGGGTGAGTTGATAAAACAACATTTGGAATTTTAAGAGAAGGAGGGTTTACGCGAGCCGGGTTCACTGCCGGTGCCTCACTTCTCGCTAATTCTGGGTTATTACTGCAAAAATCCGTTCGGGCGGGCGTTTTTAATGCAGTTAACCCTGTCTATCTACCGCTGTTTGCGGATCCTATCACTATTGGCCCATTGGGCACTATGAAACATCATTTCACAAAGGAGAGAGAGTATGTCAACATTAAAAGAAGTATTGGCGCAAAAGATTGCCGAGCATCGTCCCCGGACCACCAAGCTGGTTAAAGAATACAGCGATGTGAAGTTGGGCGACGTGACCATTGGCCAGTGTATCGGTGGTGCTCGTGGTATCAAGTCTTTGGTTACCGATATCTCCTACCTTGACCCTTATGAAGGTATCCGTTTTCGTGGAATGACCATTCCTGAGACCTTCGAGGCCCTGCCGAAAGTTCCCGGGAGTGAATATCCTTATGTTGAGGGTTTCTGGTATCTGCTGATGACCGGCGATGTTCCGACCATGGAACAGACTCTGGAGGTTGTCGAGGACTGGAAGCAGCGCGCCCAAATTCCCGAGTATGTTATCGACGTACTGCGCGCCCTGCCGCGTGACAGCCATCCCATGGCGATGTTCTCTGCAGCCATCGTTGCCATGCAGCGCGACTCGGTTTTCGCCAAGACCTACGCCTCCGGCAAGTTCAACAAGATGACCTGCTGGGAAGACATGTACGAAGATGCCAATAACCTGATGGCCAAGCTTGGCCCGATCGGCGCTTACATCTATCGTATGAAGTACAAGGGCGACACCCCGATTGCTGCAGACGATACCCTCGATATGGGCGGTAACTTTGCTCACATGATGGGTCAGAGCGAGGATTACAAGGATGTGGCCCGGATGTACTTCATCCTCCACTCCGACCATGAGTCGGGTAATGTTTCCGCTCATACCACTCACCTGGTTGCTTCTGCTCTGTCCGACGCCTACTATGCATACAGTGCAGGTATCAACGGTCTCGCCGGTCCTCTGCACGGTCTGGCAAATGAGGAAGTTCTCCGTTGGACCCAGAACTTCATGCAAAAGCTTGGTGGCGAAGTGCCCACCGAAGAAGGCCTCAAGGAAGCTCTCTGGGCGACCCTCAACAGCGGTCAGGTTATTCCAGGTTACGGCCATGCCGTTCTGCGTAAGACCGACCCCCGTTACACTTCTCAGCGTGAATTCTGCATGAAGACCGAAGGTCTCAAAGATTACCCGCTGTTCCAGTTGGTCAGAATGATCTTCGAAGTCGCTCCTGGCGTGCTCACCGAGCATGGCAAAGCCAAGAACCCTTGGCCGAATGTTGATGCACAGTCCGGTGTCATCCAGTGGTACTATGGCGTTACCGAGTATGAGTTCTACACTGTCCTGTTCGGTATCGGCCGCGCACTCGGCTGCCTCGCCAACATCACCTGGGACCGTGCTCTCGGCTACGGTATTGAGCGACCCAAGTCAGTTACGACTGCAATGCTGGAAGATGCTGCCGGAATCAAGTAAGCCGCATCCTTTCCAGAGAACAATCAAGGGAGACCCGCTAAGGTCTCCCTTTTTTTATGGTGAGACACGTGTTGGCCGTTGACTGTGACACCATAGGAGTGAAGCTGACCGGTTCGCCTGCCTATCCTGACGGTGACTTTTCAGATCCGCGGCATCGTATACCATCAAAGACGGCAAATTTTTGTCGTGTCATAGAAGTCCAGCGCCAGGACATCAACCGCCAAGGGTGATTCTCTTTTAAATGGCGCTGGAGCGGAGGAATGATCGGGTTTGCAGTCGTCATTGCGCGGCAAGCAAAAAGATTGGATGCTGTTCCGACAAAAAAGCCTCCGGAGCAAGGTCGTCCGGAGGCTTTTTGCTGTATCAATCCGAAAGTTATTATTTCGGTGTGATCTTTATCTCCACCCGACGGTTCTGCTGACGACCAGCAACAGTTCCGTTGTCAGCCATCGGTACGCTCTCGCCGAATCCTATGATCGACAGGCGGTCCGCTGCAACACCCTGGGCCAGCAGGATGTTGTTGACCGCGTTGGCACGCCGTTCAGAGAGGGTCTGGTTCAATTCCTCGCTGCCGGTGCTGTCGGTGTGCCCGGCAACCAGGATATTGGTTTTGTCATATTGCGCCAGCACCTGTCCAAGGCGGGCGACATCCTGTTGCGCCGCTGGATTAAAAACAAAGCTGCCGACTTCAAACTGGTTGTCGGAACGGAAGGTCACATACAGGTCGTTTCCATCCCTGACAATATTGACCCCTTCCACTGAGGCCAGCGCATCGCGTGCGGCAGCTTCCTGCCGGTCCATGTAATGGCCGACCCCACCACCAATGGCGGCACCTGCGGCGGCGCCGATCAGGGTCCCTTTGGTGTCTTTGCCGATAGCCTGGCCTGCCAGGGCGCCGCCGACTGCGCCGAACAGTGCGCCCTTCTGGGCCTTGTTCATCGGCTCAGCACAGGCGGAGAGGAAAACAACCATGACCATTAAACCCAGAAAACGTAAATGCATCGGTAAACTCCACTGTGAGATTGAGGTTGCTGGTGCGTGCTGAATTCAGAATCTAAATATAGCACAGCTTGTTGTCAATAGGGTCATGACTCGCCGGGCCCTTCCCGTGTCAGTGTCACTATCTGTTCGAACGCCTTGTCGATGTAACGCCTGTCGCCCTGCAGGGTAAGATCGATGTGGGTGGCGGCGAACTCTTTGTGTAAGACTTTGATCGGGTATTGCTTCAGCTGATGTTCGGTATGCCGGATCTGCTGGTACGGAATCCGCACCGTCCTGCAGTAAAGGGTGCCGAGAGGGATCAGTGCGGCCGCCTGTACCGCAAGTTGACCGGCGTCGTTATAGGCACGCACCAGACCGCCGGTTCCCAGCTTGATGCCACCAAAATAGCGTACGGTAATGAGCGCCGCATCGATAAGTTGATGTCCCTGCAGGACCTTGAGGGTCGGTTTTCCCGAGGTGTTGCGTGGTTCGCCGTCATCGCTGCAATTTTCAACGATTTGATTCTGTTCGTTCAGCGTTCGGGTTGCCCAGACAAAATGTCGTGCTTTCCTGTGTTCCTCCTTTAACCGGGACAGGAGTGTCTGGAACTCGGAGAATGGGACCAGGTGTGCGATAAATTGTGATTTTTTTATCTCCAATCTGGTCGATGTCTCACCCAATACCGTCAGTAACTTTTCCATGGCCAGGGCTCACGCCTGTCCCTGTAGATTGAATCGGAAGCTGACATCGGACGTCCGGTTGTCTGCCTGCAGGGTCCGTTCGGTGAATTCTACCAGTCCGTCCTTTCGGCAGGTCAGTAGAGTCGAGGTGCGGGTGCCGTAATGATCGCCGACGATCTTGATCGACGACAGCATCTTTTCCCATGTGCCGCTGATGCCGGTGTCTGGGAGTTCGCTATCCGCTGCCAGGGTTGTGTCTGCGAGAATCTCCCAGAGTTTTTCCGGGTCCGGTTCCTGGTCGAGCAGTGCAGTAGCGAAAGCCTGTTTCCCCCGACGGACCTTGGGCCAGGGGGTGTCGAGCAGATGGTTGCACAGTCCATAAATGCCAGGTGAAAGTTTTCTCGGAGCACTCCCGCAGTTGGAAAAATAGTGCAGGTCGGTGAGTGAGCCGAATAGCAGATTGTAGCCATTGTATGAGTTGCGGCTGTCTTGAAGCTGGCCCTGGAAAGTATGCGGAGAGGAGTCGACGAGCAGGAAGGCCATTGTCAATCGGCCCCGTGAAGGCGCAGCTGGGTTGTGATTGGCCGGGTCGCGATAATTGGTCACAGCAGCGATTCGGCCCGTACGGGTTACTCCGAGCCAGGTCCCCCCGGCACTCAGATCCTTTCCGGCAAGCAGTTCGGGTACGTCATCCCACCAGCGTGCCGTCCGGGTAGGTCGGGCAAAAAATTCATCGCGGTTGGCAGCCATAATCAGTGGGTAGTTGGGGTGTTGATGGCAGGCGAACAGAATCAGACACATAAGGGCAGGGCTCGATTTCACTGAGGTGATTCGGAAAAAGGCCCGGGAGAATAACCGGACCTTGCTCCGGGTTGAGTCAGTGACCGCTTATTTTTTCTCTTTTTCCTTGCGGGTGGCATAAATCAGAAGTTTCTGGTCGGTGTAGTTCTCCACCTCGCCAGCAAAGGATTCAATTTTAAAGTAATCGTGTATTTTCGGCGAAGCATCCATGAAAAAACGGTTGAGTTGCTGTATCTCCTGTCGCTTGAGACCTGAACGTTTCGCCCATTCCTGGAAATCATGAGTTTTCGGGATGGTTTTTGTTTCGTGCAGAATCAGGTCGGCATCGACAACCATCTGCCGCCATTCCTCTTCCGAGTAAGCGCGGATATGGGTCGGATCGCGCATCTGCTCAAAGGTTTGAAAGAATTCGGCGACCTCAGGATCTTCCGGCAGCAGGGAATCAATGATAACCATCCGGCCCCCCCGGCGCAGGACCCGGTAGAATTCACGGAGTGCCCGCGGGACGTCGGGGAAATGGTGAGGGGCGATCCTGCAACTGAGCAGAGTGAAGGAACCGGCCGGAAAAGGAAGGTCTTCGGCATCGGCTTCACGGAAGATGACGTTGTCAACACCACCCATGTCGGCGATATGTTCCTGGGCCTTCTTCAACATTTGCATGGTCAGGTCGGAGGCAACCACCTGCCGGACCATGGGGGCAAAAAAAAGTGCGGTATGTCCGCCGCCGCAAGCGACATCGAGCATGTTGTCTTCAGGGGTCGGTTTGAGCAGGCGGGCTGCTTCCTCAAGATCTGCCCCCCCGGAAAAGTCTTCCGTGTTGACATAGGCCATGGCGGTTTTGCCGAATTGCTCGCGGACCCGGTTCTTGAAATTTTTGTCCATCCGGTTCCTCCCTTGATTTGCCAGCAGTATAACACCGTAATCTGAAATGTCTTGGAGAACTTTGACCAAGACGGTATTTTTTTATCGGTATATATATGTATCAAGATCGCGGCCGAGAGGGATTTTCTTGGCCAGCTGCAAGAGGTCAGGTACAATCCGCAGCACTGTTGCCTCGATGTGCAAGGGAGAAAAAACATGAAACAATTTATCGTCGGACCCGATACAGCCCGCATGCTTGAACTCGGGCATCCCTGGGTGCTGGCAGACCGTCATACCCGTGCATGGCAGGGCGGGAATGCCGGTGACCTGATTGAACTGTTGGATGAAAAGAAGCAGCGGCTGGCCACCGCCCTGCTCGATCCTGCTGACCGGATTGTCGCCCGGGTCTTGTCGCGTACACCCATGACCTTGGATGCTACCTGGTTGGGGAAGCGGGTTCGCGATGCTGTGCAACTGCGTGAGCAGCATGCCTTACTGCAGGAGACCGACGCCTATCGATTGGTGAATGGTGAGGGGGACGGGTTGCCAGGCCTGACAGTCGACCGCTACGGTGATTATCTGATGGTGCAGCTCTATTCCCCAGCCTGGGATCGCCATCTGCAACTCCTCCTCCAGGTGCTTCGCCAGCAGCTTCAACCCCTCGGGATATACCGCAAATTAAGGCCGCAGGAGACCCGTCATCTGGAATCCCGCAGTAAAAGCAAGGCCTACAGCGAGCTCTGCTGGGGCGATGCGGCTCCGGTACCGCTGGTGGTCCTTGAAAACGGGCTGAGCTTTCAGGTTGATCTGCGTGAGGGGCTTAATACCGGTCTGTTCCCCGATCAGCGTACTCATCGCAAGGACCTGATGCAGCGGGCCAGAGGGAAGCAAGTCCTCAACCTGTTCGCCTTTACCGGAGCGTTTTCGGTGGCCGCTGCTGCTGCCGGGGCAAAACAGGTGACCAGCATCGATGTTTCAGCCGGTTACCTGAAGCAGGCTCAGGATAATTTTTCCATCAACCGGCTCAATCCCAAACGGCACGAATTCATCGTCGGTGATGTGTTCAAGGAGCTGGAAACACTGCAGAAAGAGGGTCGGCGGTTCGATATTGTTCTGTTCGATCCACCGTCATTCTCGACCACCCGCAAAAGCCGTTTCTCTACCCACGGCGGAACGTCTCGGCTGGTTGCTGAAACCCTGCCACTGCTTGATGATGGTGGTCTGCTGATCTGTTCCTCCAATCACCAGAAAGTCGATATGGGCAGCTACCTTAAGGAATTGCGGCGCGGAGCTCTGCAGGCCGGCTGTGAACTTCGTACCATCTACCGCGGCGGACAGCCCGCGGATTTTCCCTGCCCGGTGACGTTTCCCGAGGGAATTTATTTGAAGTATGTCATCAGTGTTAAGCAGTAATTTAAGAGCGATAGAGCAGTCTTTTCGGAGTGTTCTGCTTTTCAACCAGTCGCTGCGCAAAAAAAAGAGCCCCGTGATTTAGGGGGATCACGGGGCTAAACTAAGGAGGTGTTTCTGAAATCTTTGTTGTTTTATGCAGTTTCGTCTGCCACAACGAAACGTAAATGCAATATATATAAAATTAAGAATGTTCGTCAAGGAAAAACTTCTTGCCTGGGCCCTTTTTGGGTACCGCCCGGTTGCAGAGTGTTTTTAATCTGCATTGAGTGTTAACGTGTGACCATGGAAAACTTAACCAGTCTGCAGAATTATCGTCTTCTTGTAGAGCGGGTGGATCGTTTCTGGGCGGGGGTAATGGAGAATTATGCGGACCATTTCGCCTGTCGCAAAAACTGCGATGCCTGCTGTACGCATTTTGGTGTTTCCTCTGTTGAGGCAGTGGCCCTGGCGCTAGCAGTGAGTTCGCGCGCTCCGGAGGAAGCTCAGGTGATTCGACAACGGGCTCAGCGCGCGGAGAGAGGAGGGCCCTGCCCATTGCTGCACGAGAAGAGCTGTCTGCTCTATGATGCGCGGCCGATTATCTGCCGAAGTCAGGGGTTGCCCTTACTGGTCTCCGAGGATGACATTCAGAGGATTGATCATTGCCCGTTGAATTTTACCGGAGTCACCTCACTGCCGGGTGCTGTTGTGCTAGACTTGGAAACCCTCAATCAGGCTTTGGCCGCTATCAGCCAGTACTTCATGCAGGAGTGGGGGGCTGAACTGTCGGAACGTATGTCGATTGCAGAGGCGCTGCTACTGGAAATTGACAGTTGAGAACCCGCCGCTTATGACGTGATTTCCGGGTGAAAAAAACTTGACATATTAAAACATGAATATTATATATATTGGAAAATATATGAACTTATGGGAGATGGGAAATGTTGAAAATTACTGATGACGCGCGTGAGCAGTTCAAGCAGATTCTCGAGGACAATCCGGAAAAGTGCTTGCGGGTGATCTTTGAAGGCTTTGGCTGAGGAGGGCCCAGATTGGGCCTGGCTCTGGATGAGCCAAACGGAGAGAATCAGGTTATGACCGTGAATGAGATCGATCTGCTGATCGCTGACAACGTTCTGCCTTACACCAAGGGGAGTGTGATCGATTATCTTAATTCCGAAAAGGGTCAGGGTTTCACCATCAGCGCAGTTGCTGGGAGCTGCTGATCACTACTTAGGATAAGCAACAGTAAACAGGATTTATGACAGGCTGCTTCAGGAGAGGCAGCCTGTTTTTTTTATCTCTGCTCAGGGGAAGAGTGCTGCCTGGCAAGCTCCCAGAAGGCCTGAACACCTGGCCGCTGCAGGTTTTGTTTGCTGGTACAGAGGCCAACCTCGTATGAGCCAAGTTGTGGTGCATGTTGAATGACCGTGACTGCGTCGCGAAAAGGGCTGCGTTCGAGAACCAGTAAGGGGACGATGCCGATGCCGATGCCGAGCCTGACCATCGGGATGATCGCTTCGTTGCCCGAGACTTCCGATGCGATGTTCGGGGTGATGCGCTGTTCCTTGAGCCATTTGTTCAAGCGGCGGCGGGAGAGTCCGGTCTGTGGCAGGACCAGCGGGGCGCTGCTCAGGTCAAGCCGTTTATTGCGTATCGGCAGTTCTGCACTGTTTCCCCGGGGGGCAATGAAGACCAGTGGAGTGGTGGTGATTGGCAGGAATTCGATACGCGAGCGGTGGCGGTCGGGGAGCGCCGCAACCGCAAGATCGATCTCGCCGCTCTGCAGGCAGTCGACAGCCTGTTCCGCAGCGCCGGTACGTAATTCCAGCTGAACTTCGGGGTAGGCCTCCCGGTACGCTTCCAGCAGGTGCGGCAGCAGGCTGTAGACGGCAGTTATTGACGCATAGATTGACAGGGTTCCGTTAAGTGACTGATCATTTCTGAGTTGGCTGCTGAACGACTGCCATTCCAGAACGGTCTGCCGGGCATAGCTGCGAAATTTTTCACCGGCGGTTGAGAGCTTGACGGTGCGATTATCTCGCAGCAGAAGCGGTTGCCCGACCTGTTCCTCGAGACGCTGGATGGTGCGGGTAAGGGCCGATGGGCTGAGGTGACAGGCCTGACTTGCTCGCCCGAAATGCAGTAGTTCGGCGACGCTGAGGAAAATTTCCATTTCGCGGATGTCCATGAGGAGATATCCTTTGCGCTGCTTCCAGATGTAAATAATTTTCTGGCCGGTCCGTAAGCAATCCTTCGTTGGTTTGCTATGATATTGGTTTGTGTCTTGGTCCGGGGCGTTTGTCGCTCTGTGTTGCGATATGTGCAATATAGTATGCTGAATAATTCAATATACGCAATATCAAAATTCAGTTATGGTCCCTAAAATCAACTTTTGCCTGTTTGGTTCACAAAACAATACATAAAAGGAGACATTGTCATGGGTCAGAATTATTTTAATTCGCTGTCGTTCAGCCGCAAACTGCAGGAGCTTGGAAACTGTCGTTTCATGGAAAGTGATGAATTCAATGGTGTTGATTATCTTAGGGGGAAGAAGATCGTGGTCGTCGGTTGCGGCGCCCAGGGTCTGAACCAGGGGCTTAATCTGCGGGACAGCGGCCTGGATGTGTCCTACGCACTGCGCCAGGTTGAGATCGATGAAAAACATATCTCTTGGTAAAATGCGACCCAGAATAACTTTGAATTTGGCTCCATCGAGGAGATGGTGCCCAAGGGTGACCTGATTCTGAATCTGACTCCGGATAAATATCATACCCCGGTTGTCAACCACGTTATGCCGCTGATGAAAAAGGGCGCGTGTCTCTCCTATTCCCATGGTTTCAACATCGTTGAGGAAGGGATGACGATCCGTGATGATATCACCGTTATCATGGTTGCGCCCAAATCGCCCGGTTCCGAAGTGCGTGCGGAGTATCTGCGTGGTTTCGGTGTGCCGACGCTGATTGCAGTCCACACCGAGAACGACCCCCATGGTGACGGCCTGGATATCGCCAAGGCGTACTGTTGCGGTACCGGCGGTGACCGTGCAGGCGTTTTGTTGTCGTCCTTCACCGCAGAGGTCAAGTCGGACCTGATGGGTGAGCAGACAATCCTCTGTGGCGTCCTGCAGACCGGTTCGATCCTCTTCTACAACAAGATGGTGGCGTCCGGAATCGACACCGGTTACGCCTGTAAGCTGATTCAGTATGGCTGGGAGACGGTGACCGAAGCGCTCAAGCATGGCGGAATTACCAACATGATGGACCGCCTCTCAAATCCGGCCAAGCTGGTGGCTTACGAACTGGCCGATGAGTTGAAGGAGATCATGACGCCGCTGTTTCAGAAGCACATGGATGACGTGCTGTCGGGCGACTTTTCTGCGACCATGATGAAGGACTGGGCCAATAATGATGCTGACCTGCTGCGCTGGCGCGAGGAGACCAACAATGAGCCCTTTGAAAAGGCTGAAGCGCAGGCTGCGGAAATTCCCGAGCAGGAATATTTTGATAACGGTATTCTGATGGTTGCCATGGTCAAGGCGGGGGTCGAGCTGGCTTTTGATATTATGGTTGCATCCGGAATCAAGGAAGAGTCGGCCTACTACGAATCACTGCACGAGACACCCCTGATCGCCAATGTTATTGCCAAGAAAAAACTCTACGAAATGAACAAGGTTATTTCCGATACAGCCGAGTACGGCTGCTACCTGTTTGCCCACTCCTGTATCCCCATGCTGAAAGATTTTATGGATAAGGTGGATACTGACGTGATCGGCAAAGGCCTTGACCTGAAAGACAATGGCGTCGATAACCAGATGCTGGTCGCGGTGAACGCGGAAATCCGCAACACTCTGGTCGAAGAGGTCGGTGAAGAACTGCGTGAAGTGATGGAAGGGATGAAATCTATCGTTTAGCTTCCGGTCCCCTTAACCGTCAAAAGGGCCTATGCTGCTTTCAGCATAGGCCCTTTTTCATGAACATTTGACAGGCTGCGCTGGTCGAAATTTACAGTGCATTCAGGATTGCGCCACCCATGCAGGCCACCGACCAGAGAATAAAGGCGGTCAGGAAGACTCCGCAAAAGCCCATTGCAGCGTAGACACCAGCTTTGTAAGTTAATTCGATGGGGGTATTGTGAATATTTTCTGCTTTCATGATATCTCTCCTCTCTAGGGTCTCGGTTAGATAAGTTTTTCGCCAAGGTGTACCAGGGCCGGCCAGGCAACGTAAATGGATGCGGGGATTGCCGCAAACCCGAATATTACCAGGGCAATTGCTACATTCTGTCTTGCTTCGGGCCGTGCACTAATGTTTTCGGATCTCATTTTCTGCTCCTCTATCTGCGGTTATGGGGTCAGGCGGCAAGTATGCTATCGCCTGTAATGTGTCGTTCCTTCCAGTCGCTGATCATCTCCGGGAGGTCTGCGTGCGGTTTCCGGTGGATTGAAATTCCGGCGGCCGTAAAAGACTTCTCCGGGTCGAGCGGCTTGTCGTTGCACAGCAGGGTGCTGATCCCTTGCTTGGCCAGCCAGTCCGGAAGGTGCGGCAGTTTTTTCGGATCCCAGACGCAGAGCCCGGCCTGGGTGTATTCACCCGTTTGGGGGTTGGCGATAAGCTTGATATAAATATTTTCAAGCCTGCCCTGTGGGCGGGTGGTCAATCCGTAGAAAGGGATCGCCAGCGTAACCAAATTCTCTTGTATGTTGTGTGTAGTCTTCATGCCTATCTATATATCCAAAAGCTGTGCCAGAGCCGAAAAAAAAGTGAAACATTTAATAAAAGACTAATGGAAACGAATACTTGGGTGAATAATTTCCAAATTTATGTGTAATTTGTATTGCAACGCATGTTGCAATAAAACTGATAAAATCCCGAATAATTGATATAAAAACCGCTAAATACTTAAAAGTATTCATAAATAAAGTGCAACACAATGTGCAACACGATTAATAAGTGCAACGCGTGCAACAAGTGCAATACTGGTCAAGTTTTTCGCTAAAATGGTTTTATGGATACAAGTGACTGATAACTGATGTGAAATAATTTTATAACGTTTTTGATATAAAATTATAGAACATGGTTATTTTTATAAAACGCATCATTTCCATGTCAAATTGGCCGCAAAAAGGACGATTCGGGTGAGGATGCAACATTAG